>NZ_JAGHWZ010000014.1:0-213 GCF_017746015.1 Xanthomonas sp. A1809 | reverse complement strand
GCAATGCCCGCGTCAATGCCGATGGCAGTACGGCGGTGGGTGCCAACACGCAGATCGCGGCGGTGGCGACCAATGCCGTGGCGATGGGCGAAGGCGCGCAGGTGACGGCCGCGTCGGGCACGGCGATCGGCCAGGGCGCCCGCGCCACGGCACAAGGCGCCGTGGCACTGGGCCAGGGTTCGGTTGCCGACCGTGCCAACACGGTGTCGGTGG
>NZ_JAGHWZ010000013.1:0-86910 GCF_017746015.1 Xanthomonas sp. A1809 | reverse complement strand
CTGCTTGACGGGGGAGCTTACGGTCCCAGCCCAGTCCCTGATTACATTTGTCGCACCGAAGCTTACGGTATCTCCCATTCCGGCAGAAAAGTCGACGATAGGCTGAGGAACGTTAGGCCAGGTTGCAGGATCGTTGAGTTCCAGTAAGCCATATAAATCCATCGCGTTCAACGGATTGGATGCAGCATATCCATAGGTTGCCAAGCCCGCAGTTAGGCCCAGGGGATCACTCTGCCCATACCGACCAGTAGCAGCATCATAGTCACGAAAGTAGTTCTGATTGAATTCGCTCGCTGCATCAAAGCGCTGCCCAGGGAACCGCATGTCGAACACCATCGCAATGCCATCCCCATCCGGATCCTGGTTCGGCGCGGTGTTACCGAAGGCTTCGCCCTTCGGACTCCAGTTCCACACGGCGACATCGCGGGCGGCATCGACGACCACACGCGGGCTGCCGAGGTGGTCGGGTTCGATGTAGTGCAGTTGAGCGCCGTTGGCTAGCAGGCCCACCGGCAGGTCGTCCAGCCAGATCGCTTGCTGCTTGGGTGCAGTATTGGTGTCGGGAACCGAAGTCAGATTGGCCTTATAATTCAACCTGACTCCGCTCTTTCACCGGAGGACGTTGGGATAGCGCACCGTTCTCGCCAACGGTATCGTAATCCTCAAAACACCTCCAACGGATCGTCACTTAGACGCACGTAAATGTCTTGTAATCCTGGGTGACTCACGTGGTGACATCCAATCAGTAGCTTCCAGTACAATTCCATAAATTTTCAGCGTCTGAAGATCGATGCACGCACATGTTACTGCCCGGGCCAAAATACTTGATTATCAACTCGTAATGGCCAGGCGAATTTGAGACAAAGAATAGCTTTATATTTGCGGAATCAACATCTGCCATGAGTTCCTTATAATTTCCGAGCTCATCAATTGACTTTGGATAGGCAGCCCTCTCAAGGCGATAAGCTTCGATTGAACGGACTATAGCGTTACCAACCTCCTTTGTCCTCTTGGCTTTCATACCTTGGCCGGGAGCAGCACAAGCAGACAAGGAGATCATAAGAATAATTGCCAGCTTTAAATTATTAGCAATCATTGTCCGACGCACCCATTTTGAACCTCGTTTTGCAAAGCAATCCAAATTTCTCTGGCCAAGCTACTTGAGTCGCTAGCAAGATACGAATCCTCCCATAACTGAGCCTGTGCTTCGTACTTGCCATCTCCAAAAAGCGCATTGAAGTATTGAGATGCTTGTTCAGCACTAGAGGGACTTGCGTAGTCATAGGGGCTCCCAAAGCCAAGCGTATATCCAACCTGAGGAAGTATGAGGCGTGAGGTGACCTTTGCACCTCTACGACGCTGCCACACATGAAAGACCTCATGAGCAAGAGTTGAGCGCGCTTCAACTTTATTGAGGTCGATGCCTTTGCCTATATCGCCATCAATAAAAAGGCTTCTCGGCAGCTTAACATTGCTGCCACGGAGAGATGAGCCGCGACTTCCCGATGCTTGCTGGATATCTAATGATGCCGTATCGAAGTTGCTACCGAACAGAGCACCAATAAAAGCAGATTCTTGAGGAAATGGCGCACGAAGGCCAAATGGATCAGAGGAGAAAAACGGGCGACTGTTAGCATATGAGTAGCTATTCAGCCCTCCTCTTAATCCAATCGGATCACTCTGCCCATACCGGCCTGCCGCCGCATCGTAATCCCGGAAGTAGTTCTGATTGAACCCGCTCGCCGCATCAAACCGTTGTCCCGGGAAGCGCATGTCGAACACCATCGCGGTACCGTCTCCATCCGGATCCTGGTTGGGCGCGGTGGTGCCGAAGGCTTCGCCCTTCAGGCTCCAGCTCCACACGGCGACGTCGCGCGCGGCATCGACGACGACGCGCGGGCTGCCGAGGTGGTCAGGTTCGATGTAGTGCAATTGACCACCGTTGGCTAGCAGGCCCACCGGCAGGTCGTCCAGCCAGATCGCTTGTTGCTTAGGCGCACCGTTGGTGTCGTAGTCGCCGAGCCAGTGGCCTGCCTCGTCGTAGAGCGTATAGGTGTTGGCAGTGCCCAGATAACGGCGTACCTGCTCGCCGCGAGCGTTGTAGCGGTAGTTCATGACTGCAACGCCTGCCCGCTTGACCTGGGTCATGCGGCCCGCAGTGTCGTACAGGTACTCGCGCGCCTTGCCGCCGATGGTGAGGGTGTTGCCCATCTTGTCGTAGGTGCGCGCCACGCCTGCGACTGCGCTTAGGCGGTGGTTGGTCGTCGGATAGGTGTAGTCCTGCGTGGCGCCGCCGACCTTGGCACTCAGGCGGTTGCCGGTGCCATCGTAGCTATAGCCGTCGATCACCGCCTCGGTAGTGCCATCCTTGAGCGCAGTGAGCCGGCCGAGCGCGTCGTAGTCCAGGCGAAGTTCTGGTGTTGGATTGCCGGCCGGTGTCAGGACGGTGAGGTCGCCAACGGCATCGAAACCGAAACCGATTTCCAAGCCGCCCGCGCGGGCGTCCTGGATACTTTGCGGCCGGTAGTCCTGGTCGTACATGCGCGAGAGCTTGCGGCCGTTGCCGTAGGTCCACCCGGAGGATGGGCCGAACGGATAGTAGGTCGCATTGCTCAGCAGACGCTGGCGGCTACCGCCCGGTGCGGTCACCCCAACCTCCGTCGTCTGCCCTTGCGCGTTGCGGATGTAATCGACCGCAGTCCCGTCCGGGTAGACCATCGACCGCAGGCGGCCGCCGGGTGTGTAGTCGTAGCGCAACACCAGTGCCTTGCCGTTGACCGTCTGCACCTTGCGCACCACCTCGCCGAAGCGGTTGTAGCAGTACTGCGTCGTACCACTGCTGTCTTGCAGCTTGGCCAGACGCCCCACCGTGAATGTCTCACCACTGGCGCACACGCTTTGCGTGACGTCATAGATATAGCTGACATTGAAGGCGGCGGTTGGGTAACTGATGCTCAAGACGCGGTTGAGCGCATCGTAGCCGTAGGTGGAGGTGACGCCGCGCGCATCGGTCTGCGTGGCGCGGTTGCCTGCGCTGTCGTAGGTGTAGCTGGTGACGCCGGTATCCGGGCTGGTCAGTTTCAGGATGTCGCCGAGCCCGTTGTATGTGTAACGGGTGTCCAGGCGTTTGGGGTCCTTGACCTGCAGCGGGCGATCCAGGTTGTCGTAACCCACATTGGTTTCGGCCTTGATGCCATCGACATCCTGCAACGTGCGTGCAAGCCGGCCGAGGGGGTCGTGCTCTTGCTGGGTGCTACGGCCGAAGGCGTCGGTGATCAAGCGCAGGTTGCCGTTTGCATCGTAGGCGTAGTCGGTGGGGTTTGCGGTCGCGTCTGCCTGCGTTTTCAGTTGGCCCAATTGATTGTAGATGCGACTCAGGCTGCGCGTGAGCGCACCTTGCGCGTCCTTGGTCTGCTCCTCCAGACGATTGCCAGCGTTATCGAGCACGTAATGGACGCTGTTGCCCAGCGTATCGGTGACATCGGTGAGGCGTTGGGCCTGGTCGTAGACAAAGGCCGTATAGGTCCCGTCGGGCTGGATGATGCGCTTGACCAAGCCGGTGGGCCAGTACTCGAACGTGGTGACGCGGTTCTGCGCGGAACCAGCGCCATGCACCGTGGTCGATGCCAACCAGCCACGCGGGTGGTAGCTGTAATCGGTCAGCACCCCGTTCTCGTCGACGGCAGAAAGGACGCGCCCCGCTGCGTCATAGCTCAGATTCTCGCGAATCTGGCCGCGGGCGTTGATGGTCTGCCTGAGGTCGCCCTTGCGATACGGGCACGGTCCAGTGCCGGTCTGGCACCCAGCGGCATCGATGGGATAATAGTTGTAGGTGGTGCGGTCATCGATATCCGTGCGTGGGCCATCGATGGACTTCAGATAGCCCAGGACCGGGCAGGTGCTATCTGCTGCGGCGACATCCGATGCCTCGCAGTAGCTGTACGCCACGTCGCGCCTCTCACTGGACGTTGCACCGATCGTCGACACTTGAATGGGCTGAAGTCGCTCATTGCGGATGTAGGAAATGGTGCGTCCGGCGCTTTGAATCGAGAGCATCCGGTTGGAGCCGGCGGTCGTCCGGGTCGTGGTCGTACGTGCTTGCGGAAGTCCAAACGCCTCCTGGACGGTGTGGACATTGATATCCACGCCATTCTCGGTCAGCTCCGAATAGCCATGCCTGGTCTGCACCCCACGCCTGTCGGTCACCGCGCTGAGCCTCCTGCGATAATCGGTCGCCTGATCGTAGTAGGCATAGCGCATCGCACCGTCGCTTCTTGCCACGGATGCGATCTTCGGAGATTCGCCGCCCGCGGTGGTCATCGTGTAATCAACCGTGTTGCCCAGGGCATCGGTGACGGCGGTGCCGGTGGACAAATATACAAGCGTGACGCCATCGACGCCGCCGGCATGCTGGCTGGAGATTGCGCGGCCGGCATCGTCATAGGTGAAGGTACTGAAGCGCTGGCCGTCTTCCGTGGTGACGCCGGTCAGGTGCCGGGGAAAGCGTGTGTCCTCGTAGTGATAGGTCCGGCCCTTGCCATCGGCATAGGTCACGGTGACCAGGCGCTGTTGATCGTAGCCGTAGCTGGCGAGCTGTACGCCACCGGAGACGATGCCGGTGATCAGCGCGTCGTCGCTGTCGTTGGCGTACACCAGTTGGATGGAGCGACCCTGCAGCGAGGTGATGCTCTGCAGCCGTCCACGTGCGTTGTAGGCATACGCCAGACCACTGCCATCCTCTGCCATGCGCGAGATCAGCTTGCCCTTGGCGTCGAAACTGTAGATGGCGTCCTGGCGATACAGTGCCCACTGGCCGCCATTGGCGATGATGCGCTCGCCAGAGGCATTGGCCGCGCGATAGTCCGAGCCCACCTTGCGGAACGGCACGGCGTAACCGCTGCCCTCTACCAGCCCCAACACATCGCCCTGTATCGTCAGATGCAGGCTGTGCGAGAACGTCCAGCCGGGACCGAACCCTCCAGTGTTCAGCGCGATGCCCGAATGGTAGTAACGCGTCAGGGCAAGCCAGCCCAGATCGAAATCGCGCTCGGCCTGGAATTTCTCGCCGGTCTTGACGTCGCAGGGATTGCCGACCATGCCGGGGTTGCCGCCGCTATTTTGGCTACCACTTGGCTGACTCTCACACTGCGGGGCGGTGACTTCAATCGTCGCAAGGATTTGCTTATTCGTGCAGCCCTGGTCGCTGATGTGCCAATTGGTGTATTGCTTAGGGCAAACGCTTCGCCTAGTACGCAGTATCCCAGCACCATACGCATATGTGCCGCTGCAATCGTCATAATATCCGTTAACGACATAGTGCCTTGCTTGCGTCTCCAATCCAATGTCATATTCCGGATATGGGCCATAGCTGATGTCCCCCCACTTATTTGTAGGGACGACCAATGGCGTTCCGCATTGAGGAGCCCTTTCCGTAGCTCTCTGAACAAGTAAAGCAAAAGCCTCCTGTTCTGTTGGTATGTTTTTTATGTTGTCGACGCTGTATAACCAGTCCTCATCGTTGGCTTCCTCGCGCCCCATCCAATAGGTGATCAGCATCTTTCCGTCTTCGCTGACTGTCTGGTCCCTGATAGTGTCGACGTATCGATAAGCATCCTGCATGTACTGCGACCCAGGAATCGCCTTGATCGCCGCTTCCGCCTGCGCCTGCGTGTCATAGGTGCCATGGGATGCTCCATCCGCATCACGCACCAGGAATTGCTGTTTCTTTCCTTGAGCAGAAACGAGCTGGGAAAGAAAGAGAAGGCAGAGCATCGCCATCAGAGGCGCAAAGCGCGCGGAGCCAGTCTTTTTCTGGTTACGGTACGGCGTGGTCATTGCAAGTCCTTGCAAAAAGTCAATCGGTCCAATCGAGTCAAATGCTGCAGGCGGCAACATTGGCCCAGCCGCCCATCGGGCTGATCTGGTGCGATCCATCTCTTTCCGGCGCGTGTTGGCCACATGGGCAATGCGCTTCATCTTCCCTGAGAGAGGCTGCGCGAAAAACGGGATACACACGTGTCGCATACGACAATCCTTGTCAGCACAAGCGGCGATAGTACGTAATGGCCGCCAGGCCGACAACCGATTCTTGTTAACTCCTAGCGACCTCAGGCGGGCCAGGCGCTCGGTGGGCTACTGGTGCTTGGCAATCTCAAGCGCGCCACCGGGGGCGCCTGTCACGTGGCTCACGGCAAATATGCCAGACCTCGTCTGGCCGAAAACGCCTACCGTTTCAACCACCGGTTCTGCTGAGCGAGATACTCACTCCCGCTGCTCGCCACGGCGATGATGCGTTGCATGCCCTGTCCGGAGCCGGTTCTGCGCATGGCGAGCAACGTCATGGCTGAGAGTCAGGACCAATTAGGTGTTGCCGGACATGGTGTCAGCATAGATAGAGGACAAATCGTGAAGCGGCAAGCGGCGCGCTCCATCGTAAGCTAGGGAAACGCGTCAGCCATGCTACCCATGGCTGACGCGTGCGGATCAGCTGCGCGGCTTGCGCGCTTTTGCCGTCTTGCCTACCGCTGATTTACCCAGCGACTTCGCTGGAGTTTTTGCGACCTTCTTACTCGAGTATTTGGTGACCGCCTTCCTGGCGACCTTGCGGCTCGCGCCGGCGGTGCCTTCACTCGGTGCCGCAGTCGCTACCGATGCACGCCCGGTTGGCGACTTGCTCGTCTTTTTCGCAGCTTTCCTGGGGGCTTTTTTCACCGGCGTTGCGGCACCCGCACGCACCTCCGGCAGGCGGCGCGGTGGAGGTTTGCGGCCGGGGGTGAGGGCGCGCCAGGCGTGGCCGCCGTTCATGGCCAGCAGTGCGTCGGCGGCCGAGGGGCCGGCGCTGCCGGCGGCATAGTTGGGGAAGTCGCTGGCCGGTTGTTTCCAGGCGTCCAGGATCGGCTGCACGATGCGCCAGGCGCCTTCCACCATGGCCGCGTCCTGGAACAGGCCGGCTTCGCCGTTCATGCAGTCCTGCAGCAGGCGCTCGTAGCCCACCGTGTATTCCTTGGGGAACCAGTCGCGGTAGCGGAAGTCCATGCGCACCGGTGCCAGCGCCACCTGCGCGCCCGGGCGCTTGACGTCGAACTGCAGCGAGATGCCCTCGTCCGGCTGGATATGCAGCACCAGCCAGTCGGGACCGTAGCCGCCCACCTCGGTGCTGCGGAACGGCGCCAGCGGCGCGGGCTTGAAGCGGATCGCAATCTCGGTGGTGCGTTCGCGCAGGCGTTTGCCGGTGCGCAGGTAGAACGGCACGCCGGCCCAGCGCCAGGTGTCCACCTGCAGCTTCATCGCCACGTAGGTTTCGGTGTCCGAATCGTCGGGCACGGTGTCTTCTTCGCGATAGCCCGGCACCGCATTGCGATTGACCGCGCCGGAGGCATATTGCCCGCGCACCACATCTTCGGGCTTGATCGGGCGCACCGCCTCGATCACTTCAGCGCGACGGCGATGCATCGCCTCGGTCGTGAACGCCGCTGGCGGTTCCATCGCAATCATCGCCAGCAGCTGGAACAGATGGTTCGGCACCATGTCGCGCAGGCAGCCGGTGGGGTCGTAGAACCGTCCGCGCCCTTCCACGCCGATGGTTTCGGCCGCGGTGATCTGCACATGGTCGATGCGATCGCGATTCCACACCGGCTCGAACAAGCCATTGGCGAAGCGGAACGCGAGAATGTTCTGCACGGTTTCCTTGCCCAGGAAATGATCGATGCGGAACACCTGATCTTCGTGCAGCACCTTGGCAACCGTGGCATTGAGATGCTTGGCGCTGGGCAGATCGTGGCCGAAGGGTTTTTCCACGATCACCCGGCGCCAGCCTTCGCCTTCGCGTTGCCTGACCAGGCCAGCCTCGCCCAGGTTAAGCAATACCGGCTCGAAGAAGCGCGCGGCGGTGGCCAGATAGAACAGCACGTTGCCCTGCGTGCCATAGCGCTTGTGCAACTTGTCCAGCACCCCGCCCAGCGATCGGTAGGCGCCTTGATCGGTGAAGTCGCCGCGCAGGTAATGCATGCGCTCGCGCAACCAGTCCCAGGTGGCGGTGTCGAATTCGTCGGTCTGGAATTCGGCATCGCGACTGCTGAGCAGCTGCGTCATCGACTGCCCCATGTTGGTCCGCCACGCGCGTTCGCTGATGTCGCCATGGTCCATGCCGACAATGGCGAACTCATCGCCCAGCGCACCGGAACGGCGCAGGTTGTACAGCGCCGGCATGACCAGGCGCTTGGTCAGATCGCCGCGTGCGCCGAACACCACGATGATGCACGGCGGTGTGGTTGCTTGCTCACTCATGGATGCGTTTCCTTTTCGCCCATGCGTCCATGCAGGCGCAATGCCGCATTGACCAGGGCCACGTGGGAATACCCTTGCGGGAAGTTGCCGAGCATGCGTTTGCTGCGCGGATCGTATTCTTCGGCGAGCAGACCGACGTCGTTGCAGAGCCCGAGCAGACGTTCGAGCAGCGCACGCGCCTGGTCGGTGCGGCCGAGCAATGCATAGTTTTCCACCAGCCAGAAACTACAGGCCAGGAAGGTGCCCTCGCCAGCCGGCAAACCGTCGGCGCTGTCGTCGGCGCGATAGCGCTCGACCAACCCGTCGATGGTCAGATCGCGCGCGATCGCATCGGCGGTGGCGGCGATGCGCGGATCGTCCGGCGGCAGAAAACCCACGATGGGGATCAGCAGCAGCGAAGCGTCCAGCCGGTCCGAGCCATAGCTCTGCACGAAGTGACCGTCCGGATGCACGCCTTTTTCCAGGACTTCGGCTCGAATCTCTTCGGCAATGCGGCTCCAGTGCGCGCGTTTTTCTGCGTCTGCATTGGTGATGCCATCGCGCGCGCCGCAGTCGAAGGCCAGCCAGGCCATCACCTTGGAATGCACGAAGTGGCGGCGCTCGTCGCGGATTTCCCAGATGCCCTCATCGGGTTCGCGCCACAGGGTTTCCAGCGTTTCCAGAATCTTTTCCAGCAGCGACGCAGACGATCCGTCGTCGTCGGACGGCAGGCCCACGCCCTTTTCGCGGGCGTAATGGAACGCGCCGATCAACTCGCCATACACATCGAGCTGGAACTGATCCACCGCGCCGTTGCCGATGCGCACCGGGCCGGAATGTTCATAGCCGGGCAGCCAGTGCGCTTCCCATTCCTGCAAGCGGCGCTCACCGGCAATGCCGTACAGCGCCTGCAATTGATCCGGCGAACCGGCAATGGTGCGTTGGACCCAATCGCGGAAGGCTGCCGCTTCGTCGCGGTACCCGGCCTGCAACAACGCGATCAGCGTGAACACCGAATCGCGCAGCCAGCAATAGCGGTAGTCCCAGTTGCGGGTACCGCCCAGGTGCTCGGGCAACGAGGCAGTGGGCGCGGCGACAATGCCGCCGGTGGGCAGATAACTCAGCCCCTTCAACACCACCAGCGAGCGGCGCACCTGCTCGGTCCACGGCCCGACATCGGTACAGCGGCGCGCCCAGCCGTGCCAGAACGCGGTGGTGCGTTGCAGTGCCTGTTCGGCGTCGATCAAGGGCGGCGTGGCTTGATGCGAGGCGCCGTGGCTGAGCAGAAACCAGGTGCTTTCGCCCTCACGCAGGGTGAAGTCGGTTTCGGTGCCCATGTCCTGGCCGCGCAGTGTTTGCGGCGAACGCAATGCAAGCTGATCGGGGCCGGCGATGGCGCGGATGCCATCGACGATGCGCGTCACCCATGGCACCGTGCGGCCGTAGTTGAAGCGGAAGGTCAGGCGCATGTGCATCGGCACGCTACCCTGCACGCAGCGCACGATACGCACCAGATGCTGATGGACTTCGCCGTTTTCGCTGGCGACCATGAAGTCGATCAGTTCCACCGTGCCGTTGTCGGTGATCATGCGCGTGCACAGCACCAGGCTATCGTCCTGGTAGGCGCGCTCGCTGCGGAAGTCGGCAGCCGGCGACAACGCCCATTGCCCGTGTTGTTCCTCACCCAGCAACGCAGCGAACACCGCATCGGAATCGAAGCGTGGCAGGCACAGCCAGTCGATGGTGCCGCGATGGTCGACCAGGGCCGCGCTGTGGCAGTTGCCCAGCATTGCGTGGTCCTCGATACGCACGCTCATTGGTTGGGCGCTTCCTTCCGGCGAAAGAACGCGCAGTCTTGCATGGGCCGTGTCGGGATCAGGTTACGACTGCGCCGGTAAACCCAGCAGCGGTGGCACCGTGTGTTCCAGGCGGCGTACCAGTGCCGGGTGCATAGACGCATCCTCGTCGGGACGCTGCAGGCAGATCACCCGGCGGTGGCGTAGGTGCGCGGCGACGCTCCATGACCAGCACCACCTCTGCCTCCTGTAATAGCCCTGGGGTGACCTGCACTTGCGCATCGGCCGCCAGCCGGCCGATTGCGCCTGCACGCCGGGCCAGCGGCGAAGACGCGCTCGGCGGTGAGGCTGCGCAGGCGGGTGCGGCTGCACACGAACGGCACCCGCAGCGGTTACCCGACGCGCTGGTTCAGCGGCCTTCGCGCAGGAAGCGCGCCATCGAAGAGACGCCCGGCAGCGCCGGTTCGAACTGGCCGGCCACGTCGATGAAGCCGCGCATGATGGCGATTTCGCGCGGGGTACGGTTGAGCGCATCGCGGCGGTCGGCATCGGCACCGGCCCGCAGCAGGCGCTGCACCAGCAGCGGCAGGCCGTGCAGTGCAGCCAGATGCAGCGGGCCGAAGCCGCGCTGGTCGGCCACATCCAGCGAGACATCTTCGTCGAGCAGGCGTTCGACGCCGGCCAGCACCACCTGCTCGTCGCAGGAGGTACCCGGTTCGGCACGCGCGCCCAGCAACAGCAGCAACGGGCTGACCCGGCCACCGGCCAGGTAGTCCGGGTCGGCACCGGCCAGCAGCAAGGTGTCCAGCAGGGCCAACAGGCGGTTCTTGTCGCGCGCGGTGAAGCCGTACAACGCCGCGCAATGCAGCGGCGCCAGCCCCTGATTGTCGGTGGCGTGCACGTCGGCCGCGGCGGTGAGCAGGCGCGCCACGATGTCCGGCAGGCCCAATGCGCAGGCCAGCATCAGCACGGTCACCCCGCCCGGCAGGCGGTGTTCGATCTGCGCACCGGCCTGCAGCAAGGCGGCCACGATCTCGGTCTGGCGCATGCTCACGGCCGCCGACAACGGCGTGGCGCCGCTGTTGGCCGCGCGCTGCGGATCGGCGCCGCGGCCGAGCAGATGCGTCACCACGCCAAGATGGCCACCACCGGCGGCACGCAGCAGCGCGGTGCAGCCTTGCGCGTCGACGGCGTCGACGGCGAGGCCGAGATCGATCAGGCGACGCACCGCATCGGTATCGCCGGTCATCGCGGCGGCCGGCACATCCGCTTCGCGCAGCGTGCGGCGCGGCAGCGACCAGATGCGCCAGTCCAGCCAGTCGGCCAGATCGCGGCGGCCGATCGACAGCGCCACGCCCAGCGGGGTCTGCCCGTCGGCAGCGCGCGCTTCCGGCGAGGCGCCCTGCTTGACCAGCAGTTTCAGCGAGGCATCGCGGCCCAGCGCGGTGGCCAGATGCAGCGCGGTCATGCCGTGGCTGTCGCGCGCTTCGCGGTCCACGCCATGTTCCAGCAACCACTGCTGCAGGCGCAGCCAGCCCAGCCGCACCGCCAGCGACAACGGCGGATCGCCGGCAGCCGACGGAGCGAAGGGGTCGGCGCCACGTTCGAGCAGTTCCAGCGCGAACTGTTCCAGCCCGCGCGATGCCGCATCGTGCTGCACGCAGGCACTCAGCAGCCGGGTCAGGCCACCGGCGCCTGCCGGCGAGACGCCATGCCGCAGCAACGCCTGCAGCGCCGGTACCGCCTCCACGCCGCGCGAGAGCAGCGCAAACATCGGGACATCGCCGCAGGCGTCGCGCACTTCGGCATCGGCGCCATGGCGCAGCAGCCAGTCGACCGCCTCGGCGTTCAAGGCCAGATGCGCATCGTGCAGCAGGCCGCCTAGTTCTTCCGGGGCGCATAGCCGCGCCAGCGCGACCAGACCGTCGCGCTGCCCGAGCTGCAGGCCCTCGCGCAGCAGCACCAGCGGCGGGCGATCGGGCAGCACGGCAACGCCAGGCGCCTCGCCCTGCGCGTCGCTGACCGCGGCCGGCAACGGGTAAGCGGGATCGAGCAGCTGCACGATCGCCCAACGTCCGGCCTCGGCGGCCACATCCACCGCGCGGCGACCGTGCGCATCCACGCTGTCGGCAGGTACCTGCAGGTCCAGCAGGCGGCGGATCAGCGCCGGCGACACATTGTCGGCGGCGCAGGCCAGCATCAACGCGTTGCGGCCGTCGCCATCGATGGCCAGCACATCGGCCTTGCGCGCGACCAGGCGTTCGAGCACGGCGCTGCGTGCCTGGCGCGCGGCATCCAGCCACGGCGTGCGGCCCAGCAGATCACGCGCTTCCAGGTTTGCTCCGGCCGACAACAGCGCCTCGACGATGTCGCCGTGGCCGGCCAGCGCGGCTTCGTGCAGCGCACTGCGACGCTGGCGATCGCGCGCATCCACACGCGCCTTGTGCTTGAGCAGCAACTGCACGCCGGCCGGGTCGTCTTCTTCGGTACCGGCTGCCGCCAGCAGCACCGGGGCGCCGCCCTCCGGTTCGGACTGCGCGCCGCGCTCCAGCAGGAATTTGGCCAGCCGCCAGTTGCCGACCTGGCAGGCCATCGCCAACGGCGAATGGCCTTCGTTGTTGAGCGCGTCGAGCTCGGCGGCGGCATCGCGCAACAGCGCGGCCACGCCCGGGTCGGAACTGCGCACGGCGTGATGCAAGGGGGTGTTGCCGTCGTTGTCGCTGGCGCGCGGGTCGGCGCCATTGGCCAGCAAGGTCATCACCGCATCCGGGCGGCCGTGCCAGCTGTCGCGGGTGGCGGCCAGCAAGGGGGTCATGCCGCGATGCGGTTGATTGACGTCGACGCGGCGCACGATCAACTCACGCAGCAGGCGCAGATCCGGCAGTACGGCCGCCAGCGCCGGCAGGCTGCGTTGATCGCGCCATTCCGGCAGCGGCAACGCCTGCGGGTCTGCACCGGCCTCGAGCAATTGCAGCGCGCGGTCCACCCGGCCACTGCGCGCGGCCTCGAAGAGTTCGGGCACCAGCTGATGCCGGGCCACCGGTTCCAGCGGGCGCGGTTCGGCGGCGGCTTCGGAGAAGAAATCGGCGGCCTGGCGCGTGTGCTGCGCATCGCTGCGCATGGGTGCGGCGGTGCGTTGCAGCAGCAGATGGGCCACCGGCAGCAGCACACCGGCAGCCACCGCCAAGCCCCAGCGCAGGCCGCCGGACAACCAGCCCGGCCAGGCCAGCACCACGGCCAGGGTGCACATCGCCAGCACCAGTGCAGCCGCCAGCAGGCCGCGCCAGGCATGCAATTCCTGCGCGGCCAGCGCCTGCCAGCGTGGCGCCAGCGCACCGCCGTCGCGTTCCACCTCGCCCCACAACGGCCAGGTCCGCCACAGCCCCAGCAAGGCAGCGCTGATTGCGACGCTCAGCGCCAGCGCGGCAGCCAGGCTGCCGCTGTCGCGCAGGGCGGTCAGCGGCCAGCTGATCAGCGCAGCCAGTGCCAGCAGGCCCACGCCCCAGATGGCCAGCAACGGCGGCAGCGCCTGCGCGACCGCGCGCGGCTGGCCCGGCACTGCGCGCGTCCCACGTGCCCACGACACCGCCAGCGCGAACGCCGGCTGCGCCAGCCACAGGCTCAGCGCAGCAACCACGCCGCCAATGCCACCGAGCAGGCAGAGCACCACGCCAGCCGCGCCGGCCAGCGCTGCGGCGCGCATCCGTGCGCCACGCACAGGCTCAGTCATGGTCGCACTCGCCTGCGAGCACGATGGTCTTGGGCAATTGCAGATAGAAGCCGTGCTTGCCCAGCGCCTCGCGCACCGTGGCCGCATCGGCCTGCGCCAGCCGGCGCTCCGGCGTCAACGCCACATCCAGCACGAACGTCAACGGCGCCAGCTGCGCCTGCACGGCGGCAGGAAGACCGGAGAAATCGTCACGTGTGGCGAGATAGACGAAGGTGTCCTGCTTGCGTTGGCTTTTATAGACGTAGGCGTGCATGCGCGCGTGGTCGCGCTCGGAAGAGAGATGTGTCGCGTCGATTGTGTCGCAATTGCCGCGACGGCGAAAGCGCGGCCTGTGCGAAAAATCCCAGCCGCGTCAGCGACATGACGGTGACGTTCAGTTGCGCCGTCCACGGGACCCACGCGCGCCATCGATATACTGACCGCACTTTTTGCCAGCCAGACCATCGTGAGCCAAGCGCAGCATTCGTCCCAGATGGCCCCGGTTGCCGTCACCGCGTTCACTTCCACCACCGCACTCGGTGCCGGGCTTGCCGCCCAGGCCGCCGCGTTGACCGCCCGACGCAGCGGCCTGCGTCGCAACGATTTCGGCCCGCAACCGCTGCTGCCCTGCTGGGTCGGGCGCGTCGATGGCGTTGAAGAGGTTGTGCTGCCCGATTCTCTGCACGCGTGGGATTGCCGCAACAACCGCCTGGCCTGGCTGGCCCTGCAGCAGGACGGGATGGCGCAGGCCGTGCAGGCCGCCGCGCAGCGCTACGGCGCCGAGCGGGTAGCGGTGATCATCGGCACCTCCACCTCCAGCATCGGCGCCAGCGAAGAAGCGTATACGCGGCTGGTCGACGACGCCGACGGCGCGCGCTTCCCCGAGGATCTGAATCGCCCGATCGTGCACACCCCGCATTCGCTGGGCGACTTCGTGCAGCACGCCACCGGCCTGCGTGGCCCGTGCGTGACCGTGGCCACGGCCTGTTCGTCCAGCGCCAAGGTGTTCGCCCAGGCGGCGCGGCTGATGGAGGCCGGTGTGATCGACGCGGCGCTGGTCGGCGGCGTGGACACCTTGTGCGGCAGCGTGCTGTTCGGCTTCAACTCGTTGCAGGTGGTGGCGCCGGAAATGTGCCAGCCGTTCGACGCGCGCCGGGTCGGCCTGAGCCTGGGCGAGGCCGGCGGATTTGCGCTGCTCGAACGCCCGGCCGCCGCACCGGATGCCGCGCTGCGGCTGTACGGCTACGGCGAATCCAGCGACGCGCACCATATGTCGGCGCCGCATCCGCAAGGGCTGGGCGCGCAGCTGGCGATGCGCGGTGCGCTCGACCGCGCCGGTCTGGAGCCGGCCGCAGTGGGCTATCTGAATCTGCACGGCACCGCCACGCCGGCCAACGACAGCGTGGAAGCCGCCGCCGTGGCAGCGATCTTCCCCGGCACCTTGCACGCCAGTTCGACCAAGGCCTGGACCGGCCACACCCTGGGCGCGGCCGGCATCGTCGAATCGGTGATCGCACTGCTCGCGCTGCGCGACGAGGTGCTGCCCGGCACGCTCAACAGCGACATCCCCGACCCGGCCTGTGGCCCGCAAATCCGCTTCGACAACGCCCATGCCCGCATCGATTACGCCATGAACAACTCCTTCGGCTTTGGCGGCAACAACTGTTCGCTGCTGTTCGGGCGGGCCCGCTGATGCTGACCGCGACCATCGAAGGGATCGGCTTCTGGACCCAGGGTCTGCCCAACTGGGACGCTGCCAGCGCCTTCGCGCGCGGCGGCGCCCTGCAGGAAACCCCCGCCCGCCCGGCGCCGCAGCTGCTGGCCGCCAACGAACGCCGGCGTGCGCCGGATACGGTGGCCGTGTCGCTGGAAGCCGCGCTGGCCGCCTGTAACGCCGCAGGCCGCGACCCGGCCAGCCTGCCGTCGATCTTTACCTCGACCTACGGCGACCTGGCCATCTCCGACTACATGTGCACCACGCTGGCCAGCGATCCGTTGGCGATTTCGCCAACCAAGTTCCACAACTCGGTGCACAACGCCGCCGCCGGCTACTGGACCATCGGCGCCGGTGCGATGACCCCGGCCACGGCGATGAGCGCCAGCCTGGGCAGCTTTGCGCAGGGCCTGCTGGAAGCGCTGGTGCAACGCGCTGCCGGCGCCCAGGCCGTGCTGCTGGCCAGCTACGACGCCCGCTCGGTCGGGCCGCTCGGGCGCGTCGCCCCCAGCCAGGGGCTGCTGGGTAGCGCGCTGGTGCTGGGCGCCCCCGGCCAGGCCGGCAAGCCGCAGCTGCACGCACATCTGGACGACGGCGCGCCCTCGCCCGGCGATGGCGCGCTGGCGCGCCACATCGCCGGCAATGCAATGGCGCCGATGCTGCCGCTGCTGGACCTGTTGGCCGGCAATGGCGGCAGCGTGGCGCTGTATGCCACGCCGGGCCGGGTGCTGCGCGTGGAGGTCCGGCAATGAGCCGGCAACCGCTGAGCCGCGAGGACACCGCCATCCTGGTGCCGGCCTTGAACGAGGCGCTGCGCATCCGCGAAGTGGTCACCGACGCGCTGACCTATTGCGCGCACGTCATCGTGATCGACGACGGCTCCGACGACGGCACCGCCGAGTGCATCGCCGGCATGCCGGTCACGCTGATCCGTCACCCGCAGCGCATGGGCAAGGGCGCGGCACTGCGCAGTGGCTTTGCCGAAGCACAGCGGCTTGGCATGCGCGCGGTGATGACCATGGACGGCGATGGCCAGCACAAGGCGGCCGATTTCCCGCGCCTGCTGGCCGCCGCCAACCGCCACCCAGGCTGCGTGATCATCGGTGCGCGCATGCGCAAGCGCGCCGCCCAGCCCACCATCCGCCGCATCGGCAATGATTTCGGCGACTGGGGCATTGCCTGGGGGTGCGGCTTCGGCCTGATCGACAGCCAAAGCGGCCAACGCTTGTATCCGGCCTCGGTGTTCACCCTGCCCAACGTGCCCGGCGAGGGCTTCGTGTTCGAAGCGCAGCTGCTGATTTCGGCCGCACGCCAGGCTGGCGCGCGCGTGGTCGCCGTGCCGATCGAGACCCGCTACGCCGGTACCTCGCCGGGCACCTTCCGCAAGAGCCATTTCCGGCTGGTGCGCGACCTGTGGAATATCACCTCGCACGTGGTCAAACAGGTCTGGGCATACGGCCATGTGTGGCGCGAATATCGCCGCGTGCGCGCCAACCCGGTGATCGTTGACGATCCCGATGGCGAATTTGCTACTGTCCCCGCGGTCACCAAGAGCAATCACTCCTCATGAATGCACAGCGCGCCGATGTCGTGATCACCGGGGGCGGCCTGGCTGGCCTGAGCCTGGCCCTGCAACTGAAGCAGCGCGATCCGCAGCTTGCCATCACCGTGCTGGAACGGCGCGCGCATCCGGTCCGCGAGGCCGCGTTCAAGGTCGGCGAATCCACGGTGGAAATCGGCGCGCATTATTTTGCCGACGTACTGGGCCTGCGCGAGCATCTGGAGACCGAGCAGATCCGCAAGTTCGGTTTCCGGTTCTTCTTCTCCGACCAACGCCACGACATCGACCGCTGCACCGAACTGGGCGTGAGCAAAATCCTGCCCACGCCGTCGTGGCAGATCGACCGCGGCCGCTTCGAAAATTTTCTGGGCGAACGCGCGCGTGCACAGGGCATTGCCTTCATCGACAGCTGCAGCGTCAAGGGCGTGGACCTGTCCGAAGACGACAGCGACCACGCCGTGCGCTTCGAACGCGACGGCACGCTAGGCACGCTGGGTGCGCGCTGGGTGGTGGATGCCAGCGGACGTGCCGGCCTGCTCAAGCGCAAGCTCGGCCTGGCGCAGGACAACGAGCACAACGCCAATGCAGTGTGGTGGCGCGTGGAAGGCCTGATCGACCCCAACGGCTGGTCGCAGGACAGCAGCTGGCTGCAACGCTGCACGCCGCCGGACCGCTGGCGTTCGACCAATCACATGTGCGGGCCCGGCTACTGGTTCTGGCTGATCCCACTGTCGTCGGGTGCGCATTCGCTGGGCATCGTCTGCGATGCAGACCTGCATCCGCTGGAGAGCATGAACACCCACGAGAAGGCGATGAACTGGCTGCGCACGCATCAGCCGCAGGTGGCCGCCACGCTCGACCAGGCCGATTACCGGCTGCAGGACTTTCTGTTCCTGCGCAACTTCTCGTATGGCTGCAAGCAGGTGTTCTCGTCGCAGCGCTGGGCACTGACCGGCGAAGCGGGCGTATTCCTGGACCCGTTCTATTCGCCGGGCAGCGACTTCATCGCCATCTCCAACACCTACATCTGCGAATTGATCGGCCGCGACCGCGCCGGCAAGTCGCTCAGCCCGTACGTGGAGCTGTACCAGCAGCTGTATTTCTCGTTCTACGAAAACACGCTGACGCTGTATCAGGATCAGTACGCGCTGTTCGGCGACGAGCAGGTCATGCCGGTCAAGGTGATCTGGGATTACACCTATTACTGGTCGTTGCTGGCACCGCTGTTCTGCAGCGGTCGCATCGCCCATCTCAGCCTGCTCTCGCGCATGAAGAACGACTTCCTGCACGCGCGCGACATGAACCTGGCAATGCAGCAGGTGCTGCATGCATGGGGCGTGCGCAATACCGCCCAGGGCATCGCCGCCGGTAGCGGACGGCTGCTGGACCAATACCTGATCGGCTGGTTCAACGAACTCAATGGCGCCTTGAACGACACACTCGACGATGATGCGTTTGTCGCACGCATCCACGGCAATGTCGCGCAGATGGCGGTCCTGGCGCGCGAGATCCTGCAACAGGCACGTCAACGCTACCCCGACCTCCCGGACTACGGCCTGGAGGCATTGACTGCCGGTGCCAACGGCGAAGCGATTCTTACCGCAACCTGGTACGCCGACGCGGCGTGAGGCCTACAGAATTAGGTGTGCGCCATGAAACTTACCTGTTTCGCTATATCGATTGCGCTTAGCACACCGACTTATGCTGCGGAGATTGCCTCATGCTCAAATCCCGCAGGAAAAGGCTACTACGCCGAAACAGGCATCATCACGGCAAAAGACAGCGGCTGGAACGATGAAAGGATCACAGGCGGTCTGACCAAGCTCTCAAAGCAGGGGGACGATTACGATCTGATTTATGTAGATGTTCGCCAGGAGATAGTGTCAGCTCGTGAGGAAGGAGCACGGATAATGCTTCTGAGCCGAGGCATCAGTTCGTTATCCGTTCTGGTTGTTTATCCAGGGAAGACGGCCGAGGTTTACACCTTTCTCAAGACATCCTCAGGAAAGCTGGAATACATCCACACGCTTAGTCGTGCTGGTGATGAGGTCCTCATTACCAAGGCATCCGTGATGCGCGGGGAATGTCGCTACATCAACTTCGATGCAATTTAGGGCGGCTACCAAAACGTAGCGAGCAGTCGCCAGGTGGGCGTGGACGGCGCACAGGAACCGGAGTGTACGAGTTGTACATGAGGATTCCGAGCACCGGCCGCGCCCGCCTGGCGGCTGCGCAGTAGTTTTGGTAGTCGCCCTCAGCCCATCCCACCATTGACGCCGATCACCTGGCCATTGATGTAACCGGCCGCGTCCGAGCACAAAAAGGCGACCAGCGCGGCCACTTCATCGGGCTTGCCGACGCGGCCGGCCGGCACCAATTGCTTGATCACCTCCGGCGCGAAACTGTCGCCAACCATGTCGCTATCGATCACACCCGGCGCGACCACATTCACTGCGATACCGCGGCTGGCCATTTCGCGCGAGAGCGACTTGC
This sequence comes from Xanthomonas sp. A1809, assembly GCF_017746015.1. Lineage (NCBI taxonomy): Bacteria > Pseudomonadati > Pseudomonadota > Gammaproteobacteria > Lysobacterales > Lysobacteraceae > Xanthomonas > Xanthomonas sp. A1809. Next base: position 67,372 of record NZ_JAGHWZ010000013.1, on the reverse strand, counting down.
TGGCGCCGTGCAACGCCGCCTTGGCGGCGGCGTAGTTGGTCTGCCCGCGGTTACCCAGCACGGCCGCCACCGACGACACGCTGACGATGCGGCCCCAACGCGTGCGCGCCATCGGCAGCAGCAACGGCTGGGTGACATTGAAAAAACCGTGCAGCGACACGTCGATGACGCGGTGCCACTGCTCGGCATTCATGCCTGCCATCGGCGCGTCGTCATGGATGCCCGCGTTGTTGACCACGATCTGGATCGGGCCAGCGTCCAGCAAGCTCTCCAGCGCCGCCGAACTTGCCTGCGCGTCGGCCACATCGAAGGCCACTGCCTGTGCGCTGCCGCCATCGGCCACGATCGCGGCAACCACCTCGTCCGCACGCGCCAGGTTGCGGTTGGCGTGCACGATGACATGCCGGCCCTGCGCAGCCAGGTGGCGGCAGATCGCACCGCCAAGATCGCCGCTGCCGCCGGTAACAAGTGCGCGTCTTGCAGCTGAGTTCATAAGCCACGAACCATATGAGCAGATAAGGAGCGTTATCGTAGATCAAGCTGCCCGTTGAAGGACGGACTCTTGGTACTTCTCGCGTATTTGCCTGACCATGCCGCAAATCCGATCGCTGCCGCTTGAGCGCTTTCGAATCCGGCTGGTAGCTTTCGAACACGGGCGGCGATGAACGAAACGAGATGAATGCAGTGAACTTGGCGGGCCTTGGCAAGCAAGGCGAGGACGCGATGAATGCATGGCTGCAGCTGCATGGCTTCAGCTATGTGGCCATTTGCCAAGCGCCGGACACCTTCGCGCCGTTGTTCGGCACAGCGGTCAAACGGCCGGATTTCCTGCTGCTGCTGGAGTCGATCGGCTTGATCGCCATCGACGTCAAGAACCGCAACAGGTACAAGAAAACCTGTTACAGCCTGCCCTATGAGGATGAACTCAGACGCGCGGTGGCGTTTGAGCGGCTGTTCCGCATTCCGGTCTGGTACGCCTATTTCAATCGCGAAGACGCTGGCCAGTCCTTCCATTGGATCAGCGCCTTGAAGGCACTCGAAGTCGGCGAGATCAAGACGCCGCACGATGGCAGTGCGGAATTCCTGTCGATCGGTCTGGAGCATTTCGAGCATCTGCACAGCGGCAGTGACATCGCGCGGCTGTATGCGCACCGCCTGCCCGGCGTCGGCAATCTGAGCGCGCTCATCGCGGCGAAGACACCCGTCAATCCCTGAGCGCAGGCCTCAGGCGGCACCCAGCATCACGGTGGCGCGTCCTTCGGCAAGCAATTGCTCGCCATGGGTCAGGCGAAAACTGTATTGCTGGCTGTCGTCGCCCTGCATCAACACCTGCGCCTGGCAGTGGATCGCATCCGGCAAGGTGTCCAGATACACCACGTGCAATTCCACGCTACGCAGCGCGACCAGCATGCCCGGGCGTACCGGCATGCCGGATTGGCGACCCAGCAATCCGCCATGCACGGCCATGGCCTGCGCGCCGTACTCGCACAGATGCAGCGCGCGCAAACGCCCGTTGCACCGCAGCGGATGCGTATCGCTGCGGTGTGCGTGACTGCGCAGCACAATGCGCAGTGCATCCCACTCAATCACTTCTTCCCACAGGCACATGCTGCCCTGGTGCGGAATCAGCGCAGCGATTGCGTCACGTCCCTGCATGCGGCTCTCCGTTCGCGGTGCGTTCCAGCGCCGGTTCGCGCGACACCAGCAAGGCCAGAATGAAATTGAACAACACGCCCAGCGCCACCGTGCTGCCGATGGCACGCAAGACCGGGATACTGGAAGCGGCCAACAGCGCAAACACCAGCAGTGTCATCAGGCTGCAGACGATCAACGCGTGCAGCGTGCGCAGCTGGTCGGCGTGATCGTCGCCGGCATGATCGAAGAACAGCGCGTAATCCAGGCCCAGACCGGCGGCCAGGATCAGCGCGATCAGATGGAACAGATTGAGCTCCACCCCGGTGCCGCGCAGGATCGCCAGGATCAGCACCGTGGTCAGCGCCATCGGTAGCAGCACCCGCACGATGCGGCGCGGGCTGCGCAATGCAATCGCCACGGTCACCGCCAGCAACAAGGCAGCCAGGACCAGCGCACCGAGCACGCGTCCGCGGTAGGCGGCCACCAGCGATTCGGAGGCGTCCTTCAGATCCAGCAATTGCGCGCCGCTGCCCTGCACGGCGGCCGCCAACACCGCCGGATCGCGCAGGCCGGTCAACGACACCAATGCGGTGCTGCGATCGCCACGGCCGAGCAGCAGGCCACCGACCGACGTGGCCAGCGGCGAGCCGCTCAGATCCTTCGGCAGCAGCGGTGCGGCGCGCTTGGCGGCGTCCAGATCCTGCAGGAACGGCGCAAACGCATCGCTGCGGAATGGCGTGGTGGCCACGGCGCGCTCGGTCAGCGCGCGCGCCTGGGCGGCATCGGGCAATGCGGCCTGTCGCGCACGCTGGGTCTTGGCACTGGGCAGATAGCGTGCCGCCATGTCGTAACCGAGCAACGCACCATCGCGCACCAGCGCATCCAGACGCGGGCGCAACTGCTCGCTGGCCTGCAACGCCGCTTCATCGCTGGCTGCCGGCAGCGCCAGCACGTAACGCACATCCGGCGCGCCCAGCTCCTGACGCAGATGGGTGTCCTGCGCCAAGGCCTTGGGTGGCACCGGGGTCAGCTTCGACAGATCGTTCTGCCAGAATTGCCCGGGCGCGAACACGATCACCGCAATGCCGATCACGGCCATCACCGCCAGGCTGATGCGTGGCCGCGGCAGGCGCGCAATGCCACGCCACAGCACCGCCAGCAGGCGCGAGTCCGCGTAGTCGCGCGGGGCCGGGTCGATCAAGGCCGGCAACAGCCAGCGCGTGGTGACCGCGGCGGTGGCAAGTCCGGCGATGGTGAACACCGCCAACTGCCGCAGGCCGTCCACGCCGGAAAACAGGAAGGTCACATAGGCAATGCAGGTAGAGACCACGCCGGTGGCCAACGTCGGCCACAGGTGCCGTGCGTTCTCGCGCGGATCCAGACCGGGGCGCTGATGACTGAACAGGTGGATCGGGTAATCCTGCACCACGCCGATCAGCGTGAAGCCGAATGCCACGGTGATGCCATGCAAGCCGTCGAACAGCAGCGCCACCGCACCCAGGCCGGCCAGACCGGCGCTGGCCAGCGGCAACACGCCAAGCACCGGAATCTTCCAGCTGCGGTAGGCCACCAGCAGCAGCAACACCAGGCCTACCGTATCCAGCGTGCCGATCCACTGCGCCTCGCCCTGCGTGCGCGCGGTGATTTCCACCGCGAATGCGCCCGGCCCGGTCAGCGTCAGCCGGGTGGCGGTGCCCTTGCTGACCTTCGCGAACGCCGCTTGCACGGCGTCATAGGCCAGTTGCTGGCCGGTGGGGTCGAAGCCGGCCGCGCGGGTCTGCACGATCAACAGCGCCGACGTGCCGGCGCGATCGAACCACACGTCATTGCGCGTGCGCGGCATCGCTGCCGGCTGCAGGGTTTCGGCCAGATGCAGGATTTCCATCGTGGGGTCGCGCGGCAACAACGGCTCCACCATGGCCGCTGCCGGCGAGCCCAGATCCTGCACGCGCGCCTGAAACGCCGCTTCCAGCGTCGCCGCGTCGAGCGGGGTCTTGTCGAAGCTGTCGCTGAGCAGATAGCGGTATGGCAGCAAGCGCTTGGGAATCGCCTCCAACCCGGCATTGCCGCCGTTGCTGACCAGTTCGAACAACGCCGGCTGCGCGGACAGCGCCTGGTGCAGTTGCTGCGACTGCTCGGCCAAGGTGACCGGATCGTTGTTGGACAACGCCATCAGCAGCAACCGCGATCCAGGGCCTTCGCCGAGTTCTTCGATCAGCAGTTTTTGCGCCGGCGTGCGCGGGGCGGGCATGAACTTGCGCAAGTCCCCAGTGACCTTGAGCGTCTCGCTCAACCAGAAGCCAGCCACTGCCAGCAAGGCCAGCCAAAACAGCGCCAGGCCGATGCGGCGGTTTGCGTTCAATTCAAGCGCCATGGCATGCATATCCTGCTGCAGCGGCCGAACGCCCGCCGGCCGCACGCGCGACATCGGTCGTTATTGGCAACGTGCGCGTTTCAGCTGCGAAGGGTGTGATGTGTTTAGAGACGACCGGCGCAACCATCCCGCGCGCGGTCACGCGCCCGAACCGTGGCAGAGCGCGGTCAGCGCGGCGGCATCGGTCACGCCGGCGGCCGCGCGCGCGGCACCGGCCAGCAGGGTGCGCTGCATGTCGCCCTTGGCGGGCACGCTTTCGATACACCGCAGTTCGTCGTTGCCTCCGTACAGGCGCAATTCGTGCACCTGCTTGGCCACGGCAGCATCCTTGGGCTGCAGCGTCAGCTGCCAGGCCTGCGGCTGGCCCTGCCCACTGACGCGGTAGTGCTGCTCCAGCAGCGCGCGGTCGCCGGACAGCAACGCGCCGAAGCCGGACTTCAAACCGGCCAGCTCGGGCACGCGGCTCAACGAGAAACGGCGTGGCGATTTGCCTTCGCGTTCCAGCACGCCTTCGTCGCCGGTCAGCGTGGTGGTTTCGTGGTACGGCGCACTGACCTCGCGCACCAGCGTCTGCGCGTCCGGGCGACGGTAGTGTCCTTCCACGCGCAACGGCGTCTTCAGCAAGGCCGAGCCGCGCAATTCGACGAATTCGGTGCTGACCGGTGCGGGGCGCGCCAGGCGCTGCAGCACCTGCCCGACGTCCAGCGTCTCAGGCGGTGCGGCGCATAGCGGTGCGGCGCTGAACAGCAGTATCAGCATCCACGGCAGGGTGCGGCACATCGGCATGGTGGGTGTTCCAGAAATCGTAGAAGTTGAACCAGTTGTACGGCGCGTAGCAGGTGTAATGTTCCAGCCTGGCAGCGTAATCGCGCATGAGTACCGCAAGCACCGGGGCGCGCTGACGACGCGGCACGTCCAGGCCTTCGCTGAAGGTTTCGAACGCCAGCTCGTAGTGATTGCCGCCGTGATACAGGCCGAACGCCAGCACCACCGGCACCTTGAGCGCCGCGGCGATCAACCACGGCGAGGTCGGGAACATCGCATTGCGGCCCAGGAACATCGCCGGCAGCGCCGGGTCGCCTTCGCGCGGACGATCGATCAGCAGCGCCACCAGCGCACCGGCATCGGTGGCTTCCTTGATCGCCATGACGATCGAGGTCGCATCCATGCCGGCGTCGATGATGTTGGCGGCCAGCTGCGGGTTGAGCGCCCCCAGCAGGTCGGTCATGGCGCGGTTGTGCGCCTTGTCCAGCACCACCTTGACCTGCACGTCCGGGCGCTCGGTGGCCAGCACGCGCAGCGCATCGAAGCTGCCCAGGTGCGAGCCGAAGATCAGCACGCCGCGGCCGCGGTCCATTTGCGTGTGCAGTTGATCCAGGCCGGTGATGTCCACGCGGAAACGCTGCATCTGCCCGCACAGCATGTACACCCGGTCCAGGATGGTCGAGGCGAAGGTATGGATGTGCCGCGCCACATCGCGCAGCGTGGCCGGGCGGCCCAGCACCCGCGCCAGGTAGGCACGCGAGGCGGCGCGCTCGGGGCCACGCACCAGCAGGAAGTACAGCGTGATCGGATACAGCAGCGCACGCCCCACCGCACGTCCGGCGTGCCGTGCAATGCCGCGGATCAGCCACAACGCAAAGCGCCCGCCACCTTCCGGACGCTGTTTCCAGTGCTTGCTCATGCCGCCGCCTCGGCCACCAGTTCGCCGCTGACCAGCAACGCCTCGGCGCGCTGCACGCGGAAGCGCCAGCGCGGGCCATCGCCTTCCAGCGTGACCGACGCGGTCTGGCCGGGCAGCAAGGGCTGCACGAATTTCACCTGCGGCAGGCGCATGGCCGCGCGCGGACCATGCAGGGCTTCCACCGCCTGCAGCACATGGTCGAGCACGACTACGCCAGGCACCACGGGACGGCCCGGGAAATGTCCGGGCAGGCAGGGATGATCATGCGGCACAACGAAATCCATAAGCGCAGAACTCAGATCCTGGGTTGAAGCATTGCAGCCACGGCCTTGTGTGCCTGCTCGGTCAATTGTTGGCGATCGGGCGCATCCGGCCCGGTCACCGCGATCGGCGCACCGATCCGCACGCGGATGATGCCCGGCCTCACCCTGAACAGGCCATCGACCGGCAAGACCTTGCCGCAGCCATCCAGCGCCACCGGCACCACCTGCACGCCAGCATCGATAGCGGCCTGCAGTAGCCCGGCCTTGAATGGCAATAATGCGCCGGTACGGCTGCGGGTGCCTTCGGGAAACAGACACAACTGTTTGCCCTCGCGCAGCAATGCGGCCGCCTGGCGCCGCACCAGCGCCCCTGCCCTGCGGCTGTCGCGGTCCAGAAACAGCATGCCGGCGGCGCGCGCATACCAGTTCACGAACGGCACCTTGCGCATTTCTTCCTTGAGTAAAAAGCGCAGCGGCACCGGCAAGGCATGGAACAGCGCGCAAATGTCGATGATCGACTGGTGGTTGCTCACGAACAGATAGTTCTTGGACCAATCCACCCGCTCGCGCCCTTCCACGATGACGGTGGCGCCCGCACCGCGGAACAGCACCGGCGCCCACATCCAGCTGCCCATGCGCAGCAGGCGGTCGGCATCGCGCGTGATCGCCAGCGATGCCAATGCGTAGACGATCCCGCCAGCGGTAAAGGCCAGCGTGAACGCCAATTGCAACAGGTTGAACACAGCCCACGCCAGGCGCGACGGCATCCTTGCCAACGGCATTTTTGTCTTGTCCCCGAAAATATGCACGTCCGTCGCTGCCCCAGGCCACGCACTCAGCGCAGCAGATCGCGCCAGAAATCCGGCCCAAGCCGCGCCATCTGACGCAAGAAGTCTGGCAGATTACGATAGGGGCGCTGTGGAAACCAGCGGCCACGCAATAGATATTCCCCAACGAAGAAGCCGCCAATCACCCCATAGGCGAGCAGGTTGGCGAACAACGAGGCGCGCGCGTCGCTGATCGGCAGCGGCGAGGCATGACCCAGCTGCGCGAGCACGCCGCTGGGCTCGGCGCACAGACCCAGCACCAGATTGGCCAGGGTCAGACCGCACAGCAGCACTGCCCAGGCCAGCGTGAGGCGGCGCGTATAGCGGCGTTGTTCGGGCGTGATCAGCATGCCGGCCTGGCCGTACAGGCCCTCGACGATGCGCGTGATCAGCGGCGTGCGTCCGGCCCGCAGGCTGCGCCCGAAAAACCAGGCCACCCAACCGGTAAATACCACCGGCGGCGCCGCCAGCACCAACATCGCATACGGCGAATGCCACAGCGCGCCCAGCCCGGCAAGCAGCAACAGCGCCAACGCCCAGGCCCAGGGCCGGCGCGCAACCATCGGTTCGATCAACACCATCAGCACCAGCAAACCACCGGCGATGACGGCCAATTCCGGGCGGTGACTGGCATTGGCCCAATGCGCCAACGGCGAATACGCCACCGCCAGCAGAACGCCCAGCCCCAGCACCCACGCGGGTGCGTCGGGGGATGGCGCAGTTGGCAGATCAGACGGTCTTGTTGGCTTGGACATGCGCCGACAGTGCGCGCAGCGACGCGAAGATGCGACGGTTTTCGTCGTTGTCAGAGCGCAGCTGGAAGCCGTAGCGCTTGCTGATCGCCAGCGCCAGTTCCAGGGCGTCGATCGAGTCCAGCCCCAGCCCGGTATTGAACAGCGGCGCCTCCGGATCGATGTCGGCGGGTTGGACGTCTTCCAGGTTCAGACTTTCGACCAGGAGTTCGGCCAGTTCACGTTCGGCAGCGGTTTGCGAGGACATCCAGGATTTCCACAGGTCAGGGTCGGGCAACAAGAGTGAGAACAAGCAGGAGCAGCGCGGACGAGCATCGGCATGCATGAGCGTCGCGCCGGGCCGTAGTGTACGTTGCCGCCGCTGCCAATCCGAGCATCTGCCGCGCGGCTGGCCGGTGCCTGCACGTGACTGCCGGTCGTTCTTCACATATGAATCGGCGGGCCGCAAGCTGGCCGGGCCGCCGGTCAGGCTATCATGACTGCATGACGCTCGCCCGCCGCAGGTTCGTTGCAGGATGACTTCCACCGCTGTTCGCCTTACCCCGACCGCCATGCCGGCAGCCGGGCCGGCTCCCGGACCGGAGTGTCCGGATGTCCTGATCGTCGGCGGCGGCCCGGCTGGCTGCACCGCGGCCATCGCACTTGCCGAGCTCGGTTGGTCCGTGACCCTGCTCGAGAAGGCGCAGCACCCGCGCTTTCATATCGGCGAGTCCTTGCTGCCGATGAACATGCCGATTCTTGAACGCCTCGGCGTGCTGGAAGACGTGCGCGCCATCGGCGTGCTGAAGCGTGGGGCGGATTTTCCCAACGACAGCGGCGGCTACAACACGTTCCGTTTCTCCCACGCGCTCGATGCCAAGGCCGATTTCGCCTTCCAGGTGCCACGTGCGCAATTCGACCACGTGCTGTTCCAGCGTGCGCGTGCGGTGGGCGTGGATGCACGCGAGCAGGTCTGCGTGGAGCAGGTCGCATTCGACGGCGAACAACCGGTGCTGCAGGCACGCACGGCAGACGGTGGCGTGCAGCAGTTCCGCCCGCGCTATCTGCTCGATGCCAGCGGCCGCGACACCTTTCTGGGCAACCGCCTCAAGCTCAAACGCGCCAATGCAACGCATCAGTCGGCCGCGGTGTTCAGCCATTTCCGCGGCGTGACGCGACGCCCGGGCGAGGATGCCGGCAACATCAGCATCTACCGGCATGCGCACGGCTGGATGTGGCTGATTCCGCTGCCGGACGACATCATGAGCGTGGGCGCGGTCTGCTACCCGGAGTACATGAAGACCCGCAAGGGCGACAGCGAGGGCTTCTTGATGCGCACGCTGGCGCTCAATGCCGAGCTCAACGCGCGCATGCTCGGCGCCGAGCGCGTGGCGCCGGTGCATGCCACCGGCAATTACGCCTACGAATGCACGCGCATGGCCGGGCCGCGCTGGTTGATGCTGGGCGATGCCTACACTTTCGTCGACCCGATGTTTTCCTCTGGCGTGTTCCTGGCCATGCACAGCGCCGAACGTGGCGCGGCGATGGTGGATGCGGCACTGCGCGCACCGCAGTCGGAGGCGAAACTGCAGCGTGCCCTGCAGCGCGAACTGACGCGCGGTGTGGATGAATTCAAGTGGTTCATCTATCGCTTCACTTCGCCCACCATGCGCGCCTTGTTCGCGCACCCGCAAAACACCTGGCAGGTGGAACAGGCGGTGGTGGCAATGCTGGCCGGCGATGTCTTCGACGCCCCCAAAGTCCGCATCCGCCTGCGCGCCTTTCGCGCCCTGTACGCACTCACCACCTTGTCGATGATGCCGCGCGCCTGGCAGTCGTGGCGCCATCGCCGGCGTCAGGCCAAGCTCGGCTTCGACGGCGACACCTTGCAATGCGACACGCAACAACGAGACGCTCAATGACCGCTTCCCAGGCCCAGACCACGCACGCCGTGCGCCATCCCCGGCTGCAGGTCGACTATGTCGACCAGACCGACCCTGCCGTGCTGCTGACCGACCCGCAGGTGCTGGCCGTGTTCGGCTTCGGCGATGCGGCGCCGCGCCTGCACGACCCGCGTTATCTGCGCGTGCCGCTGCAGCCGTACCAGGCCAGCGTGCTGGAAGTCTGGCGCACCGATGCGCCGGTGCGCAGCGGCCGCGATGGCAACATCGCCTGGTCCAGCGATGGGCACCTGCAGTTCGGCGTGATCGAGATCGACGAGCAGGATGTCGATATCGAAGAAGCCGCTGCCAGGGCATATGCGGAAATCACCGCCTTCGTCAGCAACGGCCAGACGCCGCGGTTGCTGCGGATCTGGAATTACCTCGACGCCATCACCCTGGGCAGCGGCGATCGCGAACGTTACCGGCAGTTCTGCGTGGGCCGTGCACGCGGGTTGGGCGCATTCGACACCGCGCAGTTGCCGGCGGCCACCGCCGTGGGCCGTTGCGATGCCGAGCGCATCATCCAGATCTACTGGCTGGCCGCCACCAATGCCGGCACGCCGCTGGAAAACCCGCGCCAGGTCAGTGCCTACCATTACCCGCGCCAGTACGGCCCGCAGCCGCCCAGTTTCGCCCGTGCCATGCTGCCACCGGCCGGCAGCGACATGCCGCTGCTGCTGTCAGGCACCGCTGCGGTGGTGGGCCACGCCTCGATGCATACCGGCCAATTGCTGGCGCAGCTGGAAGAAACCTTCGCCAACTTCGACGCCCTGCTCGGCGCCGCGCGTCAGCATGCACCGGCGTTACCGGCGCAGTTCGGCGCCGGCACCCGCCTGAAAGTCTATGTGCGCGAGCGCGACGACCTGCCCCGGGTTGCGCAGGCACTGGATGCCCGCTTCGGCGATGCGGTCCCGCGCCTGCTGCTGCACGCCGTGATCTGCCGCGATGAGCTGGCGGTGGAGATCGATGGGGTGCATGGGTGATGCCACGTGCCGCGGAGGCCATCTGCGGCGATCGATCGAGCAGCGCCCACGGATGGCGCGATGCGGGCTGACCTGATGCGAGCATTCGTGCCGCGCATCTGTGACCCCGCATCGAAGGCGCCACACAGGTGCCGATGAACGCCGACAACACCACCGCACAGATGACGACCAGCAAGGCGGCAACGCTCTGTGGCCTGCGTCGACCATGCCTGCCCGCGCGTTCTTCGCGCTGTGTCTGCGGCCATTCATCGCCACGCTGACTGCCGCGTCCATGACGCCTGCCGTTGCGCACACGTGGCAGGTCACGCTCAGCCGTTGAGCAATCCCAGCACCACATCGCGCGGCAGCTTGCCGGTTTCGTTGCGTGGCAGGGCGGCGACCTTGCGCAGGCGGCGCGGCAGGAAGACCGGGTCCACGCTGACGCGGAGCGCGGCCAGCACCTGGGCTTCGTCGAGGGTGGGGGCGACCACCAGCGCGGCGATGCGGCCGACCGCCTGGCCGGGGTCGGGCGCGAGCTGCACGATGGTCCCGTCGATGACGCCGGGAATGGCGAGCAAGCGCCGTGTCAGATCGGCCAGCGATGCGCGCTTTCCGGCGATTTCCAGCAGGTCGGCCTGGCGGCCGCGCACCTGGAAGCGGCCGTCGTCGGCCACGTCCATCATGTCGGCCAACAGCACCGGCGTGGCCAGATGCGGCGCATGCACCAGCGTGCCTGCAGCCTGCGTTTCAAGGCGCACGCCGGGCAGAGGCGTCCACGCCGCTTCCAGCGCCGTACGGCGCACGGCGAACACGCAGGTTTCGGTGGAGCCGAACATCTCGCGCACCTCACCGCCAAAACGCGCTTCGGCGGCAGCGGCGATCTCCGGCGCCAGCGGCGCGGTGGCCGACACGATGCCGGCCAGCGGCGGCAGCGCCACGCCGGATTCGACCAACGCACGCAGATGCACCGGTGTGGTCACCAAGACACGCGGCGCGGGAATATCGGCCAGTGCACGTGCCACGTCATCCGGGAAGAACGGGCGCCCGGCGTGCACCGCCAGCGTGGTCACCATCGGCAGCAGCACCGACAACTCCATGCCGTACATGTGCTGCGGCGGCACGGTGGCGACCACGTGCGGGACGGCATCGGTGTGCGTCCACAGACTTTGCAGCGCGACCAGATCCTGGCGCGTGCTGGTCAAAAAACTGCCCCATGTCTTGGGGTTGGGTTGCGGGCTGCCCGTGCTGCCGGAGGTGAAACCGATCGCCACCAGCGCATCGTCGGCCAGCTGCGGAATCGGGCCCTGAGCCTGCGGCAACTCGGCCGGCAGCTGCCAGTACCGCGGCGGCGCCAGCTCCAGCGCCAGGTCGCCCAGACAATACGTATCGGCGTAACGCGCCTGCACTTCGCCCACGACTGCCGGCGCGCGCGAGGACGGCAGCAGCGAGACCTGCCCGCGCAGCGCACATGCATAGAACGCCACCATGAAACGATAGCGGTCCTCGCACAGATTCACCGCATGGCGGCCCGCGGGCAGCTGCTGCGCCAGGCCGTGCACGTGCGCGATGAAGGTCGCCAGATCGACCGACTGCCCCGCGCGCCAGGCCAGCGGCCGGTCGGGCGCACCAACAGCCATCGGATGGGAAATAGCGGGGGCAGGCAGGCTGGACATGGAAACCGACGGTCGCAAAAGCGCGCTAGCTTGGCCGCCACCTGCGCCGCTGGCAAGTCAGGGGTTTTCCTCTGCGACGCGCGAAGTGGATCGCCGCCGGGGTGTGGCATGCGGGTGGCCGGGCCAGTTGGTGTGCGACGCGCGCCTTGTGCGGCATGGCACATCATCGTCTCTGCACGCGGCAAGTCTTCACCAGTGCGTGGTTGCGCTGGGCAGTGCGATACGCCGACGGGCTGCAGGTGTGCAGGGCACTCGTGCGGCGCCTCTGCGCAGGTGCGCTTCCATACGAGATTTTCGTTGCGTTCGTCGGCGCGTGCGCCAGTTGAGCGCGTGGCGTTACCAGTGCCGTGGCGTTGAAGGATTCATTTGCGCTGTCGTGTCGTGCAGCGCCGATGCCGCGCACCGCTCTCATCTGCGACTGCATGCTTGCGCAGCGCCGGCCCATGGTCGCGCCCGCTCATTGCGCGCTTACAGGTGCTACCGGGCGCTGCATGCAGCCACGCACGCATGACCTGTGGCCCAAGCCTGCTGCGAAGGCGAACTGCTAGGCTTGCGCGCTCTCCTTTGCGTCCAGCCGTGTCCGATGCCTAGATTGTTGCCGTTGACCCTTCTGCTGCTGGCCACCACTGCGCATGCGCAGTCTGCCGCCCCGCTCACCATCGAACAGGCGATGGCCGACCCGGACTGGATCGGGCCGGCGGTGGACCAGGCCTGGTGGCAATGGGACGGCAAACAGGTGCAATACCTGCTCAAGCGCGATGGCAGCCCGGTGCGCGACACCTATCGCCAGGGCACCGGCGGCGGCACCGCCGAGCGTGTGGCCGATACCGCGCGCGCCGGCCTGGATGCGGCAAACCCCAGTTACGATGCCACCCGCCAGCGCATGCTGTTCGCACGTAACGGCGACATCTTCCTGCGCGATCTGCGCACAGGTGCGCTGACCCAGCTGACCCGCAGCAACGAGACCGAATCGCGTCCGCAGTTCGCCAGCGACGGCGGTGCGATCTGGCGCGCGGGCAACAATTGGTACCACTGGCGCGCCGACGGCGGCACTGCGCAGGTGGCGGTGGTCAAGGCCGAGCGCGACCCCAACGCCGCTCCCAAGGCCGATGTGCTGCGCGAGCAGCAACTGGCGACGCTGGCCACCTTGCGCCGCGACAAGGAGCAACGCGACGCGCTGCGCACGCAGGAAGACGCCTGGCGCCGCGCCGATGCCACGCGTGCGGCGGCGCCGGTGTATCTGGGCGATGAGGTGGAGATCGTCGACAGCGCGTTGTCGCCGGACGGCCGCCATCTGTTGGTGGTCACACAGGCCAAGAACGCCGACGAAGGTCAGGCCGGCAAGATGCCCAGATACGTGACCGAATCCGGTTACGAAGAATTCCAGGAAGTGCGCACCCGTGTCGGCCGCAACGCCCCGGCAGCGCATGCGCTGTGGCTGGTGGATGTTGGCGCGGGCACGGCCAGATCGCTGTCGTTCGACCCACTCCCCGGCATCGCCACCGATCCGCTGGCGGCCTTGCGCAAAGCCGCCAAGCGCGACCCCCTGAAGGGCAACCGCGCGGTGCGCGTGGAAAGCGATGGCGACGGCAGCGGGCCGGCCGTGCACTGGAGCGATGACGGCCGCAACGTGGCGGTGGAAATTCGCGCGGTGGACAACAAGGACCGCTGGATCGCCAGCGTGGACCTGGACAACGCCAGGCTGCAGCCGCGTCACCGTTTGAGCGATAGCGCGTGGATCAACTGGGACTTCAACGATTTCGGCTGGCTGCCCGACAACCGTACGCTGTGGCTGCTGTCGGAAGAATCCGGCTATTCGCAGCTGTACACCGTGGAAGGCAACGGCAAACCGCGCCAACGCACGCGCGGAAAGTGGGAAGTGTCGATGCCGGTGGCCAGCGCCGACGGCAGCGGCATGTTCTTCCTGTGCAACCAAAAATGGCCGGGCGATTACGAAGTCTGCAAGCTCGATCTGCGCAACGATCAGCTCACCGAGATCACGGCGTTGAACGGTGTGGAAGGTTTCAGCCTCTCGCCCAACGGGCAGCAGTTGCTGGTGCGTTACTCCGGCAGCTATCTGCCGACCCAACTGGCCGTGGTACCGGCCACAGGCGGTCAGGCCACCGTGCTCACCGATACCCGCACGGCAGCCTTCAAGGCGCAGCCGTGGATTGCGCCGCAGTACGTGCAAATCCCGTCCAAACACGGTGCCGGCACGGTCTGGGGCAAGTATTACGGCCCCAAGACGCCCGAGCCGGGCAAGCAGTATCCGATCGTGATGTTCGTGCACGGCGCCGGGTATCTGCAGAACGTCTCCGAGCGCTACACCCCGTATTTCCGCGAGCAGATGTTCCACAACCTGCTGGTGCAGCAGGGCTACATCGTGCTGGACCTGGACTATCGCGCCTCCGAAGGCTACGGCCGCGATTGGCGCACGGCGATCTATCGCAACATGGGCCACCCCGAGCTGGAAGATTATCTGGATGGCCTGGACTGGCTGGTCGCCACCAAGCAGGGCGATCGCGCACGCGCCGGCATCTATGGCGGCTCGTACGGCGGCTTCATGACCTACATGGCGCTGTTCCGCAGCCCTGGCACGTTCAAGGCCGGGGCGGCGCTGCGCCCGGTCGGCGACTGGATGCAGTACAACCACGAGTACACCTCCAACATCCTCAACACGCCCGAGCTCGATCCGGAGGCCTACAAGATCTCCTCGCCGATCAATTACGCCGAGGGCTTGCGCGACCACCTGCTGATCGCCCACGGCATGATCGACGACAACGTGTTCTTCAAGGATTCGGTGGACATGACGCAGAAGTTGATCGAGCTGCACAAGGACAACTGGCAGGTGGCGCCGTACCCGCTGGAGCGCCACGGCTTTACGCGCGCCGATTCGTGGCTGGACGAGTACAAGCGCATCCTCAAGCTGTTCAATGAGCAGGTGAAGCCGTAGAGCGTGTCAGGTAGTTTGAGGTGGAGGGCGAAGCGTCCTGTGGCGCGTCGAGACAGGGCGTGCGCCTTGCCCACGGGTTGGCCGCCAGCGGCACGGAGCGGGCGCCGCGCGTCTTACACGCAGATGCCGGGGTCAGGCCATCTCGCAGTCACGATGCGCCCTCACCAACCGCGCAGAACGTGACCGATCCGGCCAATCGCAGCGACGACGCTGCGATTAGGATCAACGATGCGGCACGTGCGCGGGCAAAACCAACACCGGCGTCTGGGTTGCTTCGCACTCACCTGTTGCTACGCCAGTGGCTCTAAGCTTGGCGCAGGACCGGTAACGCGCCATCGCTGCACGCGTGCTGCTGCACCGGTCCGCCACATGACCGGTGCGCCGCCGGCATGATGGCGCTTCCACTCACCACGGGCGCAGGGAAGGGAGACGCGATGGGCCTGTGGGACCGTTTGTTTGGACGCAAGAGCACTGCGGCAAACACGCCGCGCACGGCACCGACGGCTGCGCCTGTCGCTGCCGCAGACGTGTCGGAAGCGGCGGCCGAGATCGATCCCGCACTGCAACCGGCGCTGAGCGCGTTTCAGCGCGGCGACCATGTGGCTGCCTACAACGCTGCGCAGACGCAGCGCCACCTTGGTGCCGATGCGCAGCGCCTGTGCGCGCTGTCGTTGAGCGCGCTGGACCGCTATCGCGAGGCCTACCCGTACTGGCTGGCGCTGTACGCGCTGGAGCCCACCGCACACAACGCACTGCAGCTGGCAACCACCTCGGTGATGTGCAACGAGATCGCCCAGGGCGAGCAGTGGTTGCTGACCTTCGACGATCTCAATGCGCAGGAGCGGTCCACCTCGCCGGCGACCGCGCGTACCAGCTTCCTCACCGCGCTCACCCGCGCCGGCCACGGGGCGCACGCGCTGCCGCACCTGGAATGGCTGCGCGAGGCATACGCTGGCATGTCCATTACCGACAGCCATTTCCTGTACGTGCGCGGGCTGCCGTTTCTCGAAGCCTTTCTTGAGCGCAGCACGCCGTTGTTGCGCCAATGCCTGCCAGCCGACGCAGTGCCCGAGTGGTACGCGCACCTGCAACCTGCGCTGGATCCGCCCGGGCAGGCGATGGTGGCCGCCCACATCGCATCGCTGCAATGAGCGCCGTCCGGCCAGCATCGGCGCGCCAGCGCGGTGGTTTCGTCACTCCGCTGGCGTGGGTTTCCCTGTTGCTGGGGGCGGTCAGCGTGCTGGCCAATCTGATGCAGATCGCAATGATCGCACTGGCGCCAGGTGCGGCATCGCTAGGGCTGCCCGAAGGCATCACCCTGCCCCCCTCCTGGCAATGGCTGATCGATCACGCGCTGTCGTTATCGGTCGCCGGCGTGGTGCTCTCGGCTGCGTTCTGCTGGTTGAGTTGGGCGCTGCTGCAGCGGCGCGAGTGGGCAAGGCGTGGCTTCGTGGCGGTGTTGCTGGTGACCGGGCTGCTCAATTTCGGCGGACTGGCGTTGATCGGGCCCTTATTCGACGGCGTGCAGACGCTGCTGCCCGCCGATGTGCTGCAAAGCCCGGAGTGGCCGCAGATGCAGGCACGTTTGCAGGCCACCCAGCAAATGGCACTGGTCCTCACCGGCCTGGGTGCGCTGGCGATCGGCTGCGTCCACGCAGCATTGGCATGGCGGCTGTGCACGCCCGCTGTCCGCGCGGAGTTTTCGCAAGCTGAGCGACTTGATAGCCGGTAAGGACGCTGCAGCCTGCAGCAGTTCAGCTGCCTTGCAACGAAATACGCCTCGCTCGCCAGTTGCGCATCGAAAACTGAGAGCTTGCGTGTGCGGTTGCCCGGCTGTCTTCAAGCCCAGCTCGAATGCACGGCGCCCGCATCGCTCGCGGCACACGCCGTGAACCCATCCTTGCGGCAAGGACACTGCACCACACGTTGGTCGGCAGTTTATGAAGTAGCTCCTGATACGGAAACGGCGCTGTAGAACAAGCGAATCTCGCCGGTCGGTAGCACTGGCATACGACCATCTCGACTGGTCATTGCCCAGCGGTGATCACTGCGCCGTCATCCCGCATCGCACTGCGACAAACGGGCGCGCTTGGGCGGGATGCACCGCGCGGAGCGCACGGCTTAGAATTGGGACATGAATGAATTCGACCGTGTACGCGATTATCTGACCGACCTGCAGGACCGCATCTGCGCCGCTGTGGAAGCTGCCGACGGTAAGGCACGCTTCGCCGAGGACCTTTGGAAGCGCGAGGAAGGCGGCGGTGGCCGTACCCGCATCCTGCGCGACGGCGCGGTGTTCGAGCAGGCCGGCATCGGTTTTTCGGATGTGTCCGGTACGCGCCTGCCGCCGTCGGCCAGTGCGCACCGGCCCGAGCTTGCCGGTGCGACCTGGCGTGCATGCGGCGTCTCGTTGGTGTTTCATCCGCACAACCCGTATATCCCGACCACGCACATGAACGTGCGCTACTTCCGCGCCGAGCGCGATGGCGAGGTGGTGGCCGCCTGGTTTGGCGGTGGCTTCGACCTGACTCCGTTCTATCCCTTCGATGAGGATGTGCAGCACTGGCACCGCGTTGCACAGGCGCTGTGCGAGCCGTTTGGCCAAGAGCGCTATGCCGCGCACAAGCGTTGGTGCGACGAATACTTTTTCCTGCGCCACCGCAATGAAACGCGTGGCGTGGGCGGGCTGTTCTTCGACGATCTGGGTCAGGATTTCGAGCGCGACTTCGCCTACCAGCGCGCAGTGGGCGATGGCTTTCTGGATGCGTACATACCAATCGTGCAGCGGCGCAAGGACACACCCTACGGCGAGCGCGAACGCGAGTTTCAGCTGTACCGTCGTGGGCGCTACGTGGAATTCAATCTGGTCTACGACCGCGGCACCCTCTTTGGATTGCAGAGCGGTGGGCGCGCCGAGAGCATCCTGATGAGTTTGCCGCCGCGGGTGCGTTGGGAGTACGGCTTCACGCCGGAGCCGGGCAGCGCCGAAGCGCGGCTGGCCGATTACCTGATTCCACGCGACTGGCTGGGTTGATCGAAACGCCGCCGAAGGCGTGGCGTGTTGGCGGACGTCCACGCAGGCGGTGGCATTGGCGGGCACGTTACAGCGGGTCGCGAGCAAGCGCGTTGCCTGCTGACGGCTCGATCCACTGTGCATCACCGGTGCGCCACGCTGCCTGGAGACAGAGGCCGCACAGGCGCGGATCGCATGACTGCGACGGCGCCCTGGTCCTTGGCAGAATGAAACTCGCCCACCAGCGCCGGTAGCGGTAGCGTGCATGGCAAACACGCGCAAACGCGACAACCGTAAATCGATAGATGAATACGCGTGCTGCCCGCCCATAAACTGAATGAGCAGCATGGCCTCGTACCGCCGGCGCAGCATTCCCTCTGCATCGCCGCACCCGACGATTGAGCGGGCATTTACGCTGCAACGCGGCATGCATTGGGGCTTGGCGCCAAGCGAATGCGTTGCCTGCGCAGGGTCTTGGAGTGGTGTCGCTACACGCCACGCGCCCTGCGCACACCGAAGGCACCTGCAGCATCGCTGTTAACGCTGCAGCGCTTGCGCATTGTGGAAGGACACAAATAAAAAGCCCCGCAGACCAGGGGGAGGTCGGCGGGGCCAGGGAACGGAAACTTGGGGAGGAGTTTCCGCTCCGAGATCTGCTCCAGGGGATGGGAGAGATCTACCGACAGGCGTTGCGCCCGTCGAGGGATATAACAACATTTTCTACATTGATGGATCGTGAAGATAACTGTTAAAAAAATGTAGAATTTAGGGGGTATTCATTCCATTAACTCAGCTGAATTCACATTATGTTTGGAACGGATTATTGCTGATCTGCGTATTCAGCATATCGCAGCCATTCACCGCATCAATGCGCTTGGTCCCAATTATCGCCAACGCCGGAATCCACCACCAACGGCACGCGTAATTCAGCTGCGCCCGCCATGCGCGTGGTGACCTCGCTCAGTAGCGTATCGACGAAATCGATATCGGCTTCGAACACCAGTTCGTCGTGCACCTGCAAGATCATCTTCGCGCGTTGCGCGTGGTTGGCGATCCAGCCGTCCACGTTGACCATGGCGCGCTTGATGATATCTGCGGCGGTGCCCTGCATCGGCGCGTTGATGGCGGCGCGCTCGGCACCGGCACGCTGGCCCTGGCTGCCGGCATTGATGAAGTCCAGATACAGCCGGCGCCCGAACACCGTTTCCACGTAGCCCTTGTCGCGCGCCTGCTGGCGGGTGGTTTCCATGAAGTCGCGCACGCCCGGGTAACGGCTGAAGTACAGCGCGATGTAGTCCTGCGCCTCGCCGCGGCCGATACCGAGCTGACGGGCCAGGCCGAAGGCGCTCATGCCGTACATCAGGCCGAAGTTGATGGCCTTGGCGGCGCGGCGCTCATCGCCGCTGACGGTGTCGATGGTGCGGCCGAACACTTCGGCGGCGGTGGCGCGGTGGACGTCGGCGCCGGATTCGAACGCGCCCACCAGTCCGGGGTCGCCGGACAGGTGCGCCATGATGCGCAGCTCGATCTGCGAATAGTCGCAGGCGATCAGCTTGCGTCCGGCCGGGGCGACGAACGCGCGGCGGATGCGACGACCGTCTTCGGTGCGGATCGGGATGTTCTG
Organism: Xanthomonas sp. A1809; assembly: GCF_017746015.1. Lineage (NCBI taxonomy): Bacteria > Pseudomonadati > Pseudomonadota > Gammaproteobacteria > Lysobacterales > Lysobacteraceae > Xanthomonas > Xanthomonas sp. A1809. Next base: position 47,690 of record NZ_JAGHWZ010000013.1, on the reverse strand, counting down.
CAGGTTCGGATCGGACGAGGACAGCCGCCCGGTGGCGGCGCCGGCCTGGTGGTAGCTGGTGTGCACGCGCCCGGACTGCGGGTGGATCATCTCCGGCAGCTTGTCGGTGTAGGTGCTGCGCAGCTTGGCCAGGCCACGGTATTCCAGGATGACCCGCGGCAGCTCGTGCTGGTCGGCGATGGCTTCCAGTGCTTCTTCGTTGGTCGAGGGCTGGCCCTTGGGCGTCTTGACCACGGCGGGGAGCTTGAGCTCGTCGAACAGCAGGGCCTGCAGCTGCTTGGGCGAATCCAGGTTGAAGCTGCGCCCGGCCAGCTCGGTGGCTTTCTGCTGGGCAGCGAGCATGCGCTTGGACAGGTCCGCACTCTGGCGGCGCAGTTCGGCCGCGTCCACGCACACACCGTTGGCTTCGATGCGGGCCAGCACGTCCACCAGCGGCATTTCGATGTCGCGGTAGACGCGCTCCAGGCCCGGTTCGCTGGCCAGCCGGGGGCCGAGCACGCGATGCAGGCGCAAGGTGATGTCGGCGTCCTCGGCGGCGTAGCGGGTGGCGTCTTCCAGGCTGATCTGGGCGAACGGGATCTGCTTGGCGCCCTTGCCGCAGACGTCTTCGTACTTGACGGTGTCGTAGCCGAGATAGCGCTTGGCCAGGCTGTCCATGTCGTGGCGGGCACTGCCGGAATTGAGCACGAAGCTCTCCAGCAGGGTGTCGTCGGCATAGCCGGCCAGCGCCACGCCATGCCGGCGCATCACGTGCAGGTCGTACTTGCCGTGCTGGCCGAGCTTGCGCACGGCCGGGTCGGTGAGCAGTGGCGCCAGTTGCGCCAATGCCTGGGTACGGTCGAGTTGAGCCGGCGCACCGGGGAAGTGATGACCGAACGGCAGGTACGCCGCCTGGCCGGGCTCGGCCGCCACGCTCAGGCCGATCAAATCGGCCTGCAGCGGGTCCAGGCTGTCGGTTTCGGTATCGAAGGCGAACTGCCCGGCGGCACGCAGCCGCGCGATCCAGCTGTCGAGCTGCTCCTGGGTCAGGATGGTCTCGTACTGGCCGGGCGCCGACAGCGACGGATCGAGATCCACCGCGGCGTGGACGGGGCCGGAGACGAAGCCGGTGCCGCGCGCGCGGCCCGGTTCGGTGCGCGCAGTGGCAGCAGCAGCGCCCAGCGCCACCGGCTCGGCCAGCAGGCCCGCCTGGGCGGCCGCACCACCGAGTTCGCGCAGCGCCTGGGTGAAGCCGTAGCGGGCGTACAGCACCGCCAGCGCCTCGGCGTTGGGCTCGCGCAGGTCCAGCGCGCGCGGGCCGCTGGCCAGGGTGACATCGGTCTTGATGGTCACCAGCTCACGGTTGAGCGGCAGGCGTGGCAATGCGGCGCGCAGGTTGTCGCCGATCTTGCCCTTGATCTTGTCGGCGTTGGCGATGACGCCATCGAGCGAGTCGTATTCGGCCAGCCATTTGGCGGCGGTCTTGGGGCCGCACTTTTCCACGCCGGGCACGTTGTCGACGGTGTCGCCCATCAACGCCAGCAGGTCGACGATCTGATCGGGCCGCACGCCGAACTTGGCGATCACCGCCGCGTCCGAATCCATGCGGCTGCCGCTCATGGTGTTGACCAGTTCGATGCCCGGACGCACCAGCTGGGCGAAGTCCTTGTCGCCGGTGGAGATGGTAACGCTCAACCCATCGGCAGCGCCCTGCAGCGCCAGCGTGCCGATCACATCGTCCGCTTCCACGCCATCGATGCGCAGGATGTCGATGCCCAGCGCATGCACGATGTCGCACATCGGCTGCACCTGCGCGCGCAGGTCGTCGGGCATCGGGGGTCGGTTGGCCTTGTAGTCGGCATACAAGTCATCACGGAACGTTTTACCGGGCGCATCCACCACGAAGGCGATGTAGGCCGGGCGCTCCTTCAAGGTGGCGCGCAACATGTTGACCACGCCGAACAAGGCACCGGTGGGCTCGCCCTGGGCATTGGTCAGCGGCGGAAGCGCGTGGAACGCGCGATACAGGTAACTGGACCCGTCGATCAGGACTAATCTGCTCATGGCCCGATTCTACGCTGCACGCCCAGGGCACACCGCGCCAGCGCATACTGGCTGGCGATCAACACGGATAACGACAATGAACAAAGCACGTCTTTTGCTGCTGCCGTTACTGCTGCTCGGCGGCTGTGCCACCGGCGGCGGCGACCGCGCCGGTGGCGATATCCCGGCTGGCGCCGATGTCACCAGCAAGACCATGGGCAACGGCGACAAGGTCGACGAATACCGCGTCAACGGTCAGCTGGAGATGGTGCGGGTGACGCCGGCGCGCGGGGCGCCCTACTTCCTGTACGACCGCGACCATGACGGGCATACCGACGCGGAAAAGGACAAGGTCAACAAGGTGTATTGGCAGCTCTACAGCTGGTGATTGGGGAGTTGGGATTCGGGATTCGTGGGGCATGCGTCGGGCGTTGAAACGCCCGGTGGCGTTGCGTTTTTGATCTGCGGTTCATTGCCTTGGCCGAATTGCCGCCGTGCCCGGAGATGTCCCCTTGCGCACAGCGCGCCGCACACCCGCGTGGTGCGCTTGCGGTAGCGCTGACGATGGGCTGCCGGCATGCAGCGGTGCCCGGTGCTCTTTCACACGATTGGGCGCTACTCAACCGTGTTCACGATCGCTGGGCGCACCGCTCAGCGTGCCCTGCCTGTCCAGCGCAACCGCTGCTCGGCGTTCCCTGCCCGGCGGGACACCAGGTGCTCGGGTTTCTTGCCTGGCGATGCGGCTCAGGTTTCTTCCAGCGGGCCGGTGACGCGTTGCAGTTCGTCGATGCCGGCCGGGGCCAGCTCCTTCATCAGCGCCAGGAAATCGCAGCCGACCAGGCGTTGGGCGCGGCGCAGCAGCATCGGCACCGGGCTGGATGGTTCGTGCCGGGCGTAATAGGCGCAGATCTCTTCCAGCCGCCGCTTCACATCCTCGGGGCCGGCGATCTCGTCGTTGCGGCGGGTGGCACTGGTTGCCGTGGCGGCGGCGTGGCCCTCGCCGGCAGCCTGCTCACCGTCTTCAGTGACCGCAAGGACGCCCTGCCGCGCTTGCCAATGCGGCAGTACGAAGCGCTCCAGATCGCGCAGGTCGGTCAGCAGCGGCCGCAGGTCCGGCGCAGCGGTGCCGACGCGCTCGCTCAGCAGCGCATCGATCGCGCGCGCCTGCCGCAGCGCCTCGGCAATGGCCTGGGCGGAGGTGGCCAGCGTTTCCGGCGCGCAGTCCTGGCAGCAGGCTTCGATTTCGGCCAGGCTGGGGCCGCTCTGGCCGTCGGGCAGCTTGATGCTGCCGTTGGCCACGCGCAGATCGCGCAGGCTGAAGCGGCCCAGCCGCGGCGACTGCACGAACGCGGTGGTGCGCAGCGCACCGAGCAGGCCCATCGGGTCGCTGAGGCCGACCAGCGCATTGATGCGCGAGGTGGGGTCGTTGTCGTCGTCGGCATCCAGCTGCGGATGCACGCTGTCCCAATGACGCTCGAGCAGGCCGTGGATCAACGCCAGCGCATCGGCCCAGCCCGGCAGGCCGCGCAGGCGCAGCCAGGCGGCGCCGAGCTTGCCGGCCACGCGCAGGTCGCGGCTGCGCCGGCTCAGTTCCAGCGCCAGCGCCTGCACCTTGTCCCAGTCCGGTTCTTCGGCGGCGATGACGCTCTCGCCCAGCGAGCGCTCGGCGCGGACCGCCGATTCGCGCTCCAGGCGCAGGAACTCCGGGTCGTATTCCAGATCCGGTCCGGCCGGGGCATCGTCGCCGAGCGGCGCCAGCAGGGTCTCCAGGGAACTGTCGTCTTGCATGGCACGGCCTCCATCGGGGAAGCCGCCGCGGTGAGCGGCGGCAGGCAGGTCACTCGGGATTGCAGACGGCATCCGGGTCGCCGACATCGCAGGCCGGCTGCTGGTCGTCGGGCAACCGCAGGCCGGGGCGGACCAGGCCGAAGGCGCGGTACGGGGTACCGCTGGCCGACAGGTCCACGAAGGCCACGGTGCGGCTGGCCGAACTCTGCGCACGGCCGGCAAACGCCGAGGCCGGCACATTGAAGCCGGAGCCGCCGGCCAGATCGAGCAGGCTGCCGTCGACCGTCGTGGCGTTGAAATAGGCCGGCGGCGCGCCGATCGCCGCCACGGTCTGGGTGCCGGTGCCGATCACATAGATCGGGTTCTGCTGCGTACCGATCTGGCCGGTGGCGGCGAAGGTGCCGGTGCCGTTGCGCAGCGGCGCACGGCCGTCCTGGAACAGATTGCCGCGGACCGACAGGAACATCGCGCTGTTGCCGGCATCCACGCTGTAGCTGCTGCCATTGGCCAGCACCAGCAGCAGATCGCCGCCATTGGTGAAGCTGAACCCATTGCTGGCGACGAAGTCGCCCAGGCGTACGACACGGTTGTCGACGAAGCCGGCCGCATCGCCCAGCACCACCGCGCCGCCTGCGCTACCGCTGAGCAGGCCGGCGGTGATCGAACTGCCGGCGCGCTGGCGGATGCCGGCAGCGGCCTGCAACCAGCTGGTGGCGCCGCTGAGCTGGCCGCTCAGGTGCAGCTCGCCGCCGCTGCGCAGGCGCAGCGAGGGGCCGCCGTCGACGCGGCCGCTGACCAGCAGCGAGCGATTGCTGACCAGATCCAGGCCTTGCGCGCTGAAGTCGCCGAGCGCGTCGATGGCGTTGCCGCTGCCGGTGAGCGTGACCGCCCCGGCGACATTGCCGCTGAGCTGACCGGCGCGCAGGTTGCCGGCGTTCTGGGTGATCGCCCCGCCGCTGCTCAAGGCCACGCTGGCGCCTTCAACGTCGTGACCGAGTACCACGCCGGTGCCGCCGCGCAGGGCGATGGCGTTGGCGCTGAGCGCGCCAGCGGTGGTGAGCTGGCCACCGGCCTGCAGACGCAGGGCATCGCTGGCTTGCGCAGTCGCCGCCAGGTCGTTGCGATCGGCGATGGCGATGCTGCTGCCGCGCGCCTGCACCGTGCCCTGGAAATCGTTACCGGCCGCATCCAGCACGATCGCACCGGTGCCGGCATCGAGCACGCTGCTGCCCGCCACGGTCAGCGCACCTTGCTGGGTAATGCCGGCAGCGGTGGCCGCAGGCACGGCAATCGCCTGGGCAACGATCGTGTTGGCCTGGGCCGTTGCTGCACTCCCGCTGCGTGCCACCAGCGCACCGCCGACGCGCCCCTGGCCCAGATCCAGGCCGGCGCCGCTGGCGACATCCAGTGCATCGACCTTCAGATTGCCCAAGACCAGCGCATTGCGATCGCGCACGCTGGCCGCGCCGCCGCTCAGGCTCACCGCCGCCTGGAAATCGTTGTCGGCATCGGTCAATGCAATGGCAGCGCCACTGCTGTTGATGCGGGTAATGCCAGTGACGGTCAACGCGCCGCTCTGGGTGACGGCGCCGCCACTGCTGGCCGCATCCAGATCGCCATCGACCAGGCCAACGCCCAGATTCAGCGCGCCGCTGTTACGGACCTGCAGGTCGCCGGTGTTGAGCGTGCCCAGGGTCAAGGCATTGGCATCGCGCACGCTGCTGGCCCCGCCGCTCAGGGTGAGCAGGCCCTGGAAGTCGTTACCCGCCGCCTCCAGGGTGATGGCGCCGCTGCCGGCATCGACCGTGGTGTCGCCTGCGACGAGCAACGCGCCACCGGTCTGGGTGATGGCGGCATTGGTGCTGTTCAAGCGCAGCGCGTTGCCTGCCGTGAGCGTGTTGCTCAGCGCGATGCCATTGGCGCCGGTCAGTTGCACCGTGCCACCGCGCAAGGCGCCGGCGGTGCGCAAGGTGCCGCCGTTGGCTGTCAGCGTCAGCGCGCCGGTGCCGGTGTCGATCTGGCTGGCCGGCATGTTCAAGTCACCGCCGGCGACCAGCGAGATCGCCGCGTTGGCACCGCTGCGCACCGCAGCGATGCTGAGGTCGTTGCGATCCTGCACGGCGATGGCATTGCCGGTGAGCGCAACCGCGCCGACGAAGTCGTTGTTGGCATCGGTCAAGGCGATGTCGCCACTGCCGGCATTCAAGCTGGATGCACCGCCGACCGACAAACCGCCGCTCTGGGTGATCGCTGCATTGCCGCTGGTGCCGTTCAACGCGCCACGCACCACCCCGTTACCGAGATTCAATGCGCCACTGCTGTTGGCGGTGAGTGCATTGGTGGACAGCGTGCCGAAACTGAGCGCGTTGCCGGCGATCTGCACGTCGCCTGCCGTGAGATTGACCACGCCGTTGAAGGTGTTGCCCGCGGTATTGAGCGTGACGTTGCCACTGCCTGCATTGACGGTGGTGGTGGTGCCAACATCGAGTGCCGCGGCGGTCTGCGTGATCGCGGTGTTGCTGCTGCTCAGCGACAGCGCGTCTGTGGTGGTGATGGTGTGGCCGATGGTGAGACCGTCGCGTGCGGACAGGGTGACGTTGCGGCCGCGCAAGTCGCCGCCGGTGCTCATGCTGCCGCCATTGGCGATCAGGGCAAGATCGGCGGTGCCGGTGTCCAGGTTCTGCGCGGAGAGGTTCAGTGCGCCGCCGGCGGTCAACGCGATGGTGCCGTTGGCAGCGGCGTTCAAGGCATTGATGGTGAGGTCGCCGCGATCGGCCACCGTGATGCCGGTGCCGGTGAGACTGATGCCGGCGCCAAAGCGGTTGCTGCCGTTGTTGAGCGCGATGCTGGCGCTACCGGCATCGACGGTGCTGGTGCCCACCACGTCGAGTGCGCCGGCGTTCTGCACGATGGCGGCGTTGGTGCTGCGCAGGGCGAGCGTGTTGGCGGTGACGGTGTGGCCCAGGGTCAGGCCGTCGCGTCCGAACAGCGTCACGTTGTTGCCACCCAGGGCTGCGGCCGTGCTCAGTGCGCCGCCGTTCGATGCCAGGGTCAGGTTGCTGTTGCCGACCGCGATAGCCTGCGACGGCAGGCTCAAGGTACCGCCGGCGGTCACTGCAACACTGCCGTTGCCGGTGCTGGTCAATGCGGCAAGACTGAGGTTGTCGCTGTCGGTCACGCCAATGCCGTTGCCGGTCAGGCTGACGCTGTTGAAGTGATTGCCGGCTTGCAGCAACGAGATCGCACCGGTGCCCGCATCGACCGTGGTGGCGCCGCTGACCAGCAGTGCGCCGCCGCTTTGCGTGATGGCGGCATTGCTGCTGGCAAGCGACAACGTGCGCGCGGTGATGTTCTGGCCCAAGGCCAAGCCGCTGTTGGCGCGCAGGCTCACTTCATCGCCAAGCAGTGCGGCAGACAGGCTCAGGCTGTTGGCGATCAGGTTGATATCGCCGCTGCCGTTGTTCAACGTCGTGCCTGGCAGGATCAGATTGCCGCCGGCGGTCAGCGCGATCGTGCCGCCGTTGTTGCTGGTCAACGCCGAGAGCGTGAGATCGTTGCTGTCGCGCACCGCGATGCCGGCGCCGGTCAGGCTCATGCTGCCCTGGAAGTCGTTGCTGCTGTCGATCAGCGCGATGGCGCCGCTGCCGGCATTGAGGGTGGTGGCGGCATCGACGATGAGTCCGCCGGCCTGGCCGATGGCGCCATTGCCGCTGCTCGCAGCAAGGGTGCCGGCAACGCGGCCGCTGCCCAGGTTCAATGCGCCGTTGCTGGTGGCGGTGAGGTTGGCGGTGTTGAGCTTGCCCAGCGTCAACGTGCTGCTGTCGCGGATCGACACCTCGTTGCCGGTCAGGCTCACTGCACCGCCGAAGTGATTGCCGGCACTGCCCAACGCGATCGCGCCGGAGCCGGTGTTGAAGCTGGAGGTCGAACCGATGCGTAAGGCGCCTGCGGTCTGATTGATCGCACCGTTGCTGGTGGACACCACCAAGGTGCTGCTGTCGATGCTGGTCGCCAACGTCAGTGCGTTGGCGCTGAACAGCGAGACCGCATTGCCGGCGAGATCGCCGCCCAATGTCAGCGTGCCGTTTTCTGCGCGCAGCGTCAGGTCATCGCTGCTGGTCAATCCGCTGCCGGGCAACGTGAGCGAGTTGCGTGCGGTGAGCGCGATGGTGCCGGCGCCACCGTTGTTGAGCGAGACCACGCTGAGATCGTTCGCATCGACCACCGCGATATTGCGGCCGGTCAGTGCAAGGCCGTTCCTGAAGTCGTTATCGCGTGCGAGCGAAATGGCGCCGTTGCCGGCATCGACGGTGGCAAGGCCGCCGACGTCGAGCACCCCTGCATTCTGGAAGATCGCGTTGGTGGTAGCAGTCAGGCCCAGGCTGCCACTGGCGGTGACGTTGTGATTGAGCACGATGCCATCGCGGCCGCTTAGGCTCACATTGCCGCCATTCAAGCTGCCGTTCGTGCTCACTACGCCGCCATTGGCGATCAGGCTGAGCGCGCCGGTGCCGGTGCTGAGGTTTTGCGTGGGCAGCGTGAGCGCGCCGCCGGCTGTCAGGGCGATGGCGCCATTGGTGCCGTTGCTGATCGAGGAGATGCGCAGATCGTCACGATCGACCACGCTGATGCCGGTACCGGTGAGGCTGACGCCGCTGCGGAAATCGTTGCTGCCGTCGGTCAGCGCGATGGCGCCGCTGCCGGCGTTGAGGGTGGTGGCGGCATCGACGATCAGTCCGCCGGCCTGGCCGATGGCGCCATTGCCGCTGCTCGCAGCCAGGGTGCCGGCAACGCGGCCGCTGCCCAGGTTCAATCCGCCGTTGCTGGTGGCAGTGAGGTTGCCGGTGTTGAGCGTGCCCAGCGTCAGCGCGCCGCTGTCGCTGATCGACACGCCGTTGCCGGTCAGGCTCACTGCGCCGACGAAGTGATTGCCCGCGCTGCCCAGTGCCAGCGCGCCGGTGCCGGCGTTGAAGCTGGAGGTCGAACCGATGCGCAAGGCGCCTGCGGTCTGGTTGATCGCGCCGTTGTTGGTGGACACCGACAAGGTGCTGCTGTCGATGCTGGTCGCCAGCGTGAGTGCGTTGGCGCTGAACAGTGACACCGCATTGCCGACCAGATTGCCGCCCAATGTGAGGGTGCCGCTGTCTGCGCGCAGCGTCAGGTTGTCGGTGCTGGTCAATCCGCTGGCAGGCAGCGTGAGCGAGTTGCCTGCCGTGAGTGCGATGGCGCCGGCGCCACCGTTGTTGAGCGAGACCACGCTGAGGTCGTTCGCATCGGCCACTGCGATATTGCGGCCGGTCAATGCAATGCCGTTCATGAAGTCGTTATCGCCTGTGAGCGAAACGGCGCCGTTGCCGGCATTGACGGTGGCCAGCCCGCCAACGTCGAGCACGCCCGCGTTCTGAGTGATTGCGGCGTTGGTGGCAGTCAGGCCCAGGATACCGCCGGCGGTGACGGTGTGATTGAGCGCCACGCCATCGCGCGCGCTCAGGCTGACGTTGCCGCCGCTCAAGGTGCCGAGCGTACTCAAGGCACCGCCATTGGCGACCAGGCTGAGTGCGCCGGTGCCGGTGGAAAGATTCTGCGTGGGCAGCGTGAGCGCGCCGCCGGCTGTCAGGGCGATGGCGCCATTGGTGCCGTTGCTGATCGAGGCGACGCTTAGATCGTCGCGATCGACCACGCTGATGCCGGTGCCGGTGAGGCTGACGCTGCTGCGGAAATCGTTGCTGCCGTCGGTCAGCGCGATGGCGCCGTTGCCGGCGTTGAGGGTGGCGCTGCCATCGACGATCAGTCCGGCGCTCTGGCTGATGGCGCCATTGCCACTGGTTGCATCCAGGGTGCCGCGGACGCTGCCGCTGCCCAGGTTCAACGCACCATTGCCGGTGGCGGTGAGGCTGCCGGTATTCAGCGCACCCAGCGTCAGCGCGCCAGTGTCGGCGATGCGCGTGTCGCCGCCGGTCAGCGTCACCACGCCCTGGAAATCGTTGGTCGCTTCATCCAGTTCGATGGCGCCGGTTCCGGCATTGACGGTGCTGGTGCCGGTGGCGGTCACGCTGCCGGCGGTCTGGGTGATCGCGCTGTTGGTGGTGGTCAGTGCCAGCGTGCCGCTTGCTGTGACGTCATGCCCCAGAGTCATGCCGGCAGTGCCTGTGAGGTCCACGTTCGTGCCGGCCAACGCGGCGCGCGTGCTGAGGCTGCCGCCGCTGGACAGGGTGAGGTTGGCGCTGCCGGTGTTGATCGCCGTTGCCGGCAAGGTCAATGCACCGCTGGCACGCAGCGACAGCGCGCTGTTGTTGCCAAGATTCAGGGTGCCGATGGCCAGATTGCCGGCAGCGTTCAACGAGATACCGCGACCGGTGGCGCTGACCAGATCGCCAAAGGCGTTGCCGCTGTTGTTCAGGGTGATCGCACCGGTGCCGGCAGTGAGGTTGCTGGTGCCGACGATGGTCAGGAAGTTACCGGCCGACTGGGTGATCGCGCCGTTGTTGCTGGTGGCGAGCAAGGCACCGCCCACCCGGCCGCTGCCCAGGTTCAACGCGCCGTTGCTGATGGCGGTGAGATCGTTGACGTTCACCGCACCCAGTGTCAGCGCGCCGCTGTCGCTGATGCGCGTGTTGCCGCCGGTCAGCGCCACCACGCCCTGGAAGTCGTTGCCTGCGCCGTCCAGCGTGATGGCACCGGTTCCGGCATTGATGGTGCTGGTGCCGGTGGTGGCCACGCTGCCGGCGGTCTGGGTGACCGCGTTGTTGGTGGCGGTCAACTTCAGCGTGCCGCTTGCCGTGACGTCATGCGCCAGCGCGATGCCGCCGCGACCGGTGAGGTCCACGTTCGTCCCGGTCAGCGTGGCGCGCGTGCTGAGGCTGCCGCCGCTGGACAGGGTGAGGTTGGCGCTGCCGGTGTTGATCGCCGTTGTCGGCAAGGTCAATGCGCCGGTGGCACTCAACGACAGCGCACTGTTGCTGTCGAGGTTCAACGTGCCGATCGAGAGATTGCCTGCCGCGTTCACGGCAATGCCGTTGCCGCTGGCGCTGAACAGGCCACCGAAGGTGTTGCCGCCGTTGGTCAGCGAAAGCGCACTGCCGGACTGCAGGAATTGGCTGGTGCCCGTCACCGCCAGCGCACCGGATTGGGACAACGCGACCGTGTTGGTCAGGCTGAGGTTGCCGCCTACATCCAGGTTGCCGAGGCCGCTGATCTTGTTGGCGCCGCTGAAGGTGGCACTGCCACCGATAAAGCCACCCAGGCTGCCGGCGGTGTAGATGCCGGTCTGTTGCACGCCGCGACCGGTGCTCAGGGTGATCGCCCCGGTGCCGGCATCGATGCTGCCGCCGCCGGCGACGTCGAAGCTGCCACCGCCGGAGGCGATGAGCGACACGCTGCCGTCGGGGCCATTGGACAGCGACGCCGCACGAATGGTGCCGCTGTTGTTGATGAGTCGATCGAAGATGCCTTGCGCCGCGCGCGCCTGCAGCTGGATCGCGCCGCCTGGCGCGCTCAGGGTGCCGGAATTGTCCACCGCTTCGGTCGCCAGACTCAGCTGCAGCGGCTTGTCGATCAGCACGCCGAAGCCGCCGCTTTCGAACGTCAGCGTGGCTGCGTCGGCACCGGCGAGCGTGATGTTGCCGGCGGTGGCGGTGATGGTGCCGCTGTTGGACGCCCGGCCACCGATCAGCACGGCCGACCCGGCAGCGGCGTTGATGGTGCCGCTGTTGATGACCTGCGCCACGGTCGTGCCGCCGGCATCCAGGCTGTAGTCGCCGCTCATGAACTTGGACACGGTGGTGCCCAGCGTACTGACCACCAGGCCGCCGACATTGATGTTGGCGGTGTTGCCGATCAATACGCCGTTGCTGTTGAGCAGGAACACCTGCCCGTTGGCGTTGATGTTGCCGTAGATCTGCGTCGGGTTGCCGCTCTGCACCAGGTTGAGCACCACCGAACTGGCGCTGGGCTGGTTGAAGATCATCGTCGCCGACGAGCCGATGTCGAACGCCGACCAGGTCAGCGCCATGCGCGAGGAGGTCTGGTCGACGGTCCGGCTGCTGCCGTTGACGGCATTGATGGTGCCGGTGCCGCCGGCGATGCTGCCGCCGGTCGGCAGCTGGTTGGCCGCCACCTGGGCCAGGCCGCTGACCGGCATGGTCATCAGGGCGGCTGCCAGCGCAACGGCCAGCGGGCAGTGACGCAACGGGAGCGTGCGCGGCGAGGTCGCGGTATGGATGGTGGCGTGCATGCGCAGATCCCTCAGAAAGTGAAGCCGAAACGCGTGTAGATGCGGGCGTCGTCGCGTCCGTCGGAGGCATCGCGCGCACCGGTCGGAAGCGCGGCGCTGATGCGCCACTCGAAATTGGCGTACTGCGGCAAGCGGAAGGTCAGGCCCACGCCGGCGGCATCGAAACTGGCCGGCGCCAGGCGGCCATTGGCGGCGAACACGCGGGCGTGGTCGGCGAAAACATCCAGCTCCAGCAATTCGCGCCAGGGCCCGCCATTGAACGGCGATGCGGCATCGGCAAAACCGGGGGCATCGATGTGGTATTCGAGCGCGGTGTAATACCCGCGGTCGCCCAATGCATCGGAGACCGGATAGGCGCGCACGCTGTCGGGCCCACCGACAGCGAACTGCTCCATCGGGGTCAGCGTGTCGTCGCTGTATTGGCCGTTGAACTTGAAGTACAGCCGCTGCGTGCGGGTGAGGTATTGCAGGCGCGTGTAGGCCAGCCGCGCGATGGTGAAATAGCTGTCGCGACCGGGGCTGATCTGGTCCACCGCCGCCGAGCGGTCGCGCAAGGATTGCCGCACGCTCCCCTGCAGCAGATCCACGCCGCGCCAGCGCAGGTCGGTGCGCCGCAACGACAGGCCCAGTTCGGCGACATCGAACTGCTGGTCGGACAACTGCATGCCCAGCGCGCTGAGCTTGGATTGCTCGCGCAGATAGCGCGCCGAGCCCTGCAGCTGCAGCGTTTCGGTGTTGATGAATTTCCAGTCGGCGCCGGTGTAGACGATGGAGGTCGGCCCCTTCAGGCCAAGCCGGGCGAACACGCCGTTGCGCACTTCCAGTTCGCTGCGGCTGGCGCCCACCACCGCGCTCAGGCCGGACACGCTGCCGATCGGCAGGCCATAGGACAGCGCGCCGATCTGGCTCTGCCGCGGCGCCAGCGAATAGGCGTAGTTGGCGGCGAACACATCGCCCAGGCCGAGCGGACTATTCCAGGTGATGCCGGCCTGGGCGCGATAACGGCCGGTCAGCTCGGTGCCGTAGTTGTTGCCGCCCAGGGTGATCACATACGGGCGGGCGGCCTCGCTGGCGACCAGCACCACGTCGGTCTCGCCTTCCTTCTGGCCCGGCTGCAGCACCGACGACACCGACACGCCCGGCAGATCGCGCGCATACAACAGCGCGGTGTCCACGTCCTGCTTGCGTAGCGGGCGGCCCTGCAGCTGGCGCAGCGGCGCCGACAACGCATTGCCGCGGTAGCGTGCGGCGCCCTGCACGCTGATCTGGCCGATGCGCCCTTCCAGCACGCGGATTTCGATCAGTTGGTCGGGCCCTGGCGTCTGCGCCGGCAGATAGGCCGTGCTGACGATGAAGCCGGCCTGCCGGTAGGCGCGGGTGACCGCATCGGCGACTGCCTGCAATTGATCGAAGCGCAATGCCACCACCGGCTGGCCCTGGGCCAGCTCGGCGAAGGCAGCGTCGGCCACGGCCTGCATGCGGGCCGGGTCGATGCCGGCTTCCGGGTAGTGGCCCACATCGCGCACGCGAAAGCCGCGCACCTGCACGGTGACCGCCTCGGTCCGGTCCCTCATGGCCGGCACCGCCGCTGCCGACTGCGCAGCAGCCGTGGCATCGGTCGGCGACTGCGCCCACCCAGGTGCGGCCAGCAGTAGGCACGCGGACACCGCCGCGGCCAGACACGTCATACGCATACGTCCATTTCCCCTGAGACCATCCGGTGTTGCGCATGGCCGACGTGTCCCGCTGCACACGCAGGCGCCACGGCGGCGACTGCACGGCGATCGGCGTGTCTGACCTCGCCCGTTGCTGAACGTCGATCAAACCCCGACGTACATTTATGCAATGTTAGCAAGATTATTGCGATGAGCATCACGATTATGAAGACCGCTGCCACCTGACTGCGCAGTTTGCGTGCGACCGGATGCGCCGACAGCGGGCCCGGCCGGGCATCAGGCGAACTCGGCAAGGCGTTGCGCAGGGTCACCCCCTGGGTCTGGCGGGCGGCGTCCAGTACGCGCCGACGGCGTGCGCGGTACTGCTCGCGGTCGAGTTGGCCCTGCTGATGCGCCAACGCCAGCGCCTGCAGCTGCGCATTGGCCGGGTGCGCAGCGGCAGCGGTGGGCGACGGCGGGGCGGCGCTCACGGCAGCTCCCGCAGCACGCGCAGGCCCACGTCCGGTTGCGCCGAGCCGTTGTCGGCACGGCTGGCCTGCACCGTGCAATCGGACCAGTAGCTGGAAAAACTTCCGCCGCGCGCCTGCACGCCTGTTCCGGTCGATACCCATTCCCAGACATTGCCGGTGAGATTGATCAGGCCCCAGGGATTGGCATCGCGCCCGCGTGCCGACACCGGTGCGCGCGCGGCATCGCCGGCACTGGCGTTGGGCGGCACGCAATTGCTGTCTTCGGCCTGCCGCCAGTTGCTGGCCGCCTGCGCGGCATGCAGCCACTCGGCATCGCTGGGCAGCCGGTACCGCCAGCCGCCGCTGCCGATGGTGAGCCAGCGCAGATAGGCGCGCGCCAGGGTCAGGCTGATATTGCGCACCGGCGCGCGCGCCAGCTCCGGGGTGGCGGCGGCCTGGGCGGTACAGCGGCCGGTGGCCTGGCAGAACAGGTTGAAATCGGCCACCGCCACTTCGCCGCGCGACAACGCGTACGGCTTGCCGCCGGCGATGGCCGGGATCACCACCAGCATCGGCCCGCGGGTCTGCCCGAGTGTGTCGAAGCACGCCGCAGCACGCCCGGCCAGGCCGGCGCAGGGATCCGGGCCGGTAGGCACCGGCGGCAGGCTGTCGGTATCGTCCGCGTTGGCGGGCAATGCCGCAGCGGCGGGGTCGCGCGCAGTCGTTGGGGTGGCGGCGGGCTTGGCAGCGGATTTGCCGCGCGCCGGTCTTGCGCCGGCGGCCGGCGCAGCTGTCTCGGTGGCGCCGCCCGGCGACACGCTGGCGTCGGCCGGCGCATCGGCGGCGGGCGCGCGTTGCAGACGGGCCGACAACGAGCCTTCCGGCAATTGGCCGGCCGCCTTCATCTGCGCCTCCAATTGCGCCAGCGCGGTGGCGTCGGTGCGATAGAGCGTTTGCAGGCGCCCGGCGAGTTGCTGGCGTTCGCCGGGCGCCAGCGTGCCCGCGGTCATCACTGCGGCGGCCACCGCATAACGGGTTTGCGCGCTGCGCAGTTCGTCGCGCTGGCCGAGTGTCTGCAGCCCTTGCCTCAGCAGGTCGGCCGCCTGGGCGTATCGCCCGTGTGCGAACGCATCGCCGGCGGTGTTGCGATACACCTGCGAGAGCAGTTGCGGGCCTTCGCTGCGCAACAACGGATGGTCCGGTTGCAGGGTGCGGATGCGCGCCAGCGCATCGCGGGTCTTGCCCAGATCGTTGGCGGCGGCGGCGCGGCGCAGCGACTCGATCCGCGCGGCCAGTTCGGACTCGGCGCTTTCGCGTGCCAACGCTTGTTCGAGCTGGTGCTCCAGCGTCTGCAGGCGTGTGCGCTGGGCCAGCAGGCCGGCCGATTGCGGGGCCACGCCCAGGCCGACATCCACCAGCGCCTGCGCGCTAGCCAGCTGTGCGGGGTCGCTTTGTGCGGCAACCGCCGTGCTGATGGCCTCGGCCAGCGCGCTGCCCTGGCTGCTGCGCTCGGCCACCGGCAGTGCGGCCAGTGCGGCGTCGATACGCGCGCGCCAGGCCGGGTCGGTGCTGGGGTTGGCCAGATCGGCAGCCAGTGCCTTGCGCGCGCTGTCGGCATCGCGCGGCGCGGCGGTAACCGGCGTGCGTTTGGCTTGCTGCTCGGCCACGCCGACCTCGGCGCTGCGCAACTGCAGGCGCAACGAGTCCGGAAACGCTGCGCGCGCCTGTTCTACTTCGGTCCGCGCGGTGGTGAGTTGCCCGGCCGCCACCGCCTGCGCGATGGCCGCGTCCAGGCGTACTTCCAGTGCGGAATGGCGCAGCAGGCTGCTGCCCGGATCGATGCGGCGCACCTGGTCGAGCGTGGCCAGTGCGTTGTCGGGCCGGGTGCGGAACAACAGCCCGGCATCGAGCTGGCGATTGAGCGTGGTGTCGAGCGCGTTGAGGCGTTGGTTCTTTTCGCGCTCGATGGCCTGGCGACGCGCATCCAGCGCGGGCGAATACAGCCGCAGCCGGTCGCGCAAGGCGAACACCTGCAACGCGCCGCGGTAATCGTCGCGGCTGTTGGCCGGATTCCACAGCGCGTCCAGGCGGCGCAGCAGGAAATCTTCGATAAGGTCGCTGCGGTCCATCAGCACGCGCCGGCGGTCGTCTGCGCTCAGGCTGGACAGCGCCTGCATGACCTGGGTTTCGTCGCGGTACTGCTGCGGGTCCTGCGCACCGAAGCGTGCGATGACCTCATCCAGATGGCGCTGATGCAGATAACGCGATGCGCCCCACCCGCCCACGCCGACCAGCGCGAGCGCGGTGGCGCCATAGCCGATCAACGGCAGCGCGCGCTCGCGCAGCGGCACCTGGCGCAGGCCGTCGAGCAGTTGGTCCACGCGCGTGAGCCGCTGCGCAGCCGGGAATGCCACGGCCGCGCACAACGTGGCGCACTGGCGACGGGTCAGGCCCGGCACCGGCGGCGGGCGGCGGCCTTCGCGTAGCGCCACTTCGGCACTGAGTTTGTCGAATGGGTGCTTGCCGTTCAGCAATTCGAAACACACGCATCCCAGCGCGTACAGATCGTCGGCCGGGGTGGGCGCCTGTCCGCGGATCATTTCCAGGCTGGCATAGGCCGGTGTCAATGCACCCAGGGTGGCCGCATCGAACACGGTCTGTTCGCCGGCGACATCCGCCGCATGCTTGCCGGCGCGTGCGATGCCGAAATCGAACACCTTGGCCACGCCATCGCGGGTGACCATGACGTTGCCGGGCTTGAAATCCGAATGCACGATGCCGGCCGCGTGCGCGCGCATCAGCGCCCGGCCCATGCCCTCGATCAGCGGCCAGGCCTGCTTGAGCGGCATGCCGTTGTAGGCCTGTTCGCGGATCAGCGTTTTCAGGTCGCAGCCGTCGATGTATTCCATGGTCATGAAGACCAGGGTGCGATCCTTGTCGAAGTCGTACACGCGCACGATGTTGTCGTGGGCCAGCTTCTGCGAGCGGCGCGCTTCGCGCTGCAGGGCGACCAGTGCGTCGGGATGGCGGCGGAACTCGTCGCTGAGCACTTTGACCGCCAGCCACGGGTCGCGGTCGCGTGCTTCCACCTTGCGTTCGTCGCGGGCCAGATACACCACCCCCATGCCGCCGCGGCCAAGTTCGCGTTCGAGCTGGAAGCGGCCCTTGAGCAGGCTGCCGACACCGGCATGATCGCCACCGGCGGCTTCGGCCAGGTGCTGCCAGCTGGACAGGCTGGCGGTACCGGCCGTGCCGGTGCCGGTGCCGGTCTGCGTGCCGAGGTGGGTGGGCGTGCCCAGCCCCAGGCTGGTGAGGCTGGGCGCATCGCCGGGCAGGGGCTGCGCCGGTTGCACGCGGGTGATGTCGTCTTCGACCATGCGCGCCGGGCCGGGTCGTGGCATCACCACGGTGGCATCGTCGTCGACCATCGTTGGCGTGGGTGTTGGCTGCTGCGTTGGCGTTGGCGACGGGGCAGGCGCAGGCGCAGGCGCAATCGCACGATCGCGCAACGCATCCAGCCGGCTCACCAGCGTGGTCACGGTGGCATCGTCGAGCAGGTGCTGGCGTTGCAGCGTCCACAGCGTTTCCACCCCGGCACGGTATTCGGCCTCCGGTACCGCGGCGCGCTTGCCCAGCGCGGCCAGGACGGCATTGAGGTCGAGCGCGCCGCGGCGCATGGCGGTGACCAGTTCGGTCACGGTGGCGGTGTCTTCGTGCATGCACTTACTCCTGCAGGCGGACGACGACGGCGGTGACGTTGTCGCGTGCCGCCCTCCCCATCGCCAATTCGAACAGACGCGCCAGCAGCGCGCGTGGATCGCCGAAGCGATGGCATTCGGCATCCAGCTCCGGGTCCGGGATTTCCTTGTTGATGCCGTCGCTGCACAGCAGAAACTGCGTGCCCGGCAGGCTCGGCATCAGCACCCAATCGACGAACAGCGGCTCTTGCGCACCCACCGCGCGCGTGAGCACGCCGGCCGCCGCGGCGCTGGCGTGTGCGCTGCCGAACTGGGTGACATCGTCGCGCACGCCGTGCACGTGGTCGCGGGTGAGCTGGCGCAGCGGGCCGCCATGCTGCGCGTAGATGCGGCTGTCGCCGACCCAGCCGCACAGCATGAAATCCGGGTCGTGCACCAGCACCACCACGGTGGTGGCGATCATGTCCACGCGGCGCTCGCGCGCAACCTGCAGCAGCTCGCGATTGATCTGCGCCAGGGTGTCGTCGATGGCATCCAGGAAATCGCACAGGTCGGCCGGGCGCACCAATGCGCTCAGCCGCTGCACCAGCAGCTGGCTGGCGTAATCGCCGGCGCTGTGGCCACCCAGGCCATCGGCCACCACCCAGAGGCCGGCGTCTTCGCGCAGCAGCAAGGCATCTTCGTTGAGCCGGCGCACCTTGCCGGTCTCGGTGTGCCCGGCCGATTGGTAGGGCGCGCTCATCGGGTCACCTCGGTGATGTCCTGCTCGGCCAGCAACCACTCCAGATACATCTGGGCGGTGGGCAGCCCGTCGATCGATTGCGCGGCCGCGCCCAACCGCCACCACAGCGATTGGCCGGGCGCCGGTACATGCGTGCTGGAAGGCGCGGCCGGCACGCCGAGCGCGCGCAGCGCGGCATCGAATCCGGCCGCATCGGTGCGTGCGCGCAAGCTGCGGCCCAGGCACGCAGCCACCGCGCCGAACCATGCCGCCGACGGCAGGCACAGGTGCGGCAACGGCATTGCCACGGTCAGCGGAAAACAGCGCCCCACGCGGTCTTCGCCCGGGCCGAGCAGGCCGGCCCAGGCCTGCGCGCCGCACACGCCCGGCCCCAACGCAAACGCGCGCAGGCCGCTGTTGCGATACGCGCCAGGCCAGTGCTGCCCGAGTTGCTGGCGCGCCGTGTCCAGGCAGTTGGCGAACTGCAGGTCCCACGGCTGCACGAAGCTGGCCGGCAGGCGCCGCTGCACGAAGTCGCCCACGCCGGGCAACTTGCCGTGGAAACCGAGTGGTTCGTGCGCCGGCATGCTCATCGGCCGCACGCGAAGTGCTGGACGTCGCTGTCCAGAAACGGGTGGCGCAGGTTGCCGGCCCGCAGCGGCACCTGCACGTCGTGGCCGCCAAGCGCGAAGCGGGCGACAAAGCGCAGGTCCGACGGGTTTTCCAGGTGCCCGGCCTGCAGCGCGCGGAACAGCGCCCAATCGCCCTGGTAGTCCAGCGTACCCAGCGCCACGCCATCGGCGCCGAAGGCGGCGATGGACACATGCCCCGGCACCGGCCCGGGCCAGATCATCGGCATGCTTTGCGCCGCGCCGGGCTGGTAGTCGTAGCGCTGGCCTTCGATATCCAGCGTCAGCCGGGTCACGCCTTCGCCCAGCGTGGGCGCCAGCACCGTAAAGCCGATCTGCGGCGTGGGCCCGCCGCGAAAATATTTCTGCCGGATCCGCTGCGCCAGTTGCAGTTGCACCGGCAGACCGGGCGCGCCGATGACCGCGTCCGGGCCATCCTTCCAGCGCCATTGCGGGGACTGGGTGTCCAGCAGCGGTTTGACGGTGCTGGTATACAGCGCATCCAGACGGCCGCCGCTACCGAACAACTCGCCGAAATTCTGCAGCGGGATCTCCACCTGCGCCTGCGGATCGAACGGGTAGCGGCCGCGCACGAAATCCGTGCACACCTCGCCCACCGATTGCCTGACCTGCGCATCCAGCGCGGCGCGTGCGCCCTGGGTCATCAAGGTGGCGCTGCTGCCGGCCAGGCTCTGCAGCCAGTCGGTCACCGGCGGCGGCAGTTGCGCCATTTCCTGCCGGGCCAATGCCAGTTGCGCGCTAGCCGCCGCGGCATCGCCGCCGCCCTGGGAAATCACCAGCAATTGCCTGCCGAGCTGATCGAGCACGCTCAGCAGATGGTCCAGCGGGGTGCTGCCAGGCGCGCCGGCGGCCAAGGCGTTGAGCGCCAGAAAATGCTCGCTGATCGCCGCACCCGGTGTTGGCACTGCAGCTGCGCCACCCTCGGCGGGCGTGGCCAGCGCGGCGCTCATCGCCGCCCCGCCGGGGAGTTTGGCCGCGGCGGCAGTCACCTTGGTGCCTGCCGAGTTGGCGGCAGCGGCCAGCGCGCGCTGCGCGGGGTCTGCCGGTGGTGCGCGGTCCATTGCCTGGGTGTGCTCGCCGACCACGCCCAGCAGCAGCCGCAGTGGCGAACTGGGCCCGGCCAGCTTGGCGGCCGTGGCGCTGGCACCGGCCAGATCGGCCGAGGGGCGCAGTTGCAGATCGGCCAGCAACGCATCCCAGTAACGGATGTAATCGGCCGTGTAGCGCTGCCCCACTTCGCGCACCAGCGTGGCCTTGGCGGACGCATCCAGCGCCGCACCGCCGAAGACCCAATCGTCGCGGCCGAAGCGTTCCACCGCCTGGCCGATGCCATCGCGTTGCAACGCGGCGAATACCGGCTGGGTGTACAGCGCCGGCACCGGGGTGGACAACGCCGTGCCACTGCGGCGCACGAAGGTGTCGGCCAGCAGGCCCAGCGCTTTATCCAGCCGCAACGGCGTGCCGTCCGGCGGGGTCAGCAACAGGTTGCCGTAGATCAGTGTCGATAGGTCGGCGGCGCGCAGGCTGGCGCGCGCCTGGGCGATGCGCTGGTTGTCCAGCGACAGCGCACGCACGCGCGTGGGCGAATCGAGCACGGCCTGCAGATGCGCACCCAGCGCCTGCTGCAATGCCGGCTCGCGCGGGAACAATTTTGCCGCTTCGATGGCGGCCAGCGCGCTGAGTTGCGCCGGGTCCAGATGCTGCGGCTGGCCCAGCATCAGATAGCCCTTGAGCGTGTAGTACAGCGCCTGCGGTGCCTGTGCGTTATCGACCAGACCGGTGCGCAGGCGCACCGCCAAGGCCGGCAACAAGGTGGCGTTGAGCTGACGCAGGTAGCCGGCCTGCACTTGCTCGCCCACCGCCTGGCCCTGGAACAACCCCATGCGCAACGACCACGGCGCGCCGGCGTGATACTGCTGCGCCACCTTCACCACCGCCTGCGTCGCATCGGCTTGCTGCAGGGTGCGCGCGACGTACTCGGGCATGCCGGTGGCGGCATTGGGATCGGGCACTGCCGGCCGCGCGTCCAGCGCAGCGCGTACCTGATGCAGATACGCACGGTTGCCCACGTAGCTGAGCCCCAGCCCGGCCAGCACTGCGCCGGTCAGCAGCGCCACACCCGCGTACGCGGCGGCCTGCAGCCACGCCCTGCGGCGCTGCCGGGTGGGCGGGGTATTGGCCAGGCCGGATTCGCGCAGCACCACCTCGCGCAGCAGCCGCTCGACGAAAAAGGTGCGCCGTTGCGCGCCCGGCGCCTGCACGCGCGCTTCTTCCAGGCCGAAGGTGCGCGCCACCGCGCCCATCATGCGGTCGATCGGCGTGCCGTCCTGCGTGCCGGAGGTGAAGTACACCCCGCGCAGCAACGGTGCCGGGCCATACGCATTGCCGGCGAAGGTGCCCTCGACGAATTGCCGCGCACGCTCGCCGAGTGCGGCAACCTGTTGCGGAAACGACAGGATCGCCGCACGCCGCAGACGGTCGCGTTCCAGGTGCAGGCGTTCGAACAGGCGCGCGCTCAGCTGCTGCTGCAGCACGCCGAACTCGTCGGCGAACCTGCGCGCCGCCTGCCCGTCCAGGGTCTGCGCCAGCGCAAACGTCATGCCCCACACCTGGTTGCGCTGCGCCGGTGTCAGATCGTCGAAGAACTCGCCAAAGCCGCCGATCAGATCGCACTTGGTGAAGATCAGATACACCGGCACGCTGGCCTGCAACTGCTCGGCCAGTTCGTCCAGGCGGCGGCGGATCGCCTGCATGTGGGTGTCGCGCTCGGCATCGTCGAGCAGCAACAGGTCCGACATGCTCATCGTCACCAACACGCCGTTGAGCGGGCGGCGCGGGCGATAGCGTCGCAGCAGGCGCAGGAAATCGCGCCACGCGCCGGCATCCACCGCCTGGTCCGAATCCTGCGTGGTATAGCGCCCGGCGGTGTCCAGCAACACCGCTTCGTCGGTGAACCACCATTCGCAATCGCGGGTGCCGCCGACGCCGCGCAACGCCGCATCGCCCATGCGCGCAGCCAGCGGAAACTGCAGGCCCGAATGTTGCAGCAAGGTGCTCTTGCCCGAACCGGGCGGGCCGATCAGCGCATACCACGGCAGCGTGTACAGATCGGCGCCGCCGCGCCGCTTGCGTAGCAACTGGATCGCCTGCTGGAAGCGCGCCTGCAGCTGCGCGCGTTCCTGCCCGCTGCGCAGCTCGCGGTCGTCGTCGCGGCCCGGCGCCGCCAGCGCGCTGGACAAGGTCGCCGCACGTGCCTGCGTGCGCCAGCGGCGCAGCGCCAGCACGCCCACCCACACCACCACCAGCAACACGATCGCCAGCAGCCGCGCCGCCACGCTGCTCAGCGGGCTCCAGCCGGCCAGCGCCACATACGGCCCACCCACCCACAGCAGGCACAGCGCCAGCAGGCCAACCACCACCGTTGCGCTCAGCTTGGACAACAGCGTCTTCATCGTCATTCCCCAGGCTGGAACAGGATCTCCACGCGGCGATTGCGCGCGCGGTTGGCCGGCAATTGCACTGGCCGTGCGATCGGTTGCGAATCGCCAGCGCCGATGGCGTCCACCCGCCCCGGCGTACTCAGCTGCGCCTGCAACACCTGCGCAAGCGCCTGCGCACGTGCGGCCGACAAGGCGTAGTTGTCCTGGAAGCGCAGCGAGCGCACCGGCACGTCATCGGTGTGCCCGACCACGATCACCCGCCCCGGCAATTGCTCGATGGCCGCTGCAATCTGCGCGATCAAGCCGCGCTGCTGCGGCTCCACCTCCACCCCGCCGGAGGCGAACATCGCCGCGCTGCTCAGGCGCACGCGCGTCTGCCCGTCGGCCTGTTCGTCCACGCGCAGCAGGCCGGCGCGTTCCTGCGCGGAGAGCAACTGCTTGAGCCGCACCGGCGGCGGCGGCACAGGCGCAGCGTCCGGCGGCGTGGCCGGCGCAATGCCCCATTGGGCAGCCTGCGCACTGATCGGTGCGGACAGGCTGTTCAAACGCGCCTGCAACCACACGAACGCCACCACCACCACGCTCACCCCCAGCAACGTAGCCGCCCACACCGGCAGATAGCGGCCCAGCCGGCGGCGGTCTTCCACCCCGCGCCAACGCGGGGCCAGGCTGTCCGGCGCCGGGCCGCGCGCCGCACGGATGCGGCGATAGACATCGTCCTGGATGGCCGCCAGCGTCACCATGCCGCCGGACTCGATCTGGTAGCGGCCGACGAACCCCAGCGCCAGGCACAGGTACATCAGCTCGATCAAGTCCAGATGCCGTGGCACATCGGCGCACAAGCGCTCCAGGATCTGGAAGAACTTGGCGCCGCCGTACGATTCGCTGTGGAAGGTGACCAGCAATGTCTTCTGCGACCAGCCGCTGCGCTCGCCCCACGGCGCATTGAGCACCGCTTCGTCCAGCAGCGCGCACAACACGTAGCGCGCGGCGGTGACCGCCTCCACCGGCGCGCCGCCATCGCGTGCACGTTGTTCGAAGCGGCGCACCTGCGCCATCACCTGCTCGCGCAGGCGGGCCACATCGGGCGATTGCGCACTGTGGCGCAACTGCACCGCCAACAGCAGCAGCGGCGTGGCGGCCTGCACCAACGGGTTGACGCTGCGGCCCAGCAGTTCGCTGATGTCGGTATCTTCGCTGGGCACGCCGCCGCCCTCGGCGGCCGGCAGCGGTGCGGCGTAGGCTGGCGCCAGATCGGCAACAGGTCGGCTCATGCTCAGCTCCGGATCGCCCACAGTTGCAGGTCCAGCCCGGCGAATTCGCTGCCGAAGTGGAATGCGATACCGCCGGAGGTCTTCAGCGTTCGCCACAACGCTGCGCTCTTGTCGAATTCGAAATACAGATAGCCGGCGTGATACGGAATCTGTCGCGGCGCCACCGGCATGGGCGTGGCCACGATGCCGGGCAACTGCAGATTGACCAGATCGCGAATCTGCTCCACCGGCCCGATCTTGGCGTGCGCGGGCAATTGCCGGCGCAACTCTTCGCTGGGCATGTCGGCCTTGGCCGCGAGCACGAACGCTGCGCTGTCGAGCAGGCCCGGGTCCGGCACCATCGCCACCCACACGCCGAACTTGCGCGCCTGGATCGGCAGCGGCGTGGCGGTCTGTTCCAGCACTGCGCTCAGGCTGCTGCGCAGGGCGCCGATCACCGGCTCGAAACTGTCCTGCTGCGATTCGTGCCGATAGGCGGGCCATGCAGGGGGGCGCTTGCTGGCAGCGGTGAACGTGCTCAATTCGCCGGCCAGCGCCACCAGGGCACGGAACAGCTCTTCCGGATGCGCCAATGGCGCGGCGGCCCAATGCGCCATCTGCGGCTGCCAACGGTTGACCAGCTGCAGCAGCAGAAAGTCTGCGATATCGGCAGCACCGCCGCGATCGGTCAGCGTCACGCGCGATGCCAGCGCTTCACCGCGCTGATGCAACAGGCCGAGCAATTCGGTGAGAAACGTGGTCAAGCGCGGCGCCGCCTGGCACACCATCGCGCTGGGAATGAAATGCGGGTCCAGCACCACCTGGCGGTCGGCGCGCGTCTCGATGATGCGCGCCACCGCGATGCGGTCCAGCCCTTCCAACGGCTGCGAGTGCGGCAGCAACCGCGTGCTCAACCCGCCGACTTCCATCAACACCGCTTCGCTGGTGCTACCGGAGGCGTCGTTGCTCTCGGTCTCGCGCACGCGGTAGCGAAACAGCTGATCGGCCGGCGATTCCGGGCGCCCCAGTTCGGGTTGCGCCGGCACCCGCAGCGGCACGGTGAGATAGACGATCTGGTCGCGGCAAGTGGGCTCGACCTCCAGCGCCACCGGCAGCGGGTCGTCGCCCGGCATGGCGAAGGGCGTGCCATCGGCGAACACGCCACGCGCACGACGCAGGCCCAGCTTGCCGACCGCCAGCAGATCGGTCTCCCATTCCAGCTCGCTCACGCCCCAGGCATGCGGCCGCAACCGCGCCGCACGCAGGTCGACGTAGCGCTCCAGGTAGCGTTCCTGCTGCTGCAGATGCTGCGGGCGCAGGAACAGCCCTTCGCTCCACACGACCTTGTTGTTCTGCATGATCCACCCGCTGAGAAAAAGGTCGGCCACCGATGCAGCGCACAGGCGTCCACACCGCGTTGCATGCGACTGCCAGGCATGCCTGCAGGAACGCCTGCGCGCTGCGTTGTCGGGTGCATTGAGCTGCGTTGCACGCGGCACGCCCGGCGGTCATTGCCGACGCAAGCGCCGCACCGCCGATGCGTGTCGGTGGAGCGATTCTGCGGCGCACCCAAGGTGGTCACCCGTCAAAACGTCTCAGGCGCCGTGCCCTGTCGGACAGGCGCCAACGCATGCGCCGCTGCCGTCAGCCGGTCACGTTGCGGTCATTGGGCGAGACGTTGGGCTGTGGGGCGCTGGCCGTGAGAGCAGGCCTGCGGTGTCGATGCGGCAGGCGCATCGTGGAGCGGCCAACAAGACCTCGCGAGTCGTCTGGGCGGCCTGGATGGTGCGTAGGCACCCGCCTGGCGATTGCGCGGAGACGGGTTGGCCGATCTCCATCGGCATGTTGCCGCCCACCTTCCTATTGAGCGCCACTGGCCTCGGCAGCGATGCCATCGAGCGTTGCGACCTGCTCGGCCGACAGGCTCAGCTCGGCGGATGCGAAGTTCTCGCGCAGGTGCGTCACCGACGATGTTCCCGCGATGACCAGGATGTTGGGCGAGCGCTGCAGCAGCCATGCAAGTGCAACCTGCTTCGGCGTCGCGCCTACCTGCCTGGCAACGCCCGACAGCAGCTCCGACTGCAGGGGCGAAAAGCCGCCGAGCGGAAAGAACGGAACATAGGCCACACCCTGTTGCGCGAGCATCTCGATGAAGGCGTCGTCGTCGCGCTTGACCAGGTTGTACTGGTTTTGAACGCAGACGATGCTGGCCAGTGTTTGCGCTTGTTCGAACTGTCGCGCAGTGACGTTGCTCAAGCCGATGTGGCGTACGAGGCCCTCGCGTTGCAGCTCGGCCAGGCACGCGACCGGTTCGGCGATCGAACGCTCGTCGGTGTCCATTGCCGTGCCCAGCCTCACGTTGACCACGTCCAGTGTCTCCAGGCCGAGGCTCTGCAGGTTTTCATGCACCTGCCGCCTCAGGCTTGCAGGCGACACATCGATATTCCACGAAGCATCGGGGCCGCGGCTGAAACCGATCTTGGTCACGATGACCAGATCGCTGCGATAGGGATGCAGTGCTTCGCGGATGAGTGCGTTGGACACATCGGGGCCGTAGAACTGCGCGGTGTCGATGTGGTTGGCGCCCAGGGCGATTGCTTCGCGCAACACCGACAAGGCCGATGCCTTGTCGCGCGGAGGTCCCCAGACATGCGGTCCGGGTAACTGCATGGTTCCGTAGCCCATCCGCTTGATGCCAAGGGTGGTGCCGGGCAGGGTCAATGTGCCGCCAAGGGGCTTGCCGTTGTTCATGGGAATCCTTTTGGTGTGTATCCGGTTGATGTGCCAAAACCGCCGCGTGTGTTGGGACACGCCGAGATTGCGACGGGATCTTTCGCGTGGCTTGAAGAAGCAAGAAGCAACGCGGGACGTGCGCTGCGGCGACTGCGTGGCCGCTACCGCGGCGCAAGGGAACTGTACGTAGGCCGCCCTTGTGCGACAATCCGGTACAAAGCGGACGGGCCGTACGGATTGTCGAACAATGAGCGGTCACCTGGCAGACATGGAGGCTTTCGTGCGCGTGGCGCGCGCGGGAGGGTTTCGAGAAGCCGCCAAGAGCGCGGGCGTGAGCGCATCGACCTATAGCGATGCGATCAAGCGCATGGAGGCATCGCTCGGCGTGCGGCTGTTCAACCGCACCACACGCAGCGTGGTGCTCACCGATGCAGGCAATGCGTTGTTGGCACGCATCGCGCCCGCCTTGCTGGAACTGGAGAACGCCAGGGAGGTGGTCAGCGCCTTTCGTGATACGCCGACCGGCACGCTGCGGCTGAACGTGCCGGTCAGTGCCGCGCGCCTGGTGCTGCCGAGGATCCTGCCGGCGTTTATGGCGGCGTACCCGGACATCACGCTGGAGATCCTGACCGAAGAAAGTTTTGTCGACGTGATCGCCGCACGCTGCGACGCCGGCATCCGCTATGGCGAACGGCTGCAGCAGGACATGGTGGCCATCCCGATCGGCCCGCGCGTGCAACGCATCGCAACGGCGGCTGCGCCAGGCTACCTGGACCGGCGCGGACGCCCCACCCACCCGCGGGAACTCGTTGCCCACGACTGCATCCGCGGGCGCTTCCCAAGCGGCGTCATTGCAGAGTGGGAGTTCGAGCGCGACGGTGAAGTGGTCACCATCGTTCCGCAGGGGCAATTGCTGGTGGAGATCGGCGGCGGGATCGAGCTGGCGATCCAGGCGGCGATCGCCGGAAGCGGCATTCTGCATCTGTTCGAACAATGGCTGCAGCCGCAGTTCGACACAGGTGCGCTTGAACCCATCCTGCGCCCGTGGTGGCAGCCATTCCAGGGCCCGTACCTGTACTACCCCAATCGCACCCTCACACCGCCGGCGCTGCGCGCCTTCATCGAGTTCGTCAAGACTCTGCCTGACTAGCGCGCCGGCAACGCCGCCGGTGTGCCCGTGCAGACGGGATGCGATTGGATGAAGCGTTCTAGATCCCGCGCCCCGCCGGCTGCCGCCGTGCCGATTTCAGGCGCGCCAGTTGCGCTTCGTAGGCACGCGCGAACTCATCGCCGAACAGGCGACGGAAGCATTCGTCCGGGTCGCTGCGTAGCTGCTCGAAGTTGTCGCGGTAACGCTCCCAGTAACGCCCCTTGCCACCGAAACTCAGGCGCTTGCCGCCGGCGTCGGCTTCCTGCTCCAGGCGGTCCGGGCTGAAGTGGAACAGCATGGCGTCGAAGGCCGCGCGCATGCCGGCCAGCATCGCCATCTGATGGCAGCGGATATCGTCGAAGGCATCTTCGAACGCTGGCACGCCGGACAGAAACGACGCGCTTGGCGGTGCGAGCAACTTCTGCAGCGCATCTTCGGCGGTGGCGGCGAACTTGAGCGGATTGTTCTCCGAGCGCTGGATCACCGTGACCGGCAGCCGGAAGGTGTTCTTGATCTCTGCGCGTGCACGCAGCACGTCCATGACGCCGTCGACCACGATGGCGAAGATGCGATCCAGCTCCGGCGGCACCGTCGTTGCCGCCGATGCTGCGGCTGCAACCGGCGCCGCCGGCGGCGTGAATGGCGAAGCCACCGGCGTGGCCATGGGCGATACCGCAGGCAATGGCGCGGGTGGCGCAAAATCGCCAAGCGTCATGTCCCAGTTTTCCGGCAAGGTGGCACGTGCATCGGGACTGGCCGGCGGACGGAAATGGTCGTGGCGGGCGTTGCTCTGATTCCACGCGCTGGGGCTGGCATCGCGTGCCGGCGCAGGCAACGGGTCGAGCAGGCGCAACGGATCCAGCTCGCGGGGTGCGCCGCTCAGCAGCAGATCGTCCAACACTGCGTCCACCGCAGGCCGCGCCGCAGGCGGCGTGCCGAACTCCAGCAGATCGAAGCCCGCTGTGGCGGAGGGGGCACGCAGCGTCGACGGCGGTGGCGCAACCTGGGTGCGGTCGTCCATCGCATCTGGCAGCGGGTCGAATACCGGTGTTGCCGGCGATGCTGCAGCCAACGCCTGCACCTGCACCTGGATCTCGAAGCTGTCCAGCTGCAGGCGGTCGCCATCGCTGAGCGCGGACGGGTCCGCACGCGTCAGCGCAGTGCCGTTGAGCGACATGCCGTTGGTGCTGCGGTCTTCGATGAAATACATCCCGTTGAGGAAGCGCACCACCGCATGCGTGCGCGAGACACCGGGCGCGGCCAGGACCCAATCGCTTTCGTCGGAGCGGCCGATGCTGCCGCCGGTGCCGGCAAAGCGCTTCTGCGCGCTGGCACCGAACTGCGCGGCCTGCGCGCCGCTGACGGTGAGGATCAACTGCGAACTGGACACGCCATGGACTCCTGCATACGGTGATCGGAAGGTGCAACTGGCATGCGTGTATGTCGGCAGAAACCGCTGCGTGCGTCATTGCCGGTGGAGGGCATGCGGCAGACGGACATCGCCTGCGCTGGAGCACAGTCGCAAATGCTGATCGCCGTGCGCGCCCGCGCTGTCGGTTCGGCACCGAGGCTTCTTCTGGTGCTGCAGCTTGGCATGTGTGCCGCATCCAACCATGCTTTGGAACACCAGCTGCGTCTCGCGCAGTTGGCGCCGATGCCGTGCCCACGATGTACCGCGCGCGGATCGCCAATTCGACAATTAGTCAACTTCATGGCGCCCCCACACTGGTCAGCAACTCCATGGCATGCGCTGCATAGCCGCTGCGCCGCGCCTCCAGCTGCGCCGGCTCGCGCGCGGCCAGCAGGGTGATGGCGGCGGCCACCGCGCGCGCCGTGAGATGGTCGGCCGGCGGCACCGGCGTGGTCTGTTGCGGCGGCGCCAGGCTGCCGCCGGACCAGGCCACTGCCGCAGCCAGCCACGCACCCAGGGAGACATAGTCGCCGGCATGCGCAAATGCCTGCGCGGCGCGACGATGCGCCTCGCTGGGCTCGCGCACCCACTTCTCGGCCAGTGCCGCGCCGGCGCGGTCTTCCTCGTCCAGGGTTTCGCCGCGCACGCATTGGCACAGCCAGGCCACCGCGTAGCGCTTGGGCAGCAGGCGCGCGAGCAGCTTGATGGCATCTTCGCCGTGACCGCTGGCCAGCAGCGCGCTGACCGCCGCCTGCGGCGTGATCGGCGTACTGAGCTGTGCGCAGGCCGGCGCAGACAGCTGCATCTGCGCACAGGCCTGCGCCAGCGAGAGCGTGGGCGCGCTCATCCGATCATGATCAGGCCGCCGCCGACCTGCACCAAGGCGTCGGCCTTGATGCTGACCAACGGGCCCTTGAGCGTGGCCGAGGCACCGGCTTCGGCGCTGAGCATGCCGCCGGAGGTCAGTTTGAGCGTGGCATCGCCAGCCACCTCGGTGGCCGGCGATTTGGCCTGCAGCCGTGCATTGGCCAACAGCTTGATGGCGGTGGAGGTGATCTTGGCCTCCGAGCTGGCATCGACCAGGATCTTGATGCCGCTCAACACGATCTCGCCGTTGTGTTTCATCACCAGCCGCGCGCTGCCGGTCACCAACTCGATCTCTTCGCCGGCTTTCAGCAGCAGCTTCTTGCCGACCTCCACGCTGTCGTTGTTGTCGATCCGCGCACGACGGTCGTGCTTGACCGCCAGTACCCGATCGTTGTCGATGGTACTGGTGTGGTCGTGCTGCACCTCTTCGCGCAAATCGCGCTGCGCGCGCAGGTAGAGTTCTTCCGCGCCGGCCTTGTCGTCGAAACGCAACTCGTTGAAATCGGCAGCGCCGCCCAGCAGGCTGCGGCTGCGCACGCCGCTTTGGGTCTTGTTATCGGGCAAGGAAAACGGCGGCGCATGGTCGCCGTTGTAGACGCTGCCCACGATCAACGGGCGGTCCGGGTCGCCTTCCAGAAAGCTCACCACCACTTCCTGCCCCACGCGCGGCAGGCTCATTGCGCCCCAGCCCTTGCCCGCCCACATCGAAGCCACACGCACCCAGCACGACGGCGCGGCATGCGGGCGTGCCGCAGTGGCCCAGTGAAAGGTCACCTGCACGCGGCCATGCGCATCCACCGCAATGTCCTCGTCGGTGTCGCCGGTCACCACCGCCGTCTGCAGGCCGGCAATGGTCGGCGTTGCGGTGCGTTGCAGGCTACGGAACGGCAGCCGGCTTTCCATCACCTGCACGCTGCTGGAAAACGGCGGCTCGCCGCTGCCGTGTTCGGGCGCGGCCAGCGTGGTGTGCGCCGACAGCACCAGATATTCCTGATTGAGTTCGGCGCGCGGAAACCCGCGCAAGCGAAACAAGGCACCGACCATCAGGCCGCAGGCATTGGTGGTGGCTGCATGGCTGGCGCGCTGCACGTTGTGCGCCTCGGTGCGCACCTGCATGTAGCGACGACCGTCGGCCTGCACGGTATGCGCGCCGGGGTAGTCGAAGGCGATCAGACCATCGACGGCGTGCAACTGTTCGCCGCCGGCATCGGCATCGGCGGCCAGCGATGCACGCGGCTGCAGCGGGTCGTAGTCGGTGCTGCCATGCTGGCTGGAATGTACGCCGCGCGCACTGCGCCAATGGCTCACCACCGAGCGCATCAGGCGCCGGTCGTCGGTTCCCGGCGGCACATAGGGCAGGCTGTCCACGCCGTTCTTCGTTGCATGCGCACCCAGCGCATCGGCCAGCACCAACGTATGCGCACTGCGGGTATGGGTGAAGTAGTAGTAGATGCCTTCGCGTTCCAGCAGCCGGCTGATGAAGCTGAAATCGTCCTCGCGGTATTGCACGCAGTAGCTGCGCTTGGCGTACTGCGCGCTCAACTGCTGCTGCACATCGCCGTAGCCGATCTCGCCCAGCACGCTGGTGACGATCTCCGGCACGCTCATGTCCTGATAGATGCGGCAATCGCGGCGCTGGGTCAGCAGCCAGGGTTTGGGCACCACCTGCAGTTCAAGCACGGCGTAATCGAGCGCATCGACCACGGCGTAGCCGTTGTGCGCGCAACTGGCCACCATGCCGTGATACCAGCGCTGTTCGCCCTCGCCATCGGCCAGCTGCACCGCCACTGGCGTGCCAAGCAGATCACGCAGGTTGGGCTGCAGTTCGGTGCACAACGCATCGATGCGGTAGTCGAACAGCTGCCCCAACGCCTCGCTGGCCTGCATGCGATGCAGCAGCAGGCGCTCGCCAAGGTCGGAGTGCAGCGTGATGGTGCGCGGCATCGAAGTATCCACAGGTGATGGGGCAACGCACGTTGCGCTGACCGACGGCGCCGCGTTGCGCCCGCGCGTGCAACGTCAGGCGGCTAAAGGCACGGCAACTGTCACGCGCATGCTCACATGCGAGCGTGCAGCAAAGCCGACATTTCGTCTCAGGCTGGCCCAGGCGTGCGCGCGGTCACGACCCAGCCATGCACCGGCTGGCCGCGTTCGCTGCGCAGCACGTCCAATTCCAACCCAATCGGCTGCAAACCGGCGCCTTGCAATGCGGCGCGCACGTGCGCATGGCTGTGCCGATAGCGCCCGCTGGCATCGAGTTCGACCCGGTCGTCCGGCTCGTCCAGCGCTTCGACCGTGAAACCCAGCACGCCCCCTGGCGTGAGCGCGCCGGCAGCGGCAGCGAGCACCGGCTGCAGCGCACCGAAGTACACCAAGGTGTCGGCCGAGCCGATCACATCCCACTGCGCGTGCTGCGCGTGCAGGTATGCGGTGAGTTCGGCCACGTCGAGCCGATCATAGCCACCGCGTTGGCGTGCCTTGGCGACCATGCCAGGCGACAGGTCCACGCCCACCAGTTGACGTGCATACGGGCGCCACAGCGGCGCACACAGCCCGGTCCCGCAGCCGGCATCGAGCATGCGCAGGCCCGCATGCGGCGGCGCAAGGCAGGCCGCCAGTGCCTCGGTCAGCCGTTGCGGCGCGCGGTACTCCAGGTGATGCAGCAACTGTTCGTCGAAACTGTCGGCAAAGCCATCGAACAGTTCACGCACATAGGTATCGCCGGCACGCGGCGGCGGTTCGGCGCCGCCACAGGCCGCCAGCATATGCGTTGCCACCGGGTTGCCCGGCTCAAGCGCCAGCCAGTCGCGATACACCGTTTGCGCCTGCGCATGCTCGCCCAACAGGTAGAGCCCGGTGCCCAGCGCCTCGCGGGCGTGCAGGTGGTCCGGTGCCAGCGTGCAGGCCTGCTGCAGGCACTGCACCGATTGCTGCAGATGCTCGGCGGCCTGCGCGTTGTTGCGCAGGAACAGGCCGAGCAGGTAATGCGCATGCGCTGACTGCGGATAGGTGTGCAACAGCGCCGCGTAGGTGACGAAGGCTTCTTCGCTGCGCCGCTGCGCTTCCAGCACCGCTGCCAGATTCGCCAGTGCATCGGCATGTGCAGGCGCCAGCGCCAGTGCGCGGCGATAGCAGTGTTCGGCATCGCGCAGGCGGCCGCATTCGCGGTGCACGTTGCCCAGGTTGTTGCAGGCATCCGGTTGCGCGGGCGCCAGCGTCAACGCCTGGGTGATCGAGGCCACCGCCGCGGCGCTGTTGCCGCGCTGATGCAACAGGATGCCCTGGTAATGCAGCGCGTCGGCATGCGCGGGCTGATCGTCCAGCAGCTGCGTGTACAGCTGCGCGGCATGTTCGAGTTGGCCACTGCGGTGCGCGGCGATCGCCTGCTGCAGTGGCTCGGTATGTGGCTGGGGCGCAGTTTGCATGAGCTTCTCCAAGGACACGGCAACCGGTGGTGCGGGTACGAATGTGAGCGCGCAGGGGCAGGGCGTCATGTCTGCAACGAGCCGCCAACACCCCGACCGTGGTGCCGATGCGCCGGGGCGGCCACCGCCTGGCATCGCCGCGGGCGCCGGCAGGCTTGAGTACCGGCGCATGCGCGCCATGGGCAGACAACTCGCGGCGGCCTGCCACCGGCCACCAGCCGCCGCCACGCAGTACTCACCCGATCAGCACGGTGAAGCAGCCCAGGGTGATCACCCCGCCATGCGCGGTGCTGTCGCCCAGTCGCGCGGCAGGCTGGCCTGCGATCAACACGGTCGGTGCGCCGGCCACGATGCTGTCCGGCGGGCCGACGCATACGGCCATGTCGCCCAGCCGCGCCGCCGGCAGGCCGCCGATCAATACCGTTGGCGCGCCGGGGCTGACGATCGGCCCGCCCACATGCGGCACCACCCCGGTCACCATGGGGCAGACATGCAAATCGGTCAGGCGCGCGGCAGGTTGCATCGGCACGCTTCGGTCGTGGCCATGCACGGCACTATCCCGCCAGGCCGCAGCGGTCACCCGACAATTCGTCTCAGCGCTGCGCCACCGAGGTGGTGGTCTGTGCCTCGCTGGTATCCACCGGCGGCGTCGCCAACGCCAGGGTCTGGCGTGCCGCGCGCAGGGGCTGGTCTGCATTGCCGAAAATGCCGGTAAGAATCTGCAAGGCCTGCTGCGCGTGGTCGCGCGCCGCCACGGTCTGGCCCAGCCTGCGCTCGGCTTCGGACATGCCGCGCAGGATCTCGGCCGTTTGCGGATGCGCGCGCCCCAGCACACGCTCCGAGGCAGCAAGCGCGGCGCGCTGTTCGGCCAGCGATGCTTCCACCTGGCCGTCGTCCAGCAGCCAGAACGCATGGTTGCTGCGATAGGCGATGGTGGCCGGTGCATCGTTGCCGAAGGCCGCGCGTGCGCGCTCCAGCGTCCTGCGGTAGTACGGCCCGGCTTCGGCCAGCTTGCCCTGCTGGCGCAACGCGCCGGCCAGGTTGCCTTCGACCATCAAGGTGTCGGCGGCACTCTCGCCATACAACGCGCGTGCGACCTGCAGCAGCGGGACGAGTTCGGCTTCGGCACCGGCAAAGTCGCGCTGCATCAGCAGGAACACTGCCAGGCTGTTGCGCATCGACACCACCAATGGATGCTCGGGCCCGTGCATGGCCATGCGCTCGCGCAACAGGCTGCGCTGCAAGGCGATCGCCGGTACCAGCTGGCCGTTATCGGCCAGCATGGCGGCGTAGCTGTTGCCGGCGTCGATACGCTGGTCCGCGCTGCTGGAGGCATTGGCCAGCGCGGCGACATAGGCATGCCGGCTCTCTGCCAACGCATCGCGCATGCGGCCCTGTTCGCGCAGGGCCCACGCCAACCAGGCACGCAGCTCGTTGCCCATGGCCTGCTGTTGCGCATCGCCGCGTGCTGCCTGCGCAATGCCCTGGCGCAAGACGCGCTCGGCGTCGCCTGGTTTGCCGTCGCCAGTGAGCGCCTGGCCCAGCATGGACGTGGCCTTCAAGGCCGGCAGGCTGCCCGCACCGGCAGTCTGCTGCGCCAGGGTCTGTGCGATGCGCAGATGCTCCACGGCCTGCGCAAAATTGGCCAGCGCAATGAGCGTGCGGCCCAGCGTCAGTTCCACCTGGGTGCGCGCATCGGGCTGGTCGGCCAGTTCGCGCGCCGCACGCTGCGAGGCCTGCTGCAGCACGCGCAGCATCAGGGTCTTGTCCAGGTCGCGCGCCACGCCAGGGTCCACGCTGGACAACACCGAACTCATGAAATCGCCGGTGACCTGCGCACGTTGCGCATCGCGCGCGGCCTGCTGCAGCGACCACAGCGTGGCCCCCAGCCCGGCGACCACGGCAATCGCAGCGAGGCCGGCGGCGGCGACGCCGCTGCGATGACGCTGGGTGAACTTGCGCAGCCGCAGCCAGCGGCTCGCCTGCAGGGCGCGCGGCGGGTAGCCGTCCAGCCAGCGATGCAGATCGTCCAGCAATGCAGACACCGATGCGTAGCGCGCACCTGGTTGCGGTTCCAGCGCGCGCAGCACGATCGCATCCAGCCCGTCGCGCAGGTGCTCGTGTAGTTTCTGGTAGGTGGTCGCGCGCGCCGCGCAGATGCGTGCACGCGCATCGGCCGGCACTGTTGCCAGCCGCTGCGACGGCGGCTGCGGCACCCCGTCGCGCCCGGCCACCGGCGCCAGCCCGCAACTCAATTCGTAGAACATCGCTCCCAAGGCATAGATATCGCTGCGTGCATCCACATCCGGCGCGCCGCGTGCCTGCTCCGGGCTCATGTAGCCCGGCGTGCCGCGATCGTGCGCGTAGGTCATCCCCGGGTTGGTCGCATCGATGGCGATGCCGAAGTCGATCACCCCTGGCATCGGCCGCCCGTCGATCTCGCTGACCAGTACGTTGCTGGGTTTGAGGTCGCGATGGATCACGCCCTTCTGATGCGCGTGCTGGACCGCCTCGCTGACACGCAGCATCAGCAACACGCGCGCATGCAGCGACAGGCGGTGTTGGTCGCACCACCAGGTGATCGGCTCGCCGCGCAGGTATTCCATCACCAGGTACGGCTGGCCGTGGGCATCGGTGCCCACGTCGTGGATCTGCGCGATCGCCGGGTGCACCATCTGCGCCAGCAGCCGGCACTCGAATTCGAACAGTGCACGGCCCTGCGCATCCAGCGCATCGGCGGCCACCAGCTTGATCGCCACCTCGCGCTCGTACGCGCCATCGGCACGGTGGCCCAGATACACCTGGCCCATGCCGCCGGCGCCGATCAGGCGATCGATCGCCCAGGCACCGAAGCGCGTGCCGGCCGGCAGTTCCGGTAACGGCGCACGCAATGCGGCGGCGGCCTGTTTCAACGGCGCCCGCACGCGCAAGGTGGCCTGCGATTCCACTGCCAGCATCGCCAGCAATTGGTCGCGCACGCTGGCGTCGTCGCCGGCCTGCGCGCGCGCAAATGCCTCGCGCTCGGCGGCAGGCAACTGGCAGGCCTGATGAAACAAGGCTTCCAGACGTTGCCACGCGGTGGCGGCCAGGTTCACAGCTGCGCCGCCAGCCACACCCTGGCAAAGCGCAGATCGCGCTCCAGCGTCGGCACCGACACCTCCAGCTGTTCGGCGGCCTCGGCCACGCTGAAGCCCACCAGCTCGGTCAATGCGAATGCACGGGCCTTGCGCTCGTCCACCTGGGCCAGCTTGTCGAAGGCATCGGCCACCAGCATCAATGCCTCCGGCCGTGCGGCGCCGTCGGACAGGCTGATGGTCAGCGTCACCGCCTGCCCCAACCGCTTGGCGCTGGCCTGCTGACGCGCCAGATCCACCAACAGGTGGCGCATCTGCAGCGCAGCCACCGAATAGAAGTGCGCCCGCGAACGAAAACCCTGCTGGCCCTGTTCCAGCCGCATCCACGCCTCGTGCACCAGCTCGGTCGCCTGCAAGCCAGCGCGCCCGTCGCGACGCAGCTCGCGCATGGCGGTGGCGCGCAGCACGTCATAGACCTGACGCGCCAAGGCGTCGCCCGCGCCGGGTTCGTCGCGCTGCCAGGCCTGCAACAACTCAGTGATCGGCAGCTCGGACATCCAAGCCCATCTCGCCTGCGTGGACACGCAGTATCCCGCATTGGCACCGACGCGGAACACGCCGCCGGTAATCATTCAGACCCCCGATCACCGTGCCCCGACAGCGCGGAGCAGCCCAGGCAGGTAGCGAGGGTGCGCCGGCAGCCGGGTCCGCCTCAGGTACGCCCAGCCTGTCGCCGGCAGGGCGCGGCCCCAGGACGCGGCGGTCTCGGGTCGCGGCGGCTGCATGGGCAAGCACGGGCCTGGCGCCGGTCGTGCGCGCCCGCCGCCACGTCATCGGCAGCCAACGCGTCACCGCCACGTCATACGACGCCGCTAGCCTGCGCCCCTGCAATCGGCCGGAGGTCGGGGTGTCGGCACATCCAAAGCGCGCCTGGGCACGTCTGTTCACCGAGCATGGCCCGGTGCTGCGTGGCTTCTTCGTGCGCCGCGGGGCGAACGAGGACGCCGAAGACCTGGTCCAGGAAACCTATCTGCGCCTGCTGCGTGCGCATCAGCAGCCGGGCCAGGCCATCGCCAACCCGGAAGCGTATCTGTACACGGTGGCGGTCAATCTGGCGCGCGAGCAGGCGGTGCGGCGCAAGCAGGCGCCGCTGCGTATCGAGGACATGGAACGGTTCGCGCAACGGCTGGTGGCCGGTGACGATGTCGAAGACAGCGCCCAGCGGCAACAGCGCCAGCAACGCCTGCAGACCGTGCTGGCGGGACTGCCCGAACGCGTGCGCGCGGTGCTGGTGATGCAGTACCGCGATGGCCTGAGCTACAAGCAGATCGCCGAACGCCTGGGTGTGTCTTCGCACATGGTCAAGAAATACGTGGTGCGTGGCCTGTCGGCCTGTCGACAGGCCTTGGCCGACGAGGGAGCGCAATGGTGGTGAGCGTCGCGTCGCTGGCGGCGCGCCGCCTGACCGAGGAAGCGGCGCACTGGCATGCGCTGCAACGCATGCAGCCGCTGGATGCAGACCAGCAGGCGCGTTTCATGGATTGGCTGACCGCCTCGCCGGCGCATGTGCGCGAATACCTGGCAGTGACGCAGGTGGCCGGTGCGCTCGGTGAGGCGTCGGATGCGATGGCGCTGGATGTCGACACGCTGCTGCAGGCCGACCGCCAACACGACACCGGGACGGCGCGCAACGTGATCGCACTGCCGTTGCCGCCACGGCGCACCGTCGCTGCGAGGGGAACCGCTCGCCCGCAGTCGGCGGCACGCCGGCCGCACTGGCATGTCGGTCTGGCCGCCATGCTCGGTCTGCTGACGGTGCTCGGCAGCTGGGCCTGGCCGCGCACCTCGACCTATGCGACGGCGCATGGCGAACAACGCCGCGTGCAACTGGCCGACCGCAGCGTGGTGTTCCTCAATGCGGACACGCGCATCCAGGCCACCATGACGCCGTGGTCGCGCCGCCTGCAGTTGCTGCAGGGCCAGGCCAGCTTCGCTGTCGCAGCGGACCGGCGCCCGCTGCAGGTCCGGGCGCTGGACCTGCGCGTGGAAGACATCGGCACCGCGTTCGACATTGCGCTGCATGGGCAGCAGGCACGCATCGACGTGTCTGCCGGTCGCGTGCATGTCTGGCGCGCCGACCGCCCGGCGCAGCCGATGCTGGCCAATCTTGGCGCAGGACAAAGCGCGCGCATCGACGAGGCCGGCCAGGTCGCATTGAGCAATGAAGATGTCGCCACCATGCATGCATGGCAGCAGCAGCGCATCGTGTTTCGCGACGAGCCGTTGCGCAACGTGGCCGAAGACTTCAATCGCCTCAATCGCATCCAGCTGCGTATCGACGACGAACGCGCCGGCGCGATGCGCCTGACCGGCAATCTGCGTAGCGACGACCTCGCCGGCCTGCGTGCATTTCTCGCACGGCAGCCCGGCCTGCGGCTCGAACAACACGCCGATGCGCTGCACATCGTCGGCCGTGCACCACCGGCGACCACCGTCCGGTAGCGCACGCGGCCGACGCGACCGACACGCTGGCGCTGACGTGCGCGCAGAAATCGCACGGCAGGCACCACGGCATTGCCCGGCGTGTGCTTGCCATTGGCCGGCACGCCGCGGTGTCGCACGGCCATGCCTGTTTGCATCGGGTATTGGCACCGACGCATCTGCGCAGCGAATGGCTGGCATCCGGATCGGCGTATTCGATCTAGGCGCACGCGTTACGCCGCATGGTGCCGCGTAACGCAACGATCGATGCGATCGGCGATCGGAGGGGCAACGTGCTTTTTCCCGCGCACCACCGGTCTGCGCGCAGCCACGGCACGCGCACGCCATCGCCCTTGCACGTGTCACAGAAAATTCATCGAAAAACGGTGCCCGACTCGGCTCGTCGCACCTCGTAGAGGGGGTAGTCGCCGCAGCGATCCGCGTGGATCGGCGCGACGCCCCTCTCCCTCTGCCTGGAAGTGATGATGCGCTGCTGCCTGTTCCTGTCCGTTGCCCTCGCCCTGCATGCCGGCGCTGCCGGCGCCCAGACGCCACCCGTCGCAGTCGACGCCATTCCCGCACAACCGCTGGCGCGCGCGCTCAATACGCTGTCGCGCCAGACCGGCCTGCAGTTCGTCTATGCGGCCAGCGTTGGCGCCGAGCAACAGAGTCGCGGCACCAGCGCCGGCGCCGCGCCAGAGCAGGCCTTGCAGCAACTGCTGCAAGGCACCGGATTGCGCTATCGCTACCTGACGCCGACCACGGTGACCATCGAGCCGGCCGAGACGGTGAGCGATGCGCCCGCGGCAACGCCGCCTGCCGCAGCCACCACCGCCACCCCGGCCGCCGCCGGCGCACCGGTGCGCGAACTGGACAGCATCCAGGTGCTGGGCAGCTATGCCAGCAGTCTCAGTGCCGCGCTGCGCGAGAAGCGCTATGCCGACAGCGTGGTGGACGTGATCGCCGCCGAAGACATCGGCAAGCTGCCGGCGCAGAACGTGGCCGAAGCCCTGCAGCGCGTGCCAGGCGTGTCGATCGTGCGCGACCGCGGCGAAGGCGTGTACGTGCGCGTGCGCGGCCTGGGCCCCAACTTCCAGGTGACCACGCTCAACGGCCAGACCATGGCGGTCAACGAGAACGTGCGCACTTCCGGCCAGACCGGCCGCCAGTTTCGCTACGACACCTTGCCGGCGGAACTGGTCTCCGGCCTGGACGTGATCAAGAGCCCCACCGCCGATCTGGACGAAGGCGCCATCGGCGGCATCGTCAATGTGCGCACCTTCCGCCCGCTGGAATTGGGCAAGACCTTGCTCAACACCTCGCTGGAATCCAGCCAGGCGCAACGCACGCATGCCAACGACCCGCGCGTGTCCGGCCTGTTCAACTGGGTCAATGCCGAGGGCACCTTCGGCATGCTGGTGTCCGGTGCGTATGCCCAGCGCAGCCTGCGCCAGGACCGCGTCAACGAAGTGAGCTGGGATTACTACCCCAACGGCGTGCCGGGTGCGCCGGGTGCGTCCTACCTGCCCACCGGCCTGCGCCCGACGCTGGAACTGGAACAGCGCGAGCGCACCGGCGTGGCCGCCTCGCTGCAATGGCGCCCCAGCGCCGCCTGGGAAACCAATCTGGACCTGCTGTATGCCAAGCAGACGGTGCATTACGACGAATACAGCCTGGGCGTGGGCTTCGACGGTGTGTCCAAGATGAGCAACCTGCAGGTGGACCACGGCGGCGTGACCGGCTTCGACTATCGCAATGGCCAGGTGCAGGTGTCGCGCGAAACCTCCGGCATCACCGACGACAACCGCAGCGCACGCCTGTCCAGCACCTGGAATGGCGATCTGTGGACACTCGGTGCGGTGGCCTTCCATTCGCAGGCACACAGCTACGACTCCGACCCGATTCGCCGCACGCGCCTGCGCAGCGGGACCAACCTGTCGATGCGGGTGGAGATGCCGCAGGCCGACGACGACAACGTGCCCAACTGGAGCTTCACCAATGGCTTCGATCCGACCAATCCGGCCAGCGTCAGCGGACGACGGCTGGAATGGCGCGAGATCGATGCGCGCGACAAGGAAGACGCACTGCAGCTGGACGCCAAGCGCACGCTCGGCGATGGCTGGCTGCGCGACATCAAGTTCGGCGCCAAGTACCGCGAGCGCTCGCGCACCTACGACCGTGCCGACCTGCTGCTCAACCGCATCGCCGGCGTACGTTTTCCGGGCAGCTATTTCACCGCGCTGCCCGTGAGCGACATGCTGGTCGACGGCAAGGGCCAGCTGCCGCGGCAGTGGCTGGCGCCGATCGAGGCGCCGTTCTGGGGCGACTGGCCCACCGCCACCGACCTCAGCGGCACGCCCAATAGTGCCGACCTGCAGAATTCCTACGAGGTGCGCGAGAAGATCGGCTCGGCATATGCGATGACCGACTTCGGCGGCGCGCTGGCCGGGCGCGATCTGCGCGGCAACCTGGGCGTGCGCTTGGTGCGCACCGAGCAGACCACCGATGGCCATGCCGATCTCGACGGCGCCGCCCAGCCAGTGCATTTCGAGCGCAGCTATACCAACGCGTTGCCCTCGTTCAACGCCGCCTGGGACGTGCGCGAGGACATGGTGCTGCGGACCTCCGCGGCCAAGGTGATCACCCGCCCGGATCTCACCGACCTCTCGTCCAAGCTGACCTTCAACTCCAGTGGCGAAGTGCTGACCGCCAGCGGCGGCAACCCGGCGCTACGGCCGTTCGAGGCCTGGCAGTACGACCTGACCTTCGAGTGGTACATCGACGGCACCTCGGCGCTGACTGGCGGTGTGTTCTACAAGGACATCTCCAGCTTCATCCAGACCCAGCTGTCCTACCTGGACTACCAGGGCCAGACCTATCTGCTCTCGTCCAAGACCAACGGCAGCCAGGCCAGCGTCAAGGGCGTGGAGCTGGCCTACCAGCAGGTGTTCACCGGCCTGCCGGCGCCGCTGGACGGCCTGGGCATGCAGCTCAACTACACCTTCACCGACAGCCAGGCGACCTACCGCGACGGCACGCGCCGCTTCACCGACAGCCTGGAAGGCGTGGCCAGGAACACCTACAACGCCGTGCTGTTCTACGAGAAGGGCCCGCTGATGGCGCGCGCCAGCTACAGCTGGAGCGACAACATCGTCAACGCGGTGGGCACGGCCAATGTCGCCACGCTCAACAGCGATGCCTTCGGCAGCCTGGACGCGAACGTGGCCTGGAAGGTCAACGACACCCTGTCGGTGTTCGTCAACGCCATCAATCTCACCGGTCAGGTGCAGCGGCAATACGTCGGCGATCACCTGTTCGGCGGCTACACCGACTACGGCCGGACCTGGTCGCTGGGTCTGCGCGCGCGGTTCTAAGCGCGCCTGCATGCGCGGCTGACGGTCGTCGCCCTCGCGCGCGGCCGTCACTGTGCTGCGCCGTTCTTTTCGCCCCACCGTTTCATTCGCACTGGATTTGCCGATGCTTCTGCGTTTTTGCCGCCGCGCCACCGCCCTGCTCGGACTCGCGCTCGTACCGCTCTGCCCTGCACACGCCACCGATGCGGCGCCCGACACGCTGGAAAAGGTGGTGATCCTCAAACGCCATGGCGTGCGTGCGGCGATGTCCAGCCCCGAACAGCTGGGCCGCTATTCGCTGCATCCATGGCCGCATTTTGCCGTGCCGGCCGGTCACCTCACCGCCAACGGTGCGCATCTGGAGCGCCTGTTCGGCGACTACTACCACGCCCGCTACACCGCGCTTGGTCTGTTGATCGGCGACGGCTGCAGCCAGGCTTATTACTGGGCAAACCGCACCCAACGCACCATTGCCTCGGCGCAAGCGCTGGCCAGCACGTTGACGCCCGGCTGCGCCAACCCCGTCCATCACGTGCCGACCGGCACTTCCGATGTGCTGTTCGATGGCACCGCTGCGCTGCGTCAGCCCGAAGCGCGTGCGCGCATGCAGGCCGCCATCGCCGGCCGCATCGGCGGCGACGCCCACGCCTGGAACGCCGCACAGGCCGATGCGATCGACACGCTCGAACTTCTGCTGCTGCAATGCGCGCAACGTCCCTGCCCGCCGCAGGCTGCGCCCGGCAAGCTGCGGCTGACCACGGTGCCGGCCGGGCTGGATGATGCCGGCCCGTCGATTCCCGGTATCGATGGCCCGGCTGCCGCCGCTTCAGGCATCACCGAAAGCCTGCTGATGGGCTGGGCCGATGGACAGGACTTCGCTGCGCTGGGCTGGCAAGGCCTGGACGAAACCACGCTGTTGCGCGTGTTCGCCCCGCACCAGGCCGAATTCGCCCTGCGTCTGCGCACGCCCACCGTCGCCCGCCTGGCCAGCACGCCACTAGCCGCACGCCTGCTGGCAACCCTGCAGCAAGGTAGCGATGCACACGCCGCGGCCGACGCCATCGGCGGCGATGCGCGTCTGGTGGTGGTGTCCGGCCACGACGGCACCCTGACCCTGCTGGCCGGCATGTTCGATCTGCATTGGCAGTTGCCCGGTTACCAACCGGACCAGACCGTGCCCGGTGGCGCGCTGGTGTTCGAGCGCTGGCGGCGTGCCGACGGTGAGCGCGTCATCCGCCTGCGCTACACCGCGCAGAGCCTGACGCAGCTGCGCGAACGCGTGCCATTGACGCTGCAGGCACCGCCGCCGAGCGCGGCCATCTTCATTCCCGGCTGCAGCACTGCTACGCCGGCGTACGACTGCCCATTGCCGCAGTTCGCCCGCATCGTCCAGGCCGCACTCGACCCGCTCGCCATGGACCACTGATCCCCTCCACGCGGCGCGCTGGGCCCAACGCGTCGCGTCCATCCGCTGTTACCCAACCGCACGAGGTCATCATGCTTCAGCATCTGCGTTCTCTGCTCAGCGTCGGAATCGGTGTGACCCTGGCCTGCGCCGGTGTCGCCCACGCCCAATCCAGCGTCGGCGTCCTCGACGTGCTCACCTACAACGTCGCTGGCCTGCCGGAGGGCATCTCCAGCAGCAACCCCGCCACCAATACGCCGCTGCTGGCACCGAAACTGGCGCCGTATGCGCTGGTCCACGTGCAGGAAGACTTCAACTACCACGCGGCGCTCTACGCCGGCGACAACCATCCCTACCGCACGCCCACCAGTGGCGGCGCCGCCATCGGCGATGGCCTCAACACGCTGAGCAACTATCCCTTCAACGACTTCACCCGGGTCACATGGGACAAGTGCAACG
This sequence comes from Xanthomonas sp. A1809, assembly GCF_017746015.1. NCBI lineage: Bacteria > Pseudomonadati > Pseudomonadota > Gammaproteobacteria > Lysobacterales > Lysobacteraceae > Xanthomonas > Xanthomonas sp. A1809. The sequence continues at coordinate 3,402 of NZ_JAGHWZ010000013.1, read as the reverse complement.
GCACCGACTGCCTCACGCCGAAGGGCTTCAGCTACATGCAGCTGCGGCTGGACAACGGCGTGCTGCTGGACGTCTATAACGCCCATCCAAATGCCGGTACCGAAACTGCCGACCTGGCCGCCCGCCGCGCCAACATCAGCCAGTTGTCGCAATTCATCGGCACCTGGTCGGCCGGCAACGCGGTGTTGGTGATGATGGACTCCAACACCCGCTACACCCGCAGCGAAGACAACATCCGCGAACTGATCGCCAGCAACAACCTGATCGATCCGTGGGTGGAACTGATCAAGGGCACCGCCCCGGCCGCCGGCGCCGCACCGCTGCTGTGCGGCACGCCGCCGACCAACACCTGTGAGGTGGTGGACAAGATCCTGTACCGCGCCGCGCCGCAGCTGACCCTGGCCGCCAATCGCTACCAGCTCGACCCAGGCAACTTCTACGACAGCGCCGGCAAGCCGCTGTCGGATCACTATCCGCTGTACACGCAGTTCGGCTGGGCGGTGGGCACCGACGTGCGCACCAGCGACAGCTTCGGCGGACCGCATGGCGTACCGTTCAACGACGTGGCCGGCGGCGCGCACCAGCGCCAGCTGCGCAGTGTCACCCTGCGCGGTGCCGAACGCCTGGATGCAGTGGCCGCCAGCCTGGACAACGGCGCCACGCTCGCCCACGGCGGCAGCGGCGGCACCGCCACCACCCTGGCCCTGCGCAGCGGCGAAACGCTGACCGCGGCCACCGTCACGCTCGGCCAGTACAACGGCCGCACCCGGCTGTTCTCGCTCAGCCTGACCACCAACCAGGGCCGCAGCATCGCCGCCGGCACCCCGACCAGCGAGCGCTACACCCTCACTGCTCCCACCGGCTGGCATATCGCCGGCTTCACCGGCCGCGCCGGCGATGCCATCGACAAGCTGGGTGTGATCTACCGGAAGGATTGAGCGAACGGTTCTACCACTGCAACGGAGCGGCGTCGGTCTGGCGCCGCTTTTCTTGTCTGCGGCAATCATGACGAGGCTTCGGCCAGCATCCTCGCAGCGCGCGATGGCGTACTTCTGCAACGTTCCGCAATTGCCTAGCACCCAAAGTCCCGTACTCCATGCGTGCACGGGCTTTCAACTTCGTGCAGTTCCGGCGCCACATCCAAGATCAAACAGCACCGCAGATGCCGGCGCTTTCGGGACAGATCCGCGCTGACGCTCGGCAGTAGTTGCGCGGCAAGGTAACGGGTTTCAGCCGGTTGCGAAGATCGAGAATGGTGGTTCTGTCTGCAGCGGGCTCCAGGTCATCTCGCTAGGCAAGACGCTCTAGTGCGATCAGCCGCAGCATTGCGGCGATGGACGATCGGGAACGGCATGACTGCGTATTGGCAAGAATCCAACGATGAACTCGATTGTCCATCCTTCGCGGGCTGAAGTGGCGATACTGATGTGAGTACCAGCGCGCGCGGCTGCAAGCGCCCACTTTCTTGCGCATCACCTTGATCAACCACGAGCGACGCTCCGTGCGACGCCGCGCGCAAGGGTTTCCCTGCGCGCAGCATGGCAGGCCATCGCGCTCAACGCTTTGCCGCCTCGCAGAGCTTGCGATTGAACCAGGTGGACCTGGCAATGGGGAGGTACGCATCCCAGTCGCTTGGCGGTAGCATCGTGCTGTCCTTGTCCATCTCCGCCTGGAACGAGGCCTCGTCGCGGCTGCGACCGGCCATGGTCTGATCAAGCGCCTTCAGGCACTCCTGCGGACGGTTCAGGCGCAGCAGGGTGAGCGCGCGGTCGTTGGCGAAGCGGTCGCGATCGAGCCAGTTGAAAAACTCGCCGCACTCGCCCGCGAACGCCTGCATGCCGGCGAGTGCTTCGGCATAGCGCTTGCCGCGATAGTCGCGCAGGTACGCCTCACGTCGTCGGCTGCTGGCCGCGGAGGTGCAGCCGGCAGGCAACTTCAGATAGTCGCCTTCGAAGCTGGCGCGCATGCCGCAGTAGTCGCGGCAGCTGTCTTGCGTCAGTGCGGCGATGCTGAAGCCACCGGCCACCGGCTTGAACGCGAGCTTGCAAGGCGTGTCGCTGGCATCGCGCACTTCCGCCTTGTCGCCTTGCAGCGTGCCCTCCAGCGAACAGGTGTGGCCGTTGGCGCCCACGGCGAGAATCTCGAAGTGGCGCGCCCCACCCTTGTCGCTGACCTGCAGGCTGCCCCAACCTTGCTTGGTGCCGTATTCGCCGGGCGTCGGGCCAGCCGCCACCGCGCCGAACGCCACCAGCCACACCAGCATCCCGCTCCATCCATATCGCCGTGCCATTGCTTAGTCCTGTGTTCGGTTAAGCGGCAAGTGTGCGGCATCGCGGCTACGCCAGGCCACTCAGGTGTAGGCCATCAAGCCCAGCAAATCCAGCGCGCCATGCGCCAGGATCGCCGGCCACAGCCGCCCGCGTCGGGCCACCCACCAGCCCAGGATCAGCCCGAACATCAAGATATTGATGGCACCAATCGGACCCTGATACAGGTGATACGAGGCGCGGACCGCCACGCTGACATTCACCGCAACTGCAGGGCCATAGCGCGGCTCCAGCGCGCGGATCACGTAACCGCACACCAATACTTCCTCGAAGATCGGATTGATCAGCGAGATCGCCAGCACAGCCGCGATCGATAGCCGCCCGGCGACCATCGCATCGAATGGATTCGTGTTGCTCCCCGAGCTCCAGTTCAACAGCGTCAGTGGATAGGTGAGCAACAGACACACCGCCAGCAAGCCGAGTCCCGCCGCCAAGTCGCGTAGTTGCCACTGCAGCCCGACCGACTGCGGCCTCCATCCGCGGAACCACAGCACTGGCAGCAAGATCGCCAGAACGAGCAGTTCGTAGACCACCATGCCCCACAGGCTAGCGTCGGAGAAGACCGGCTCTATGGCATCGCGCGCCACCGCCGAAAGGCTGGACCAGATCAGCAGACCGAAGGCGATCGTTACCACAATCAGCAACTCGCACCATTTGGAAAAAGCCCCTTCACGTCCTTGCATCGATCTTCCTTGTCGTGCCTTGATTGCAGATGCGCGACTTGAACACCCTTGCTAGCGACAGGCCTGCACGACCGCTCGCTCAAGAGCATGCATGAAATCCGGATCGCCACGCATCGTAGTATCGGCGCGGGCGCTGTCGCGCACATGGGTGGCGCGCATACACGCCTCCGGGCTCGGCTGGCGCTCGTAGCTGATCAGGCGTAAGCCCAGGTTTGACTCCTGGCCCGTGGCAGACGCCGTGTTCGGGCCAGCCTGCGTCGCCGCAACCGTTGCGGTCGGAGCCGGCCCGGCTTGCTTGTTCCAACGCTTCTGCTCGGCGCCGTCGGCGCACGGCGTGGACTGGTAAACGGTCCCCAGCTTTGCATCGCTGCGTAAGCTCCCCCGTCAAGCAG
>NZ_JAGHWZ010000012.1:0-115457 GCF_017746015.1 Xanthomonas sp. A1809 | reverse complement strand
GCCGTACGCACAGCGCGCGCGCATGAGCACCACGCAGACACCGGAACAGCGCGCCGCCCTTGCCCGCGCCAAGAAGCCCGGCGCGCACCCGTGGCGCATCTGGCAAGGCACCGCCAGCCAGGAGCGCGCCGTCGCGCGCCGCGCAGAAACCATCGTCCCCTACACCACCAGGTTGATCACGAAGTGAGCCAGTCAAAGCTCCAGTCGTTCCTCGAGGCCAACGTCAGCACCGCGATCGGCTTTGCCATCTCGTGGGCCGTCACGCCTCCCATCCTGGCGGCGTTCGGCTATTCGGTCGGCGCCGGCAAGGCCTTCGGGATCACCGCCGCCTATACGGTCATCTCGATCGTGCGCGGCTACCTGGTGCGTCGCGCGTTCAACCGCATGGAGGCACGCCGATGATCCAGCACTTGGTCAACGTCAGCGGCGGCAAGGACAGCACCGCCACCTACCTCAAGGCGATCGAGTCAGGCCGGCCGTTCCGCGCCGTGTTCGCCGACACCGGCAACGAGCACGAGGCAACGCTGGAGTACGTGGCGCGCCTTGCAGAGCGCACAGGCGGGCCTGCGGTGGAGACAGTGCGCGCCGACTTCACCCGGCAACTTGCGCAGCATCGCTCGTACATCCTGGAGAAGTGGCCGGCGCAGGGCATCTCCGATGCAATTGTCGAACAGGCGGCGGCCCTTCATGAGCCGACTGGCAACCCGTTCTTGGACCTATGCATCTCCAAGGGGCGATTTCCAAGTCGGATGGCGCAGTTCTGCACCGAGGAACTGAAGACCATCCCGATCACCACGCAGGTGGTGGGCGAGATGCTGCGCACCGGGCCGGTGCTGCAGTGGCTTGGGATCCGAGCGGACGAAAGCCGCAACCGGGCGAAGCAGCCGCGTTTCAACAGGCACGAATCTGGGTCGATGGTCTGGCGGCCGATCTTCCGGTGGACCGTGGCCGATGTGTGGGCGCAGCACCGGCGCCACGGCATTGCGCCTAACCCGCTCTACGCCCAGGGGATGGGCCGCGTCGGCTGCATGCCCTGCATCAACTGCCGAAAGAGTGAGCTGCGGGAGATCGCGCATCGGTTCCCGGATCAGATCGACCGCATCGAGCAGTGGGAGGCGATCGTGGCCGCGGCAAACAAGCGCCGGTCGGCGACCTTTTTCCCGGCCGTGACCGACCCAACTGACCGCGACCGGCCGGGCGAGTACTCGCGGATCCGCACGCTGGTCGAATGGGCACAGACAGACCGCGGCGGTCGCCAGTTCGCGATGTTCTTCGACGACCAGGCTGGCGGAGGCTGCACATCTGACCTTGGGTTGTGTGAAATGTCGGAGGCCGCATGACCATCGCCCTCCTCGGCCGCGGCCTCGACGCCATCGTGCAGCACAACCTCACCGGCATGGCGCCGGACATCACCGCCGCAGCGCGCCTGCAGCGCTACGAGAGCGCCCGGCAGCTGCGCCGCGCCACCCAGTCGCCCGAAGCCCGCGAGATCGAACAGCTTCGCGAGCAGTTCGGCCGCCACTACCAGACCGCCTGGCGCAACGGCCAGCGCCCAGACCTCTCACACCTGCCGCAGCACTTCGCGGCGATCGACAAGGAGCAACACCATGCGTGAGACCGCCACCTGTTTCACCATCGCCGCAAACGGCGAACACGGCCGGTTCTACCTGACCGAGGGGAACGAGCCTGACGGACGCAGCGGCACGCGCCACTGGTGCGTGCTGGCCTGCCACACCACGTTCGGCACCGTGGGCCACACCTGGACCAGCATGGGTGGCCCGGCCGCTTGGTTCCTGGCCAAGATCGGCCGCGATTACGCAATCAACAAACTCTGGGGCGCGCAGAGCCACATCTTTTGTGGCGAGAAAGCGGTGACCGACATCCGACGGCTGATCATCGACGACCGGCGGCAGCGCGAGATAACTCACAGTGAGGCGCGTGAGCGCTACGACGCGCTCCGCGATGGCATCGACAATGAGTCGCAACTTGGCATGCTTGTCGAGCGGAAGGACTGGCTCTACGAAACGTTGTTGTACGGCGGCAGCCAGATCGGCAAGGTCGACAACCCGCAGGCCCTTGGCTTCTGGCAGCAGCTGTGGCCGGCCTTTATCGCCGAGCTGACGACCGAAGTGGAGGCGTGCCATGCGTGAGCGCCCCATCCGCCTCAAAGCACACGAGGTGCGCGCCATCCTGTCCGGCGCGAAGTCGCAGACACGACGCGCGGTGGAACCACCACCTGATCATCGCGCAGATTGGATCCGCAGCGACATGAACAATGTCTGGCATGCGGGCATAAAGGCTGGCCAGGTGCCGGAATTCGGGAGCTGGAAATGCCCCTTCGGCCAGCCCGGCGACCGGCTGTGGGTGCGCGAGACGTGGCGGCCCAGCGTCATTCACAGCTGTGCGATGGACGCCTGTGACTGCGATAGCGTCGGCGTCACTTACGCGGCTGACGGTGAATGGATCGCGCACACCTGGCACAACCCGCCCGCGGAAGATTGGTGCATGCCGGATGCGGCCGCGCGCGGGAACGTCCCTTCTATCCATATGCCGCGCTGGGCCTGCCGCCTGGTGCTGGAGATCACCGACGTGCGCGTCGAGCGGCTGCAGGCGATCAGCGAGGCCGATGCGCTGGCTGAGGGAATCACGCGACATGCCGACGGTCACGGCTTCCACGTCGAGGACGGGCGCTTCTATGCGGCGAATCCGGTGACCAGCTTCGCCGATCTATGGGGCGGCACCGGCGGCGACTGGGACGCCGATCCCTGGATGTGGGTCATCAGCTTCCAGCGCCTCCCCTAATTCTGACTTCAAGGATCAACCATGTTCTTTCGCAACCTCACCATGTTCCGCTTCCCTGCCTCCCTCGACCTCTCCGCCGTCGAGCAGCTGCTGCCGCAGTGCGCACTCAAGCCCGTCGGCCCGCTGGAGATGTCATCGCGCGGCTTCGTTTCGCCGTTCGGCCGCGAGGAGACCGAGCAGCTGTCACACCGCATCGGCGACTTCCTCTGGCTGGCCGTCGGCGGCCAGGACAAGATGCTGCCCGGCGCCGTCATCAACGACGCGCTCGAGCAAAAGTGCGCCGACATCGAGAAGAAGGAAGGCCGGCGCCCCGGCGGCAAAGCGCGCAAGCGCCTCAAGGACGACATCATCCACGAGCTGCTGCCCAAGGCCTTCGTGCGCAACTCGCGCACCGATGTGATCCTCGACCTGGCCCACGGCGTGGCCATCGTCAACACGTCCAGCCGCAAGGTTGGCGAAAGCGCGGTATCGGAGATCCGCGGCATGCTCGGCAGCTTCCCGGCCCTGCCCCTCAACGCTCAGATGGCGCCGCGCGCAGTGCTCACCGGCTGGATCGCCGGCGAGCCGCTGCCGGAATCGCTCAGCATCGGCGAGGAGGCCGAGCTGCGCGACCCGATCGAGGGCGGCGCCATCGTGAAGTGCCAGCACCAGGAGCTGCGCGGCGACGAGATCGAGAAGCACCTGGAGGCCGGCAAGCAGGTCACCAAGCTGGCGCTGGTGCTGGACGACAACCTGTCGTTCGTTCTGGGCGATGACCTGGTGATCCGGAAGCTCAGGTTCCTGGATGGCGCGCTGGACCAGCTCGACGACGTCGAGGGCGACGGTGCGCGTGCGGAGCTGGATGCGCGCTTCGCGCTGCAGTCGGCCGAGATGCGCCGCCTGTTCCTGGTGCTCGAGCAGGCGCTGCGCCTTTCGAAGCTGGAGGGCTGAGCCGTGCAGGCCTGCATTGACTTACATGCGCCGCTCTATCTGGGCCTGTACTCGCTCGGATCTGGCTCCGCTTGGCTATACATCGCCGCAATCACTTTTGCGTCCTTCGCCGTCGGCGCCGTGGCTGTTGCGATCCTGTGGCTGGTCGCAAGATCGAAGGACATGACCGACTCGCGTCAGACGTTCAGCTCAGTGGACGATGCCGCTGCTTTTGCGGATTCACAGGATGCCGCCGGCTTCGACTGCTTCATGAGCCGGCGCGGGAATAACTGGGAAGTTCGTTGCTATCGCAGACAGGAGCAACGCAAGTGAGCCGCCTAACCGTTTGGCTAGGGATCTCGCCCGAACTTCGTTTTGAAGTCGCTCTCCAGCCTGGCGCACGCAGAAGCGTAGGACGACCTGGCAACGGGGTCCGCTGCCTTTTGCTCGAACTGCTCTCTGCAAACCTTGATCGCCTGCCTACCGCGATATCGCTCAGCACTTTGCGGATCGTTGCTTTCTTCAATAACCGCGATGATGAACATCACCAAAAACAGGCCTGCGATAAGCGCTGCGAAAGTGAGGACCATTTTAAGAAGCGCGCTATTGCCGGCCGGCGAGGTGATTCGAGCGGTGGTCGGCCTCGTACCCTGGACCACATGGGCGTGCTTGGCTGGTGCTCCGCAATGCGGGCAGGCCGTCGCCAAACTGCTGATCTCCTTGCCGCACTCGCTGCATGGCATCAATGCCATTACATGCCCTCAGTGACTGTCCTCAGCGCGATTTTGGCACATTCTCTACAACCAAACCGGCAGATGGATCTATGCAAGCTGCCTTATCTGGGAGGTTCAAATGTTGGTGGTTCCGATGGGCGTTGAAGCACAAGACCGCGACGAGTTCGCGCCGCTTGCACGGGCGATAAAAATCTCCGGCCTGGGCAAGAGCACCATTTACCGCGGCGTGCGCGAAAAGTGGTTCCCGGCGCCGGTGAAGGTCGGCCGCAAGAGCCTGTGGCCGGTGTCGCGCTTGCACGCTTGGGTAAGCCACACGATCAAGCAAAGCGACGGCGAGAGCAGCACGCCGGAAGTAGGCACGGAGTAGGCACCGGCGGAGGCTGACGGGGGTATGCACATTCGCAACCCCCTGTTTTTATGGTGGGCCCACCAGGATTCGAACCTGGAACCAAAGGATTATGAGTCCTCTGCTCTAACCGTTGAGCTATAGGCCCGTGTGTCTGGCGGCGAGATGGCGAGCATGTCGGGCCGTGCCGCGGACGCGAAAGTTTACCTGTGTGGACGTTGCCGTGTCTGCTATGCGCCCTCTGCCTGCAGCAATACAGCGCTCACTGCCGCGAGATCCCGTGTCGGCTGCCTACAACGAAAAGCCCAGCGGCGGCTGGGCTTTGGCATCAGATTTCTTGCGTGATGCACGCGATCGCGTCATCTAGACGCACCCAGCAAACCTACCAATCCCGAATCACCAATCCCAAATCCCCGCCCCTTACGCATCAGCCGTCTCAAACTGCCCATCAATCAGCTGCCGACCCGCGCGGAAGCCGTGCGCAATGGCCTCCTGGTACGTCGCATAGGCCAGCCCATTGCAACCGATACGCGGCTGGCGCTTGCCGCCGAGCGCGTACACGTCCACCCACAGCGTCCACTTGGCATCAGGGGAAGCCTGCTCGGCGCGTACGCGGATCTCGTGTTCGCGGTACGTGGTAGTTTCAAAGCGGCTTTGCCTGCTCATAAAGCAATCTCGTCTCCATTCGTCGGCCAACTTAGAAGTCGCGGTCAGAACGCCACGTGAGGTTTGCAGAAACATCGGTTTAATGTTGCGTGGCCGTGTAGCTTCGTCGGCGGTACGTGAAACATCGCGGCGCTACCTCACGGACGCATGCCTTGCATGCGACCAATCGCTGCCCGCTACCAAGCATAGCCAACTGCCTGCGCCATAACGCAACAGCCCCGCATGAGCGGGGCTGCTGTGTGATCACTGCACGGTTACGACCGCGGCATCAGTCGATATCCAGAAACGAGCGCAGCTGTTCCGAACGGCTCGGGTGACGCAGCTTGCGCAACGCCTTGGCCTCTATCTGACGAATCCGCTCACGGGTGACGTCGAACTGCTTACCGACCTCTTCCAGCGTGTGATCGGTGTTCATGTCGATACCGAAGCGCATGCGCAGCACCTTCGCCTCGCGCGGGGTGAGGCCGGCCAACACGTCACGCACCGTCTCGGAGAGATTGATGTTGGTGGTGTTGTCGATCGGGGACTCCACATTGGTGTCCTCGATGAAGTCGCCCAGATGCGAATCCTCGTCGTCGCCGATCGGGGTTTCCATCGAGATCGGCTCCTTGGCGATTTTCATCACCTTGCGGATCTTGTCCTCGGGCATGTCCATTTCCTTGGCCAGCTCCTCCGGCGTGGCCTCGCGACCGAACTGCTGGAGCATCTGACGGGAAATGCGGTTCAACTTGTTGATCGTTTCGATCATGTGCACCGGGATACGGATGGTGCGCGCCTGATCGGCGATCGAACGGGTGATGGCCTGACGGATCCACCACGTGGCATACGTCGAGAACTTGTAACCGCGACGGTATTCGAACTTGTCCACGGCCTTCATCAGGCCGATGTTGCCTTCCTGGATCAGGTCCAGGAACTGCAGGCCGCGGTTGGTGTACTTCTTGGCGATGGAGATCACCAGACGCAGGTTGGCCTCGACCATTTCCTTCTTGGCCTTGCGCGCCTTGGCTTCGCCATAGGCCATCGCACGGCTGATTTCCTTGATCTCGCCCAGGGTCAGGTAGTTGGCCTTTTCCATCTCGATCGAGCCCTGCTGCTCGGAGATGATCTGGTCCTTGACGTCGCGCAGCGCCGACGACCACTTCTGCTTGCGCTTGAGTGCGTCTTCCACCCATTCCAGGTTGGTCTGGTTGCCTTCCCAGGAGCGGATGAAGTCCTTGCGCGGCATGCGTGCCACGGTGGTGGCCAGGTGCAGCACCTTGCGCTCGTGATCCTTGATGCCATTGACCACGCCACGCAGCTGGGTGACCAGCGCGTCGGTCAGCGGCAGCGGCAGCTTGAGCGTGGTGAAGATGGCGGCCATGTCTTCGCGGGCCTTGACCACCAGCTTGTGCTCGGCGCCGTTCTTGGCATAGGCCTTCTTGAACTTGGCGTATTCGTTGGCCAAGTTCTCCATGCGCGTGGCCACTTCCACCGGATCCGGACCGGTCGGGCCGGCCTCTTCTTCGGCGGCCTCGTCATCGCCGTCTTCGTCGTCGTCTTCGTCGACCGCTTCATCGTCGGACACGGCGACCGGGCCGGCCGCGGCGAGCGCAGCAGCGGCTGCATCGGCTTCTTCGATCAGGTCGTTGAAGCCAACCACGATCTCGGCCAGACGCTTCTTGCCTTCCTTGTGCGCTTCGTAATCGGCCAGCAGCATTTCGGTCGACAGCGGGAACACGCCCAATGCGGCCTGGACCTGGCTGAGGCCTTCTTCGATGCGCTTGGCGATGGCGATTTCGCCTTCGCGGGTTAGCAGCTCGACCGTGCCCATTTCGCGCATGTACATACGCACCGGGTCGGTGGTGCGGCCACCTTCGGTGTCCAGCGCGGTCAGCGCGGCGGCAGCTTCTTCGGCGGCGGTGTCGTCAACCTCGCGGTTGCCGGTGTTGCCATCGTTGAGCAACAGGGTTTCGGCATCGGGTGCAACTTCATGGACATCGATGCCCATGCCGTTGATCATGCTGATGATGTCTTCGATCTGCTCCGGGTCGACGAGGTCGTCGGGCAGATGGTCATTGACTTCGGCGTAGGTCAGATAGCCCTGTTCCAGGCCCTTGCTGATCAGTAGCTTGATGTCGGATTGCTGGGCAGGACGTTCGTTGGCCATGAGTGCTCGCGCCACCGGCTTTGAGATTGGAAAGAGAACCTAGCATTATACCAGCGTGAAGCCCGGTCTGCCGGATTCAAGACGGGACCGCTGGTGGACGTGGTGTATCTAGGGTCTGAGAAGGAAGGTCACCGGGCCATCGTTGACCAGGTCGACAACCATATGGGCACCGAAACGCCCGGTTTCCACCCCACCGCGATGTTTTTCGCGGCAGATCGCCACCAATCGATTGAACGCCGGTTCAGCCTCCAGTGGCGGCGCGGCGGTGCTGAAGCCTGGGCGGTTGCCGGAACTGGTGTCCGCAGCCAGGGTGAACTGGCTGACCAGCAGCAGGCCGCCGCCGGTATCGGTGAGTGAGCGGTTCATCTTGCCGGCGTCGTCGCCGAATACCCGGTAGCTCAGCAGCCGCTCGGCCAGGCGCCGGATCTGCGCGTCGCTGTCGCCGGGCTCCACGCCGATCAGCGCCAGCAGCCCGGGGCCGATCTGCCCGACGATCTGGTCATCGACCGTGACGGCGGCGCGGGTGACGCGCTGGATCAGTGCAAGCATGGGCATTCTCGGGCGGCAAACTGTGCCGCGCAGCATGCCCAGCGCTGCCGGCACTGTCACGCGCGGGCCTTCGTGGTCTGCGCTGTTTAGAATTGCGCCGATGACACCTGATGTTCGCGCTCGCCTGTTGTATGCCACCGCCGCCACCGTGGGCCGCTTGCCGTGGCCGTTGCTCAAGCGCGTGGCCGACACGCTGGCCTGGAGCTGGCGCAAGCTCAATGCACGCGAATCACGCGTGGCGCGCCGCAATCTGGAGCTGGCGTATCCGGAACTGAGCGCCGAGCAGCGCGCGCGCTTGCATGCGCAGATCCTGCAATCGACCGCGCGGCAGACGCTGGAAGTGCTGCGCACCTGGACCCGCCCGCCGGCGGAGAACCTGGCGCGCCTGCAGCGCAACGGCCAGGAACTCTACGACGCCGCGCTGGCCTCCGGGCGCGGGGTCATCGTGGCGGCGCCCCATTTCGGCAACTGGGAATTGCTCAACCAGTGGCTGTCCGAACGCGGGCCGATCGCGATTGTCTACCGGCCGCCGGAGTCCGAGGCGGTGGATGGCTTCCTGCAGTTGGCACGTGGTGGCCACAACGTGCGCCAGGTGCGCGCCGAAGGCCCGGCAGTGCGGCAGTTGTTCAAGGTGCTCAAGGACGGCGGCGCGGTCGGCATCCTGCCCGACCAGCAACCGAAGATGGGCGATGGCGTGTTCGCGCCGTTCTTCGGCATTCCGGCCTTGACCATGACCTTGGTCAACCGGCTGGCCGAGCGGACCGGGGCGATCGTGTTGTACGGCTGGTGCGAGCGCGCCGGCGACGATCTGCAGTTCGCGCTGCATGTGCAACCGGCCGACCCGGCAGTGGCCGATGCGGACCCGGTGCGTGCGGCCAGCGCGCTCAACGCCGGCATCGAACAGATCGCCCGGCGCGACCCGGCGCAATATCAGTGGACCTACAAGCGCTACACCTTGCGTCCGCCGGGCAGCGGCGAGGCCAACCCGTATGCGACCGAGCGGCATCCGCACTAGCGACCGAGCTCAGTCGTCGTGCGGATCGGCAGGTGTGTCCAGGATGCGTTGGTAGAACGCCAGGTCCAGCCAGCGCCCGAACTTGAAACCGGCTTCGCGCACGGTGCCGGCGTGGGTGAAACCGAACTGTTCGTGCAACGCGATGCTGGCCTGGTTGCTGGCATCGATGCCGCCCACCAGCACGTGCACGCCGCGCACTTGCGCCGCTGCGATCAGGGCCTGCAGCAGCAGACGTCCCAGGCCCTTGCCGCGATGGTCGCGATGCACGTAGATCGAATGCTCGACGCTGTACTTGAAGGCGGGCCAGGCGCGAAAGGTGCCGTAGCTGGCAAAGCCCATCAGGGTGCCGTCGTCGTGCTCCACGCCGATCACCGGAAAGCCGCCCGCCTGCTTGGTGGCGAACCAGCCGACCATGCTCTCCGGTGGCCGGGGACGGTAGTCGTACAGCGCGGTGGAATTGGCGATGGCTTCGTTGAAGATGTCCAGGATGGCACTGGCATGGCGCGCGTGGCTGCAATCGACAATGTGCATGGGGCCCGACGAACATGGAGGTGGCCCGATTAGAAAGCATTGCCGCACCCTGAACAACGCGGGCCGCAGGGCAACCAAGCGGCCCAGGCCCGCCCACTCAATCGGCAGCGGCTGGATGCAGCGTTCTACCCGGTTGTGGCGACTGCCTGTTGCCAGGCGCGCGACAATGGGCAGATGCGATCAGGCAGTGACCGCGGCGGCGTCCGCCTTGAAGCGGCCGTGGCAATCCCCATTTGGAGTCGTGCATGAGCAGCCCCCTCCCCTCCCCCAGCGCACAGGCCTTCGGCGATCCGGCGGCCATTCGCTGTGAGCGCGCCGCCTCCGAACTGCGCGCCGGGCGCCCGGTCCTGCTGACGGCGGCGGATGGGCAGGCGCGTGCGGTGCTGGCGCTGGATAGCAGCACGGCGCAGTCGTATGCGGCTTTCGCCCGCGCCGCGCGGGGACGCCACTATCTCTTCGTGACGCCCACCCGCGCCCATGTGCTGGGGCTGAGTGCGCCGCAGGGCGCGCGCGTGGGCTTGCTCGATCACAGCTACGACCAGCTCGCCGCGCTGGCCTACCTGCGCGACACCCCGGTGCCCGCGCAGTGGACGGCCGGCGATGCGCTGGATGCCGGCGGCGTGGAGATCGCGCGGCTTGGCCTGCTGCTGCCGGCGCTGCTGGCGGTGGAGCTGCGCGATGTGCACGACCATGCCGCGTTCGCCGGCTGCCAGTCGCTGGCGCTGGACGATCTGAGCCGCGGCTGTGCCACCTCCTCGGCTGCCGGCTACGAGTTGGTGACCCGCACTCCGGTGCCGCTGCGCGGCCTGGGCATGAGCGAGTTCGTGGTGTTTCGCGGCGGCGTGGCGCAGCGCGATCAGGTGGCGATCGTGGTCGGCCAGCCTGACCTGAGCACTGCCGTGCCCGTGCGCGTGCATTCGTCGTGCCTCACCGGCGACCTGTTCGGCTCGCTCAAATGCGATTGCGGCGACCAGCTGCGGCACGGCCTGGCCAAGCTGAAGGAGCTCGGTGGCGGCGTACTGCTGTATCTGGACCAGGAAGGTCGCGGCACCGGCATCGCCGCCAAGATGCGCGCCTACGGCTATCAGCATGCGGGCCTGGACACCATCGATGCCGACGCGCAATTGGGCTTTGGTCCGGACGAGCGCCGCTACGGCAGTGCGGTGGCGATGCTGCGCGGGCTGGGCATCAGCCGGATCCGGCTGCTGACCAATAACCCGGCCAAGGCCGAGCGCCTGCGCGCGGCCGGCATCGTGGTCGAAGACCGCATCGCGATCACCGGCGACATCACCGCCGAAAACGAGCAGTACCTGCGCACCAAGGCCGCACGCGCCGGCCACGCGCTGGATGTGGATGCGTTGATCCTGGCCGCGCAATAACGCGCCCGGCGCCGGGTGCGCCTGCACTGGGCAGCCGGCTATGCTTGCGCACCGCTTCTGCAGGCCAGCCACGTGCACGACGCTCCACCGCCGCACCCCGACGTCATGGTCCAGCCCGCTCCGGCACAAACCCCAGCCGTGACGCACAGCCAGTGGCAGTCGCTGCCGCGCCGCGGTGCGTATGTGGCGGCGATCAATGGCGCACTCGGCGGCGGATGTGCGGGCCTGATCGCAGCCGGCGTCACGATTGTCTGGCTGCACGCCTGGCGTTACTGGCCGATGGCGCTGGGCGTGACCGCGGTCATCGCCCTGCTGGGCGCCTGGCTGGCGGTCAAACGGCATCGGCTGACACATTGGAAACTCGATCAGCACGGCCTGGCGCTACAGCGCGGCCATCTATGGCAAAGCGATACGCGCGTTCCGATTTCGCGCGTGCAGCATGTGGACCTGCGCCGCGGGCCGATCGAACGCGCCACCGGCCTGACCACGTTGGTGGTGCACACCGCCGGCAGCCGGCTCAACGCGGTGGCGCTGTCGGGGCTGGATCAACACGATGCCGAGCGCCTGCGCGACCGCCTGGCCCGGCAGCTCGATCACGACGACGACGCGCTATGAGCGCCGTTGCACATCCCGGCAACGACGAGCAGCGCCTGCATCCGTTGTCGTGGGTGTTCGTGTTGCTGCAGCAGATCCGTCAGTTCCTGATTCCGCTGGCTGCACTGATCCTGTTCGGCAGCCGCGACGGCAATCGCGATGTTGCCGACCAGATCGCCACCGGGGTGGTGATTGCGGTGCTGGTTGCGATTTCGGTGCTGCGCTACTTCACCTACCGCTACCGGATCGGCAGCGATAGCGTAGCCATTCGCAGTGGCCTGCTGGAACGCAGCCGGCGCGATATTCCGTTTGCGCGCATCCATAACGTGGTGGTGCATCAATCGCTGCTGCACCGTCTGGCCGGCGTGGCCGAGGTGCGGCTGGAATCGGCCGGTGGGCACAAGCCGGAAGCGGAAATGCGCGTGCTGCGGCTGGATCAGGCGCTTGCGCTGGAAGATCTGATACGGCGCCGTGCAACCGAGGCAGGCGTGCCGGCGCCGCAAATCGAGGAAGACAGCGGCAGCCTGCTGCGCCTGCCGATGGCCGAGGTCATCCGGCTGGGCCTGATCTCCAATCGCGGCATGGTGGTGGTGGCGGCCGGCTTTGGCGTGATCTACCAGATGATTCCGCGCCGCACGGTGTCCAATTTCGTCGAGCATAACGGCGAGCTGGCCTATCGCTACGTCAGCCAGATCCATCCCGGCGTCGCGGTCACGGCAACGCTGGCGATCCTCGCCACACTCGCCCTGTTGCTGGCGATGCGCGCGCTGTCGGTCGCCCTGGCGGTGACCCAGTACCACGGCTTCCACCTGAGCGAATCCGAGCGTCGCCTCACCGTGGAGCGCGGGCTGCTGACGCGGATCCGCAGCAGCGTGGCGTTGCGGCGGATCCAGTCCTGGACGTTGTACGAGGGCCTGCTGCATCGCCTGTTCGGCCGTCGCCAGTTGCGGGTGGACACCGCAGTGGCCGGCACTGGCGACACCCACGGCAGCGCGTTGAAAGAACTCGCGCCCATTGCCGACCCGCAACAGTGCGACGCCTTGCTGCAACGCCTGCTGCCAGGCATCGCCTGGCCGCCGACGCAGTGGCAGACGATCGCCACGCATTGCTGGTGGCGATTGAGTCTGCCTGCCGCGCTGATGCTGCTGCCGCTGACGGCGGGCCTGGCGTGGCAGCTCGGCAGCCAGGCCTTGTGGTTGCTGGTGTGGCTGCCGTGGAGCGCGTTCAAGGCGCAGCGTCAGGTGCAGCGCATGGCCTATGCGGTGGATGCGCGTTACGTTGCGGTGCGCGGCGGCTGGTGGAAGCGCTGGTGGCGGCTGGCCGAGCTGGACAAGTTGCAGGCGCTGCAACTGCAGCGCTCGCCGCTGGATCGCCTATCCGGCACCGCCACGCTATGGCTGGATACAGCCGGCGCCAGTGCCACCGGCCCGGCATTGCGGCTGCGCTTTGTGCCGCTTGCCCAGGCGCAGGCGCTGCAGGCGCAACTCGGTGCCGCGCTGGCACGGCGCAAGCTGCGCTGGTGATCAGCGTTAGCGCTCAGTAGTTGCACTGATCAACATCCGCGATCAGCCTTGGTGCTGCTCGTCAGTCGCAATCCGGGTCAGTGGTCTGATCAATGACAAGGACGTAAGTTCGGCAAAACGTCGCCGATCATCACCACCCGCTCGTTGCCGCTGATCGCGCTCAGCGCTGCGCCGGCCCCCAGTAGCCCAACTCGCGACGGATCTGCAACCCGCGCCACACTGCACCCAGCGGTTTGCGACGCAGCCCGCCGAGCTTGCCGGCAATGAAGTCTTCAGTGGCGGCAATCACCCGCTCGGAAGAATGCCCGTCGCGATACGGGTGAATCGCATCGGCATAACTGGCAAGCGCGCTACGCAAAGCCGCATCCGGCGCCAGCGCGCGCGCCAGCTGCTGCGGCAAGTGCTCTGCCTGCCGGAAGTCGAGCATGTGCGGCTGCGGCACACGGTTGCGAAAGGTCACCACCGGTTTGTGCTGCACCACGAACTCGGACACGATCGACGAGGTATCGGAAACCAGCACATCGGCCGCACGTTGCGCGGCCATGACCTCTTCGGGTTCGATGAAGCGTGCGTTGGCGCCTGCCAGTGCGCGATAGCGATCGAACAATTCCTGCGCGCACTTCGGGTGCAAGGTCAGCAACCAGTAATGCGCGCCGCGCGCGATGTCGGCGGCGATCTCGTCGTAGAGTGCGGGCGCCGCGCTCAGGCGCTCGGTAAAGGTGGAACCGAACAGGATCACCGGGCGGCCGGCGGCCGGTGCACGCAAGGCCGCGCTGCGGCCGCCATCGTCGCGAAAGACCGGGTCGAGCTTGGGCCAGCCGGTTTCCACCACGGCAAAATGGCCCTCGCGCTGCGCCAGCACGCGGAACGGCGCGGTGGTGGCGGGGCCTTGCGTGCAGTACAGATCGAACAGGCCACGCACCCGGAAATGGCCGCGGTTGTCCTCGCGCTTTTGCACATTGAAACCGTGAAACAGCTGCACTTTCGCGCCCGACACAAACGGCGGCACCCAGTTGGCGGCACTGAATACCGCACGCGGGCGCAGCGCCAGCGCCTCGCGCAGGCCAACCTCGCGCACGCCCGGCAGCGCCAGCCCGCGCGCGCCACCTTCGAACCAGGCCGACACCACGTGCCCGCAGCCCTGTAACGCCTGCGCCAATGGCGCCAGAATAGGCAACGCGTAACGCTCCGTTGCGAACAGCAGGTAATCGGCCATCACATGTCCTCTTCGACCGCACCCGACGAACGGCCGCGCATCAGCGCCTGCATTATCGCGTTCAACGAGGCCGATCGCCTACGCGACTGTCTGGCCTCGCTGGCGTTCTGCGACGAGATCGTGGTGGTGGACTCCGGCTCCACCGATGCCACCACCGCCATCGCCAGCGCACACGGCGCGCGCGTGCTGCAACGCACCTTCGATGGCTACCGCAGCCAGAAGGCATTCTGCGTGGCACAAGCCAGCCACGACTGGGTGTTGTGCCTGGACGCCGACGAACGCGTCAGCGATGCCCTGCGCGCCTCGATCATCGCTGCGCGCGACGCCGGTTTCGCCACGGCGGCCGGCTACCGCTTCGCACGCCTGTCCGACTACTTCGGTCGCTTCCTGCGCCACGGCAATGCGTATCCGGACCGGGTGCTGCGCTTGTTCGATCGCCGTCGCGGCGGCTGGCGCGGCAAGCGCGAGATCCACGAGGCGGCCAGCGTGGATGGCCCCGTGGAGACCTTGGCGGGCGATCTGATCCATTACCCGTACCGCTCGCTGATGCAGCAGCTGGCCAAGACCCAGCGCTACGCGCAGATGATGGCCGAGCACGAACATGCACGCGGCAAACGCGCCACCTGGAGCAAACTGGTGCTGGCGCCGGCCTGGCGCTTCTGGCGCGGCTACCTGTTGCGCGGCGGCTTTCGCGATGGCTGGCATGGGCTGATCTACGCCTATGTGCGCGCCAACTACGTCCGCCAGAAGACCATCATGTTGTGGCTGCTGCAAAACAATCAGCCGGTGCAGGACCCGCCACGGGCGCCGGATCGGCGCAGCGAATAACAACCGGTAAAAACTCCGAGCTGCAGCCACGCTGCTGCGAACGCGCCAACGGTGCGTGGAAGTCGGTCTGTGCAAGCCAACGCATGCCGACTCCGGCAACAACCGCCCCCCTTCTGTTTGTGCACGGGCGTGTGCCCAGGCACCGAAAGCGCGCTGCCAGGGCATGCGCCACATGCAGCCGGTGGATCATCCGCCGCTATCGAGCGCGTGCCACGTCCGACTGCACCTGTTGCGCCTGCCGCGCCGACAGACCCACCAGCACGCCGACCATGGCCGTGTAGAAGCTCGCCGCCACCTGGTGCGCGAACATCGATTGGGTCAGGCCGCACAAGGCATAACTGATCACGAGCATCACCCCGGCCGCCGCCGGGCCGCGGAACTGCTGCTGTCCGCTGCGCCGATGCAGTCGCACGAACATCCACAGCGGCACGCCGTAGACGGCAAGCAGCAGCAACAGCCCGGGCACGCCCTGGGTGGCACTCCATTCGGCCAGATCGTTGTGCGCATGCCCCAACTGGCAACGGAACAACGACGGGTCGGCGGCACAGGCCGGCAGGTCGTGCATCGCATCGTCGAAACGCCCAACGCCCACACCGGTCAGCGGATGCGCCGTCACCGTGTCCCAAGCCACATGCAGGCGTTCGATACGGGCACCGGCCGACGAATCGGTGTCGCCCACTTCGTAACGCTGCAGGTCGCGCTGCAATTCGCCCAGGCGCATCTGATCGGTCAGCGCCGGCACGCTGAGCGCGACGCCCACCGCCAGCACCGCGCCGCCGATGAAGGTCAGCAGGCGCACGCGCGTGCTGTGCCAGGGCGCACCCCAGATCAGCACGCCCAGCGTGGCCAGCATCGCCAGCCACACGCCGCGGCTGCCGCTGAGCACGATCACCACCACGGTGGCGACCCCAGCCCCCACCAGCCAGCGCACGCTGCCGAGCGGGCGGCAGAACACCGCCACCACCAGCAACATCAGCACGATGTCGGCAAACACAATGGCGTTGGTGAAGCCTTCGGCGCGGTCGGCACCGTTCATCACCTGCAGCAGCGCGATCAGCATGGCCGCAAACACGCCGACCAAGGCACCGCGCCACAACCACAGCTGGCGCGGCTGCAACGCATAGGCCCACAGCGCCGCCCAAGGCAGCACCAGGAAGCGCGAGCGATTGCCCACATCGCGCAGCCCGTGCTCGAACAACGCGATCGACAGCAGCGACATCGCAATCACCGCCACCGTCAGCCAGCCCACCACGCGCAACGACCACTCGCGCGCGGCAATGGCCTCACGCAAGCTGCGCCAGCCCATCAACGAACCAAGCAGCAGGCACAGGCCGAACGGCAGCAACCCGCTCGGCATGCTCACCACCAGCGCAGTCAATGCGAACGCGCCCAGCTCGGCAATGCGCACGCCTGCCCGCGAGGTGGTCGGGGCAGAGGGCGACAGTGACGCGGGTTGGGGACGCAAGGAATTCATCTACAAAATCGGTGGGAAAAGGGGGGCGACGCAGTGCGTGGGCTTCGGCAGCGCCGGCCAAGCTAACGATGCGACGCATGAATCCCTGCTAGACAGCGACCGGCCGCTGCATTGACGCCGTGCCAATGGCACCTGGTACGCGCGTGTGCCGGTGGAGTCGGCCGGCTCATTCGGTATCCAGGTTGCCCTGCTCCTTTGCTTCCACCGCACGCTCGCTGGAGCTGGCCACGCAGGGGCCACGCACGGCATCGGACGGCACCAACCACCAGCGCCGGCGATTGGCCACGCCCACCAACTGGCTGCGGCT
Source organism: Xanthomonas sp. A1809 (assembly GCF_017746015.1). Taxonomy (NCBI): domain Bacteria; kingdom Pseudomonadati; phylum Pseudomonadota; class Gammaproteobacteria; order Lysobacterales; family Lysobacteraceae; genus Xanthomonas; species Xanthomonas sp. A1809. The sequence goes on along the minus strand of NZ_JAGHWZ010000012.1, from coordinate 98,438 downwards.
GCGATCCACGCAGGCCAGCAATGCGGTCTCCTGTGCCATCAGCCAGCGCTGGCCGGGTTGCTCTGCCTGCCAGGCCACGCCGCGCTGCAATTGGGCTTCCCACGGCACCTTGAAGCCGAAGGTCTGCGCAGGCCGGTCGGCCATCAGCAGGTTCTGCTCCTTCCACGCCACCAGCCCGAGTTGCGCATCCGGGCCGATGCGGCGCCCGGCCTCGCGCATCACCGCACCGGCCGAACTGGAATCGTTGAAGATCGGGTAACACACCAGCCCGAACGCCACCCACCACGCGCCAAGCAGCGAAACCACCGCGAACGCGGAGCGGCGCACGCGCATCAGCAGCAGGCTGGCGATGCCCCAGCTACCCACCGCCAGCAGCAGCCAGCCCAGCGGGTCGGTGGCTTCGCTGCCGACCCCGCGGCTGTCCATGATCTTCTGCTCGAAGCCCGGGTGGCCGATCAGCATCGCCACGCCGCCCGCGCTGAACGCCACTGCCAACAGCAGCCCGAACCCGAACAGCAGCCGCTGCACGCCAGCCCGGCGCAGCAGGCCCGGCACCAGCGGCGCCAGCGCCAGGCAGAACATCGGCAGCGCCGGCAGGATGTACACATCGCGCTTGCCGCTGGGAATGGTGAAGAACACCAGCACCAGCAGCCACCAGGCCAGCAGCAGCAGATAGCGCGGATCGCGTCGCTTCAGCCGGCGCCGCCACGCTGGAATCGCCCACGGCAGCAGCAGGATGGTCGGCAGCCACATCGTGGCCATGCTTTGCAGGTGGTACCAGACCGGCTGCGCATGATCCCAGGAGTTGGCGTAGCGCTTGGCGGTCTGGCGCAGCAGGATGTCGTTGAGATACACGCGGTACTCGGGCTGGCCGGCGGTCAGCGCGGTCACCATCATCGGCACGAACCACAGCGCGATCGCCACGAAGAAGAACAGCGGCCCCAGCCAGAAGCGCCGGTCGCGCACGTGCACGCGCACGCCCGGCCAGCCACGCGCCGCTGCAATCCCGGCCGGGATCAGCAGCAGCAGCGCGATGATGCCAACGCCCTTGGTGATCACGCCCAACCCGGCGGCGAACCAGCCCAGCGTCCACCAGCGCCAGGCAGGACCCATCAGCAGATGCCGCAACAAGCCGTAATTGGCCAGGGTGATCCAGAACACCACCAGCGGGTCGATCTGCGCCTTCTTGGCCTGAAAGGTGAAGTGCAGCGTAAACAGCAGCATCCAGGCCGCATACACGCCCACGCGCCGGGTCCACAGCCGCCGGCCCAGATCGTAGACGCAGGCCAATGTGCCCAACGCGGCCAGCAACGACGGCAGCAGGAACGCCACCCGCCAATTGCCCAGCAGCGTGTAGAACAGCGCCTGCAGCCACATCAGCATCGGTGGCTTGTCCGAATACAGCTCGTTGCCGCGATGCGGGAACAACCAGTCGCCGCTCAACACCATCTGCTTGGCCACCAGCGCAAAGCGCGGCTCGTCCGCCGGCCATGGGTCACGCAACCCCAGGCCGGCTCCAATTACCAGCACGGCGGTCATGGCCAGCAACCAGACATCGGTGGAAGCGCGATTCTTGAACATGTCGGGCGGCAGTCGGACGCAGAGGGTGGAGCGCTGGACTTCGCGCGATCAGGAGGCTTTTAGCAAAAGCGCGTAGAAAAATCCGTCGCAGTGCGCCTCGCCTGGAAACCGCTGACGTCCGGCGCCGGCGGCATGCCCGAACTGCGCACCCAAAGGCTGCGCCTGTGCATCGGGAGTGCGCTGCAGAAATGCCTCGACCTGCGCCTGGTTCTCGCGCGCCAACAGCGAACAGGTGGTGTACAGCAATTGTCCACCCGGGCGCAGCGTGCGCCAGGTCGCATCCAGTAGCCGCGCCTGCAGCGCGCACAGCGCATCGATATCGTCGGCGCGCCGGTGCAGCAGCACATCCGGTTGACGACGCACCACGCCGGTGGCCGAACATGGCGCGTCCAGCAGCACCGCATCGAACGGCCGGCCGTCCCACCACGCGTCCGGATCGGCGGCGTCGGCCGCCTGCAATGCAACCTGCGCATCGGGGACTGTGCGCTGCAAGGTCTGCTGCACGCGCTCCAGGCGGCGCGCATCCACATCCAGCGCAGTGAGCTGCAAGCCGGGGTGGCGCTCCAGCAGATGCGCCGCCTTGCCGCCCGGCGCCGCGCAGGCATCGAGCACGCGTGCCGACGGCGCCAGGGTCAACGCATCGGCCACCTGCTGGGCAGAGCCGTCCTGCACCGAAACATCGCCTTCGGCAAAGCCCGGCAACTGGCTCACCGGCACGGCGTTGTGCAGGCGCACCGCATCCGGCAGTACCGCGTCGGTGTGCGCCACGATATCCAGTTCGGCCAGTCGCGCGACATACCTCGCAGGGTCGGTGCGCGAACGCTGCACGCGCAGCCACATCGGCGCCATCTGCGCACTGGCGGTAAAAATGGCTTCGGCACGATCGCCCCAGTCCGCGCGCAGCTGCTTGCGCAGCCACGACGGCCAACCGGCATCGTCGGCCACCGCCGGAAATCCTTCGCGCTGGGCGCGCCGCAAGATCGCGTTGACCATGCCGGCCTGACGGGGCCGGCCCAATGCGCGGCACGCATCCACCGTGGCCGATAACGCGGCGTGCGCGGGCAGCTGCAGCACGTCGAGTTGGGCGAAACCGACCATCAGCAGCGCCTTGAGTTCGGCATCGCGGGGCGGCAACGCACGTTCCAGCCATTGCCGCAACGCGATGTCATAGGCCGGGCGCCGGCGAATGACCGCAAAGCAGATCGCCTCCACCAGCGCACGATCGCGCGGATCGCCGATGCCGGGCAAGGTGGCGGCAAGTTCGGCCTTCAACGACCGGCCCCGATCGAACACCGCCGTCAGCACGCGTGCGGCGGCCAGGCGCGAGGCAACGCCGGCGGTTGCGGTATCGGCCGACATCAGCGCAGCGCCGGCAGGTCGCGTCGCGCGTTGAGGTAATCGGCGGCGGTGATCGCCTTGCCGCCCTCGCGCTGGAGCACGCGCACCCGCAGCGCACCCTCACCGCAGGCGATATCGATGCCCTGCTTGCTGGCCGCCAGCAGCGTGCCCGGGGGGTGTTGATGGGCCAGTTCAAGCGCCACCGCGCCATGCAGGCGCACGCGCTCGCCCGCCAGGATCGCCTCGGCCACCGGCCACGGGTTGAACGCCCGCACGCGCCGCGCCAGTTCCTGCGCCGGCTGCGCCCAATCCAGCCGCGCCTGCGCCTTGTCCAGCTTGTGCGCATAGGTCACCCCGTCGGCCGGCTGCGGTTGCGCCACCGGACGGATGCCGGCGCGCAACAGACCCAGGCCATCGGACAGCACCTGCGCGCCCAGCGCGGCCAGCCGGTCGTGCAGCTGCCCGCCGGTTTCCTGCTCGCCAATTTCGATGCGCTGCGACAGCAGCACCGGGCCGGTGTCCAACCCGGCTTCCATCTGCATCAGGCACACCCCGGTCTCGGTGTCGCCGGCCTCGATCGCACGCTGGATCGGCGCGGCGCCACGCCAGCGCGGCAGCAACGAGGCATGCACGTTCCAGCAGCCGTGCGTCGGCGCGGCCAGCACTGCCTTTGGCAGGATCAACCCGTAAGCCACCACCACCATCAGGTCCGCATCCAGCTTGCGCAACGTCGCCAATGCTTCGGGCGAACGCAGCGTCTGCGGCTGGAACACGGGAATGCCGCGCGCGATCGCCTCCAGCTTGACCGGCGAGGGCGTCAACCCGCGGCCACGCCCGGCGGGGCGATCCGGCTGCGTGTACACCGCCACCACCTCATGCCGCTGCGCGGCGGCGCGTAGCGACGGAACGGCAAAATCCGGCGTACCGGCGAAGATGATTCTCATAAGGCTGGGAGTCGGGATTCGGGATTTGGGATTCGCAACGGCAGGTGTGCTGGCCGGGGCGCGAATGGCGTGGAGCTGAGAGGTAGGAGCAGATTTGTGGGGGATTTGGAAACCTGGCGCCAGAACCGGCGTTGCCCGTCACCATCGAGCGCGAGGCGGGAATCGCAGCCGGCAATTCGATGCCTGCTACGGCAGTGCCTTATCCAATCCCGAATCCCGATCTTTGAGACCATCCGTCTACAGACGGGCCGGTATCGCGATGCGCGGGCAAAGCCCACGAGCCAGATCGCAGCAGACTTCGCATTCGAGGATTCGACACCAGCAGATTCAAAACACTGCAAAAACCCGCTTTTGCCAATCCAGAATCCGCAATTCCCAATCCCGGCCCTCAAGCCACATGCTTGCGCTGTTTGGCCAGCTTCTTGCGCACCATTTCGCGCTTGAGCGGCGAGAGATAATCCACGAACAGCTTGCCGTCCAGGTGGTCCATCTCGTGCTGGATGCACACGGCCAGCAGCCCGTCGGCCTGCAGTTCCTGCGCCTGGCCCTGGCGGTCGAGATAACGCACGGTGATCGCGTCGGCGCGGCTGACATCGGCATAGATGCCGGGCACCGACAGGCAGCCTTCCTGATACAGCTGCTCGCCCTGTTTGCTCACGATCTCGGGGTTGACGAACACCTGCGGCAGGTTTTTCTCGTCGCTGATGTCGATCACCATGAATCGCTTGTGCACGTCCACCTGACTGGCGGCCAGGCCAATGCCTGGCGCCTCGTACATGGTCTGGAACATGTCGTCCAGCAGCGTCTGGAACGCCTGGCTGGTGACCTCGGCAGCATCGACCGGCACCGCCTTGGTGCGCAGCCGCGGGTCGGGAAACTCAAGAATTGGGAGCAAAGCCATGGGGTTACCCGTCTGGAAACACCGGCGCGGCGCCGGCAAGACGCTGTCATTCTAGCGCAATGCTTGCGTGACGCCCCGGTTTCTAGACTATAGTGCGCAGACCTGTTGGGGAATCAGGCAAGAAGGCACCTATGTTGAACCGACTTCGTACGGTCGTCGCTGCGGCGATGCTGACCGTCGCGACCTACGCTGCCGCGCAAGCGGTGGGCGAGCATCCAGACACCTATGTGGTCCGCAAGGGCGATACCTTGTGGGACATCGCTGGGCGTTTCCTGCAAAAACCATGGCTGTGGCCGGAAATCTGGCAAGCCAATCCGCAGATTCAGAATCCGCACCTGATCTATCCGGGTGACGTGATCAGCCTGGCCTATCTGGACCGGGTCGGCAAAGGCACGATCCAGCCCGGCCCGCGCCAGGAAGCGCCGATCAACGCCATTCCGCTGGCCGACGTCGAGCCGTTCCTGAAGAACCTGCGCGTGGTCGACGATTTCGACCAGTTGCCGTATGTGGTGGGTCTGGAAGGCGGACGCACGCGTGCCACCACCGGCCAGGTCGCCTACGTGGTCGGCCTGGAAAACGCGCAGCCGGGCCAGCGCTTTGCGGTGGTTCGCCCGACCGTGAAGTTCAGCCTGCCCAAGCACAACGAAGATCTGGACATGGCCGGCAACATCACCGCCGGCTCGGGCAACATCTGGAAGAACTTCATCGCGCCGAGCACGCGCCGCGAGTTCCTCGGCTACGAGATGGCGCAGGTCAATGTCGGCACCATCACCCGCAGCGCGGCAGGCGGCAACTCCAAGGCGGCGACCCTGCTGTTGCAGGACAGCGGCCGCGAAGTGCGCGCTGGCGATCGCATCGTTGCGGTCGAAGCGCAGCCGTACGATCTGCAGTTCATCCCGCATCCGCCGTCGGAACAGGCGCTGCAGACCGAACTGCGCGTGCTGGCCATCGCCGATGCCTTCACCGTCGGCGGCACGCGCGATGTGATCGCCATCTCCGGCGGCGCCCGCGAAGGCATCAACAACGGCACGGTGTTCTCGATCTGGCGCAAGGGCCGCACGGTCAGCGACCGCGTCAAGCACTCGCGCTTCTCGCGGACCGACGACGATTTCAGCGGCCCGTCCGGCTCCACCGTCGGCCTGCCCGACGAGTACGCCTCGCATGCGATGGTGTTCCGCACCTTCGACAAGGTCAGCTATGCGCTGGTGATGGAAAGCGTCAAGCCGACCGGCCTGGGCTATTTCGTCAAGCATCCTGACGCGCAATAAGCGAAAGATCCGATGCACCAACGCGACGGCGCCCGAGGGCGCCGTCGTCGTTTGCGGCCTAGCCTGGGTGTATGGCCGAAACCGCTCCCGACCTGCGCGCACTGCTGATCCTGCTGCTGGCAGGCGGCCGCAGTCCGCCGCGCCGAAAATTGCTGACCTCGTACGGGTCAGCGTCCGAAATGCTGGCAGCCGGGCCTGGGGCGTGGCGCGCCGCTGGTTGCGATGAGGTGCAGGCTGCGCTGCTGCAGGGCCCCGATCCACAGGCGCTGGAGGCCGCGCTGCGCTGGTGCGAACAGCCCGGCCACCACCTGATCGGCTGGTGCGATCCGGATTACCCGGCCCTGTTGCGGCATATCGCCAATCCGCCGATGGCCTTGTTCGTGGACGGCGACCCCAATGTCCTCTGGCACCCGGGCGTGGCGGTGGTCGGCAGCCGCTCGGCCACTGCCGGCGGCCGCGACCATACCCGCGCATTCGCCTCCAGCCTGGCCTGCGCCGGGCTGAGCATCGTCAGCGGCATGGCCGCCGGCGTGGATGCGATCGCACACGAGGCCGCATTGGCCCAGCACGACGGCATCACCGTGGCGGTGGTCGGCACAGGTGTCGATGTCGCCTATCCCGAGCGGCACCAAGGCTTGCGCGATCGCATCGCCGAACGCGGCGCGGTGGTCAGCGAATATCTGCCTGGCACTGCTCCGGTCGCGGCGCACTTTCCGGCCCGCAACCGGATCATTGCCGGGCTGGCACTGGGGACGCTGGTGGTCGAAGCGGCGATGCGTTCGGGCGCACTGATTACCGCCCGGCTGGCGGCCGAAGCAGGGCGCGAGGTGTTCGCCCTCCCCGGCTCGCTGCACAATCCGCTCGCGCGCGGCTGCCATCACCTGATCCGGCAGGGCGCCACGCTGGCGCAGGAGCCTGCACAGGTCATCGAAGGACTGGGCCAGCTGTCTGGCGAATTGGCCAGCGCCTTGCGCGAGCGCCTGGCCGCCCCCACTGAATTGCCCAGCAAGGCAACCACCAGTGCTGGCGCCGGTCCCGCCCGCTCCGATCCCGACTACCAGCGCTTGTGGCAAGCACTGGGCCACGACCCAACCCCTATGGATTCATTGGTGCAGCGCACCGGATTGACGGCCGCCGCGCTGTCCTCCATGCTGCTCATCATGGAACTGGAGGGAGACGTGGTCACCGAGCACGGTCGCTATACCCGCAATCCTTAGTTTCTTCACCTCCACAGCGTCGCGCGACGCAGGCCGAGGGCAATGAAAGAGAGCATTCTCGATGTACTGCTGTACCTGTTTGAACATTACTTCAGCGAAGACGCGGACCTGGTCCGTGACCGTGACTCGCTTCAAAATGGCCTGATCCAGGCCGGTTTCAGTCCCGCAGAAATCAGCAAGGCCTTCGATTGGCTGGACGCGCTTTCCGAGCAGCGGCCCAGCGTCGCGCGCCCGCATGTCGATGGACCGGTGCGTATCTATCACGGGCCGGAGCTGGACAAGCTCGATGTCGACTGCCGCGGGTTTCTGCTGTTCCTCGAGCAACACCGCATTCTCGACGCCGACCAGCGCGAGTTGGTGCTGGACCGCGCCATGGCGCTGGATCAGGACGAACTGGATCTGGACGACCTCAAGTGGGTGGTGCTGATGGTGTTGTTCAACCAGCCCGGGGCGGAAGCGGCCTACGCCTGGATGGAAACCCAGATGTTCCTGGACGAGCCTGAACCCGTACACTGAGCGTTGAAGCCGCCACGGATGTGCGTGCAGGGGAACGGGGATGCGCAGTTGGTATTACGCCGATGGCCACCGCCATCGGCATGGTCCGGTGGCCGACGACGTCTTGCTGGGCCTGTATCGCGATCGCGTGATCGCCCTGGATACGCTGGTCTGGCGCGAAGGCCTGGACAACTGGTTGCCGCTGTCCGCGTGCGCCGACACCCTGGGCCCGCCAGTCTCTACGGATGTGCGTGCGGGCGCGGTTCCGCCGCCGTTGCCGCCTGCCGCGGCGCACATTCCGCCTGCCCAGTCGTCTGTCGCGCCACCAGTGCAGCCACGTCGCAATGGCCCCGGCTGGCCGCTGGTTGCAGTGCTGGGTGCGCTGGCCGGTGTTTTCGTGATGGTGGGCGTCATCGGCATCCTCGCTGCGATCGCGTTCCCGGCCTACAACGATTACCTGAGCCGCGCCAAGGTCGCCGAGGCGGTCGGCGAACTGGCCGCATTGAAGCCGCAGATCACCGGATTCCTGGCCAGTGAGGGCCGCTGCCCGGTCAATGACGACGCGGGGTTCAAGCCACCCGAGCAGTACGCGAGCGAGCGGCTGAGCAGCGTGCGCATCGGCCGTTTCGAGGGCAGCGAATGCGGCATCGAAGCCGTGCTCCATGCGCCCAAGTCGGCCAGAATCGACGGCAAGGCCGTGTGGCTGGAGCTGGATGCGGATGCCGGCAGTTGGCACTGCAGTTCCGAAATCGACGACACCCAACTTCCACCGGATTGCCGCGGCTGACTGCCTGCTGCATGCCGATCGCTACACGTTAAGGGGACAACATGACGCAGTGGTACTACGCCGACGCACAGCGGCAGCGCCAGGGGCCGGTGGACACGGACACGCTTCGCGCGCGCCTGTCGCAGGGCATCATCGACCGTTCCAGCCTGGTCTGGCGCGAAGGTCTGGCGCAGTGGGTGGCACTGCACGAGATCGAGGGCGAGCTGGGCTTGGACAGCGCGGCGGCGGCCGCGGCCCCGGAAGCCGGCGGGCAGATGCCGGCGGATGCGGCAAGCCATGCACCATTGTCGGCTGCGCATCCCGGCCACGACGCGCCGGCGACAGGTTCGCCCACCGCGACCCTGCCGATCGATGACCACGCCAGGGGGACATCGCACTGGCAACCGGCAGCTGCCGATGGCGGCATTGAGGGTGCGGGTGCAGGCACCAGCGCCAGCGATACCGGCGCGGCTGCCGGTGCCGATCACCGCCCGGCAATCGCCCCATTACACCGGCCACACGATCAATCCCCTTCATCAGACACCTCGGCATGGTCCAACACGCCGCTGGCGTCAGATCCAAGCCCGACCACGCCCTCGGGCACCACGTGGCCACCGGGTTACACCGCGGCAGCGGCGACCACGCCACCTCCAGGGGCCTGGGATGCCCCGGCCCTCGCCGCGCCCGCCGCAGACACGGCGCTGCAGGATGCGCCAGTGGTCTACGCCGGGCTCTGGCGGCGCGTGGCCGCCAGCATTCTCGATAGCCTGATCACCACCTTTGCGGTGTACCTGATCGTGATTCCGCTGGTGTTCGTGGTGGCGCTGGTCACCACGCGCGGCGATTCGGGTTCGGCGCTGGACGACGGCAGTGCGCTCGGCATCGCCATCGTGGTGATGTCCTACGGCATCGGCCTGGCCATCCCGACGCTGTATTTCGCCTGGATGCAGTCCAGCCGGCATCAGGCCAGCCTGGGCAAGCTCGCCTGCGGCATCAAGCTGGTGCGCGCCGACAGCAACGGCGGGCGGGTCGGATTCTGGCGCAATGTGCTGCGCTATCTGGCCTACATGCTGATCAGCGTGCTCACCCTGGGCATCGGCGTGATCGTGGCGGCCTTCATGGCCGGCATGACCGCGCGCAAGCAGGCTCCGCACGACAAGGTCTGCGACACCCTGGTGGTGGACCGTTGGGCATTCACTGAGCATCCGGAGCGCCAATCCAGGGGTCTGGATACCGTGTCCATCGTGGTTCTAGCCATTTACGCGGTGATCCTGGTGCTCTCGGTGGTGGCCGTCGCCTTCATGCTGGCGGCGATCGGAATGAGCCAGCGCTAGCAATTCGCGGCGCCGGCCGCTTGACACGGCGGCGTCCGCCGTGATCTTTCTAATAAGAGAACTGAACGCCCGGGAGTCCTTCCCGGGCGTTAACGCGTGGGAAACGGTCGATCTGCTTCCCTCGACCGGCCAATTAGGCCACGCTACCCGCCCCCCGGGCTCCGCCCCAAGAAGTTGCCACCATGCCCAAGCACCTGCTCATCGTCGAATCGCCCGCCAAGGCCAAGACGATCAATAAATACCTCGGCAAGGACTTCACCGTCCTGGCCTCGTATGGGCACGTGCGCGACCTGGTCCCCAAGGAAGGCGCGGTTGATCCGGACAACGGCTTTGCGATGCGTTACGACCTGATCGAGAAGAACGAGAAGCACGTCGAAGCCATTGCGCGTGCCGCCAAGAGTGCCGACGACATCTTTCTGGCGACCGACCCGGACCGCGAGGGCGAGGCGATCAGCTGGCACATCGCCGAGATCCTGAAAGAGCGCGGCCTGCTCAAGGACAAGCCGATGCAGCGGGTGGTGTTCACCGAGATCACCCCGCGCGCGATCAAGGAGGCGATGGCAAAGCCACGCATGATCGCCGGCGACCTGGTGGATGCGCAGCAGGCGCGCCGCGCGCTCGATTACCTGGTCGGCTTCAACCTCTCGCCGGTGCTGTGGCGCAAGGTGCAGCGCGGACTGTCCGCTGGCCGCGTGCAATCGCCGGCGCTGCGCATGATCGTCGAGCGCGAAGAAGAGATCGAAGCCTTTATCCCGCGCGAATACTGGTCCATCGATGCGCACTGTCGGCATCCCTCGCAGGCGTTCAATGCGCGGCTGATCAAGCTGGACGGGCAGAAGTTCGAGCAGTTCACCGTGACCGACGGCGACACCGCCGAGGCGGCGCGCCTGCGCATCCAGCAGGCCGCGCAAGGCGTGCTGCATGTCACCGACGTGGCCAGCAAGGAGCGTAAGCGCCGCCCCGCCCCGCCGTTCACCACCTCCACGCTGCAGCAGGAAGCCTCGCGCAAGCTCGGCTTCACCACCCGCAAGACCATGCAGGTGGCGCAGAAGTTGTACGAAGGCGTGGCACTCGGCGACGAAGGCTCGGTCGGTCTGATCAGCTACATGCGTACCGACTCGGTGAACCTGTCGCAGGACGCGCTGGCGGAAATCCGCGATGTGATCGCGCGCGATTTCGGCACCGCCTCGCTCCCCGACCAGCCCAACGCCTACACCACCAAGTCCAAGAACGCGCAGGAAGCCCACGAAGCGGTGCGCCCGACCTCCGCGCTGCGCACGCCTGCGCAAGTGGCGCGCTTCCTGTCCGAGGACGAGCGCCGCCTGTACGAGCTGATCTGGCGCCGCGCAGTGGCCTGCCAGATGATTCCGGCCACGCTCAATACGGTCAGCGTGGACCTGTCGGCCGGCAGCGAGCACGTGTTCCGCGCCAGCGGCACCACCGTGGTGGTCCCGGGCTTTCTGGCCGTGTACGAAGAAGGCAAGGACACCAAGAGCAGCGAGGACGAGGACGAGGGCCGCAAGCTGCCACTGATGAAGGCCGGCGACAACGTCCCGCTGGACCGCATCGTCACCGATCAGCACTTCACCCAGCCGCCGCCGCGCTTCACCGAAGCGGCGCTGGTCAAGGCGCTGGAGGAATACGGCATCGGCCGTCCTTCCACCTATGCCTCGATCATCCAGACCCTGCAGTTCCGCAAATACGTCGAGATGGAAGGCCGCAGCTTCCGCCCCACCGACGTCGGCCGGGCGGTGTCCAAGTTCCTGTCCGGGCATTTCACCCGCTATGTCGATTACGACTTCACCGCCAATCTGGAAGACGACCTGGATGCGGTGTCGCGCGGCGAAGCCGAGTGGATCCCGTTGATGGAGAAGTTCTGGGGCCCGTTCAAGGAATTGGTCGAAGATAAGAAAGACTCGCTGGACAAGACCGATGCCGGCAGCGTGCGCGTGCTCGGCACCGACCCGAAAAGCGGCAAGGAAGTCAGCGCGCGCATCGGCCGCTTCGGCCCGATGGTGCAGATCGGCACGGTCGAAGACGAGGACAAGCCCACCTTCGCGTCGCTGCGTCCTGGCCAGAGCATCTATTCGATCTCGCTGGAAGACGCGCTGGAACTGTTCAAGATGCCGCGCCTGCTCGGCCAGGACCAGGACCAGGACGTCAGCGTGGGCATCGGCCGTTTCGGCCCGTTCGCGCGCCGCGGCAGCACCTATGCCTCGCTGAAGAAGGAAGACGACCCCTACACCATCGACCTGGCGCGCGCGGTCTTCCTGATCGAAGAGAAGGAAGAGATCGCACGCAACCGGGTGATCAAGGAATTCGACGGCAGCGACATCCAGGTACTCAACGGACGCTTCGGCCCGTACATCAGCGACGGCAAGCTCAATGGCAAGATCCCCAAGGATCGTGAGCCGGCGTCGTTGACGTTCGAAGAAGTGCAGCAGCTGCTGGCCGACACCGGCAAGCCCGTGCGCAAGGGCTTTGGCGCCAAGAAGGCCACCCTGAAGAAGAATACGGTCAAGGATTCGGCGCCGAAGAAGCCTGCCGTCAAGAAGACCGCGACCAAGACCGCAGCCAGCAAGACCGCCGTCAAGAAGGCGCCGGCCAAGAAGACCGCTGCCAAGAAGGCCGCCAAGCGCGTGGTCAAGAAAACCGTGAGCAAGGCCGCAGGCTGAGAGGCGCACATGACCGACACACTCGACCTGGATCGCGCCGTCGCCGCACTGACGCAGGGCGGCGTGATCGCCTACCCGACCGAAGCGGTGTGGGGACTGGGATGCGACCCGCGCCAGGAGGCGGCCGTACTGCGGCTGCTGGAGATCAAGCGGCGCCCGGTGGAGAAAGGCGTGATCGTGGTGGCGTCGAGCGTGGACCTGCTGCGCGACTGGGTCGACATCGACGCACTGGAGCCGGCACGCCGGCAGGACGTGCTGGCCAGCTGGCCCGGCCCGCACACCTGGATCCTGCCGGTCACCGCTCGGGCGCCGCGCTGGGTCACCGGCGAACATGATGGGCTAGCGGTACGCATCAGCGCGCATCCCGTGGTGGCAGCGCTGTGCGCGGCCTGGGGGGCGCCGCTGGTGTCGACCAGCGCCAACCTGGCCGGCGAGCCGCCAGCGCGCAGCCGTGCCGCCCTGGATCCGGCATTGCTGGCGACAATCGACGGCGTGGTGGATGGCGAGACCGGCGCCCTGGCGCAGCCGACCCAGATCCGCGACGCACGCAGCGGGCAGATCCTGCGCGACTGAGTGCGGCCGAGAAACGGCCGCGCAGCCATGAGGCGCGCGCGGCGGGTCCATTGGTCGTCTATCCCCACGCCGAATGTTCCGGGCCGTCGCCCTTGGCGGCCTACCCGGCCACTGCTGGCATTCCGGAAGCAGGCCGCAGCCATCCGGCGCGTTGTCGCCTCGCCCCTGCACAGCGTTCGTTCAGCCGCACCCCCTTTGCGGCGGCCGCACAGACGCGCACACTGCAGTCATGCGTACCGTCCTGACTCTTCTGCTGCTCGCCGCGGCGCTGCCGGCGTCGGCCGCCACCACCGCGAGCAAACCCGACCCGAATGTGCGGGTCTATCGCTGCGTGAGCAGCACCGGCACTGTCGCCCTGCAGGATGCACCCTGCAGCAGCGGTCGCCAGCAGGTGCTGGATCTGCAACGGCCGCAAGACCCGCCGCCGCGTCCAGCGCGCGTGGAGCCGCCGGCACCGGTCGCCGCAGCGCCCACGCATGAGGTCCGCATCGTTACCGTGCAACCGCCACAGCCGATGTACGAGTGCACCACCGAAGACGGCAACCGCTACACAAGCGACAGCCCGGAAGGCAATCCGCGCTGGGTGCCGACCTGGGGGCCCGCCTATGTGGGCAACACCATTGCTCCCCCGGTCCGCGGCGGTGGCGGCATCCAGCGTCCACCGATCTCGGTGAGCCCGCGTCCGGCGATCTCGGTGCAGGGCGGCTCCGGACGAGGAAGCGTCCGCGGCAGCGCAAGCTTCGGCGTAGATAGCTACCAAGGCGGCTATCAGGGCGGTTACAACGGCGGCGGATACGGCGGCACGGTCATCGTGCCGTACGGCAACGTGCAGATCCGCGACGAATGCCACGCCCTGCCCGCACAGGAAGTCTGCGCGCGGCTGGCCGACCGCCGTTGGGAGCTGATCCGCCGCTACAACAGCGCGCTGCAGAGCGAGCGCGAGGATCTCAGCCGCGAACAGCGCGGCATCGAGGCACGCCAGCAACGCGACTGCGGCGGCGCATGAGGCGCTGGCCGTTATTGGGCGCAATGACGCTCAGCATGATGGCGCTCGGTTCGCTGGCCGGCGCGCAGGAAGTGGCCATCTATCGCTGTACCGATCCGACTGGCGCACTGACGGTGCAGAACATGCCGTGCCCGAAGGGCATGCAACAACAGAAGAAGCTGATGACCGCACCGGCGGCGGTGCCATTCGCGCCCGGCGGCGCTACCAACCCAGCGCCCGCACCTGCGATGCCAGCGGCGCAACCACGGGCTGCTGCGCAGGCGGCTGCATCGGCACCCGCTGCACCGGCCACGCCCGCCGCACTGCCAGCACCGACGGTTACCTCGACATCGACCCTTCCACCGCCGCCGCTGTTCGAGTGCACCGCACACGACAACGGACGTTACTTTACCGAAGACCGCGAACCGGCCACGCGCTGCCTGCCGATGCAGACCACCAATCTGGCCGGCGGCCCGGCCACCGGGGGCGGCAGCGCCTGCGAGGTGGTCACCGACCGCTGCGCGCCGGTGCCGGACCAGAGCCTGTGCGAGGCCTGGCGCAAACGCGCCGAGCAGGCCGAATCCACCTGGCGCTTCTCCGATGAAGCGCAGTCGGCCGAACGCAAACAACGCTATGAGCAGATGCGCCGGGTTCTCGACGAGAGCCGTTGCGCCAATCCGGCCGCCACGCCCTGAGCACGCCTGTCGCGCGATGAGCCAACGGGTCTGGACGGTTGGCGGGCAATCGCCATTTGGCTGAAAGACGACGCGCAGCATGGGCGGGTGCATGAACATGGTGCATGAACATGCAAGCTCTGCGTCCATGCGCATCCACTCGGAACCAGGCGGTATGTGTCGCCTGCGCTAGAACCCGTAGCGCAAGAAGCCGCCGTCCACCGCGATGCATTCGCCGGTGATGTAACTGGCAGCCGGCAGACACAAAAAACCCACCGCCGCGGCAACTTCTTCCGGTTCGCCAATGCGACGCATCGGCGTGCGTTCGATGACCTGTTCGTAGTAGTCCGGATCCGACAACGGACCGGAGGTGCGGCGGGTGCGGATGTACCACGGCGCCACCGCGTTGACGCGGATGCCGTCTTCGGCCCACTCCACCGCCAGGTTGCGCGTCATTTGCTGCAACGCCGCCTTGGTCATGCCGTACGGCGCGCCGCTGCGCACATGGGTGATGCCCGAGACGCTGCCGACGTTGACGATGGCCGAGGCTGCGTGTTGCGCCAACAACGGGTGCGCATAACGCGACAGTTCGAATGCGGAAAACACGTTGGTTTCGAAGATGCCGCGCCACTCGTCTTCGGTGTAATCGATCGCGGCGCGGGTCACGTTGCCGCCGGCGTTGTTGATCAGCAGATGCAGGCCGTCGGCGTGGTCTTCCACCCAATCCAGGATCGCGCGGCGCTCTTCATCGTCGGAGACATCGGCGGCCAGCCCGTGCAGTTCGCGCTCGGGAAACTCGTCGGCAAGCTCATCGCGCGCCTGCGCCAGGGCATCGGCATCGCGCGCCACCATCAGCAGGTCGGCACCGAAGCCGAGCAGCTCGCGCGCGATGGCAAGACCAATCCCGGCACTGGCGCCGGTGATGAGGGCGGTCTGTCCATCCAGCCGCCAACGGTGCGTTGTCACGTGGTAATCCTCTTCAAAGCGCAGGAAACGGCCGCTGCAACGCAGTTGACGCGCATGCGTGGCCCGGGCGTTAGAGCGTGTTGTGCACGTTGAGATGAGATGCGTTGGCCGCCAGCGGTGCGGAGCGGGTGCTGCGCGGCGCCGGCTTGGCTGGCGCCAAGGCAAGCCGCGCGGCGCCTGCTCCATGCCGCTGGCGGCCAACCCGCCGGGAAGCGTCCTGTGGCGCACCGATACCGCTTTGCGCGCCTTGTCGCGACGCGCCAGGACGCTTCGCACTCACCTCAACGTACATAACACGCTCTAGGATAACGCCACCCCAAGCGAGGTCACGACGATGAAGATGCATTGGATGCTTGCGGTTGGTCTGGCGTTGTCGCTGGGCGCCTGTCAGCGGCCGCAGCCCGCGCCCACCGATCAGAAGCCCGATCCGCAAGCCACCGCCTTGCGCGGCCACATCCAGCAACCGTTGAACAAGGCGCACGCGGTGCAGGCCGCAACCGACCAGGCGGCCGACGATCAGCGCAAGGCGATCGATGCCGCCACGCAGTAGCAAAACCTCGGCAACCGGTGAACTGGCGCCCTGAAGCGCCTGCAGTTGGTGCCAATCAGCGCACGGATGTGCCAATAGCCACCGGTGAACGCCTGCCAAGGCTGTAACTGCACTCAGCACGACATGCGCGATGCGAGTGGCTGATGGTTGCGCGCTCGACGATTGCTGCGTGGGTCTTGCCGTCTGCTTCGTTCGTTCGGCCGTTCAAACCACCGCATCATCCGCGCGCGCACAACAACGCCGGCACATGGCCGGCGTTGTCGATGCATCAAGTGCGCACTGAGCGCAACGCGTCAGAACCCGCAGAAGCAGTAGGCCAGCGACTTGACCGGCGTGCCGCCTGCCTTGCTGTCGTGCACGGCGCTTTCGACAAAGCGCAGCTGCGTATCCACTTCCGGCAACGAGCGGGCCAGCAGCGCGCGCGCCATGCCCGAGTCGCCCAGCATCCAGGCGCCCATGCGGCTGCCGGCAAACCCGCTCATGAACTGCGAGAACGGCGTGGCCGGCTTTTCCACATAGCGCACGCGGAACTTGCCGCGGCTCAGCTTGGCGCGGTCGGCCGCATCGGCCACCGCTTCGGACATGCCGCCGAACGCGTCCACCAATCCACGCTCCTTGGCCTGCGCGCCGCTCCACACACGGCCACGCGCCACCTTGTCGATCGCCTCCACCGACTGGTGACGCGCCTGCGCCACCTTGCCGGTGAAGTCTGCGTAGCCCTTGTTGATCACTGCCTGGATGACCTGGCCGGCAGCCGGATCCAGCGGACGGGTGATGTCGAACGCACCGGCGAACCGCGTGGTGGCCACGCCGTCGGTGTGCACGCCGATCTTGTCCAGCGCGCGGGTCAGGTTCGGCACCATGCCGAAGATGCCGATGGAGCCGCTGATGGTCGACGGGTCGGCGTAGATGCGATCGGCATTCATGCTGATCCAGTAACCGCCGGACGCGGCCAGATCGCCCATCGACACCACCACCGGCTTGCCGGCCTGCTTGAGCGCAACCACTTCGCGGCGGATCTGCTCGGAGGCGAAGACTTCGCCACCGGGCGAATCCACGCGCAGCACCACCGCCTTCACTTCCTCGTCGTCGCGCGCCTGGCGCAACAGCGCCGCCGTAGACTCGCCACCGATGCGTCCGGCCGGCTGTTCGCCACCGCTGATCTCGCCCGCTGCCACGACCACCGCCACCTGCGGGCGACTATCCATCGGCGAACGCTGCGCCTGCAGCTGGCTCAGATAATCGTTGAACCCGATATTGCGGAAACCGCTGTCGGCATCGCTGTCGGCCACACCGCGCTTGACCAGCAGCGCATCGACTTCTTCGCGCGTCTTGAGCCCGTCCACCAGCTTCTGTTGCAGCGCGAACTTGGCCAGGTCGCCACCGGCGGCGGCCACGCCTTCGGGCAGCGTGTCGATGCCGGCAGCCAGCTGCGCCGGGCTCAGCTTGCGCGCGGTGCCCACGTCGGCCAGATAGCGCTGCCACACATCGTTCATCCAGAACAAATCCGCTTCCTTGGCATCGGCCGAGGCCGCGTCCAGGATGTACGGCTCGGCTGCAGACTTGTACTCGCCGACGCGGAACAGATGCACGTCCACACCGAGCTTGTCCTGCAGGCCTTCGCGGAAGTACTGGCGATAGCGGCCAAGGCCTTCCAGCAACACGCTGCCCATCGGGTCCAGATACACCTCGTTGGCCTGTGCGGCGAGCAGGTACTGGCCCTGGCTCATGCTCTCGCTGAAGGCCACGATCTGCTTGCCGGAGGCGCGCAACTTCTGCAATGCGACGGCCACTTCGCGTTGGGAAGCAAATCCGGACGGTTGCAGCTTGTCCAGGTTCAACAGCACGCGCTCGATCTTGCGGTCCTTGCCCGCCGCCTCGATCACGCGCACCAGGTCGCGCAGTTGCACTTCTTCGGCGCTCTTGTCGCCGACCGCCTTGGCCAGGGACCGGCTGACCGGGTCTGCACTGAATTGTTCGACCAGCGTACCTTCCGGGTTGATCACCAGGGTGGTGCGCTCGGCCAACGGCTTGGTGCCATCGCCACGCGCCAGCGCCACCACGAACACCAGCAACAGCAGGAACAGGAACCCGAAGAACACCAGGTTGAAAATCAGGCGCCGGGTGAAATTCATCACATCCCACAGGCCGACGAAGAAGCTGGCGATGGGATTGCGACGCACGGGGTGGTTCATGGAAAGCTCCGTCGAAAGACGCTGCATACAGATCGATGGTGCCCAGCATACCGGCTGCGCAGCGCGCGCGGCATGCGCTGGAAGTCAGGGTGTCACGGTGGCGGTCAGCCGCCGGCTGGTCTGGCGGAAGCGCAGCCCCATCAGGATCGAGGCCACCGTCAGGCCCAGGATCAGGCCCACCCACATGCCCTTCGGTCCCCAGCCCAGCCCCAGGCCGAGCCCGGCGCCGATCGGCATGCCCACGCCCCAGTACGAAAACATCGCCAGGAACATCGGCACGCGGGTGTCCTTGAGCCCGCGCAGCGCGCCGGCCGACAGCACCTGGATGCCGTCGGGAAACTGGAACGTGGCGGCAAACAGCAGCAACACCGACGCCAGCGCGGCCACGGCCACGTCGTCGGTATAGACGCCGACGATGGCATCGTGGCCCAGCAACAGTGCGCTGGCCGACAGCGCTTGGGTGCCCAGCACGATCGCATAGCCGGCCCAGGCCGCGCGCCGCATCGCCAGCGGGTCGCCGCGGCCCACTGCGTGGCCCACGCGCACGGTGGTGGCCTCGGCCACGCCCATCGGGATCATGAAACACAACTGCGCGACGTTGATCGCGATCTGGTGCGCGGCCGCTTCGGTGGAGCCCAGCCGGCCGATCAACAACGCAGTGACGATGAACAACCCGCCTTCCATCAACACGGTGATGCCGATCGGCAAGCCGGTGCGTAGCAACTCGCCGATGGCGCGCCAGCGCGGTCCTTCCAGGTGGGCGAACAAGTGCAGATGCGCAAACCGCCGTGCGCGCCACAGATACAGCGCAAACACGCTCGCCTGCACCCACATGGTGATGGCCGAGGCGATGCCCAGACCTTCGGCACCGTGTTCGGCGAAGCCGAACTTGCCATAGGTCAGCGCATAGCCCACCGGTGCCAGCACCAGCAGGCCGCCAAAGCCCAGCAGCATGGTCGGCAGCGTCCAGTGCATGCCCTCGCTGAGATAGCGCATGCAGAAGTAGAAGGTCAGCGCCGGCACGCCCCAGCGCACCGCGTGCAGGAACGCGGTGGCGCCGGGCACGATGTCCGCTGCAATCCCGAAGGTGGGCAGCAACGGCGGCACCACGCTCAGGAACACGAACATCAGCGCACTCAGCCCCAGCGACAGCCACAGCGCCTGCCGGAACAGCGGCCCGATCTCGCGCTCGCGGCCGGCGCCGAGCAATTGCGAGACCGAGGCAGTCAACGAGATCAAGGTGCCGATCGGCACCAGCATCGGCAGCCACAGCAGCGAGGTGCCGATGGTGACTGCAGCCAGCGTGGCGGTGCCGTGGTGGCCGGCGATGACGTTGTCGACAAAACCGATCAGGCCGGTGGAAACGTGGCCGAGCACCAGCGGCAACGCAAGCAGGCCGGTGGTGCGCACTTCCGAGGCGAAGCCTGGCGTCGCGGACGGGGGTGCAGAAGAAACAGACATGACAACCGATCGCTGCGCGGACTACGGCCGTGCCGGGAGGCGCTGGCACCGGGTCGCGCGGGCCGGCTATCTTACGCCTACTTTCCGACTGCGGCCTTGCCGCGCAGCTGGGTAGAGCCCGCTGCGCGACTGTGTGTGCGGGCAAAACGCGAAGGCTGCTGCAACCGGGCCGGCGCGGGAGACCGTTGTACGCGTGCGCCAACGCCGTTCTTTCGGGATCAGGTCGACGGCAACGCGCCTTCCCCGACTCGCCAACCGGACCTGGCTCATGTCACCGCATTCGACCGCGCACCCTCCCACAGACTGCGAAAATTGTGCCACTGCCTTGCAGGGGGCGTACTGCCACGCCTGCGGGCAAAGCGCGCACAACCCGGTGCGCAGCGTCGCCCATGCGGTGGAAGAAGTCTTCGAATCGTTCTGGCATCTGGATGGGCGCATTTTCCGCACCCTGCGCGACCTGCTGGTGCCCGGACGCGTGGCCCAACGCTTCCTGGGCGGCCAACGCGTGCGGTACGTGGCGCCGATGCGGCTGTTCCTGGTACTGAGCCTGTTGACGTTCTTCATCGCGCGCATCGCCGTGCATGCGTCCGCCGCAGACAGCGATATCGCCGCCGCGCCCGGCACCAGCCAGACCACGGTTTCCAAGGATTTCGCACAGGCACGCACGCCGGCGCAGGTGGAAGCGGTACGCAGGCAGTTGGTCGACGCGCTGACGCAGACGCGCGCGGCCGTGCCGAGCGGCATCGCACGCGAGCGCGTGGACGCCGGCATCGCGCGTGCCAATGCGCAAGCGCAACGTCGTCTGACGCAGCTGCAGGCCGACGCGCGTCCGACCAGCGCCGTGCCCACCGCAGAGGCAGACAGCGATAGCACGTTCTTTTCGGTCATGGGCAAGCCGTGGGACCCGGTGAGCAACCCACTGCACTATGCGGCACTACCGCAGTTCGCCAACCGCTGGATCAATACCCAACTTCGCCATATCCGCGACAACCTGCCTCGACTGCGCAGCGACCCGCAACTGCTCTACAACGCATTCTTCGCAGCGGTGCCGTCTGCATTGCTGGTGCTGGTGCCGCTGTTTGCACTGCTGTTGCGGGTGTTCTACGTGCGCAGCGGGCAGGTGTATCTGGAGCATCTGGTGCTGGCACTGTATAGCCACGCCTTCCTGTGCCTGAACCTGCTCACGCAACTGCTGTTGTCGCTGCTCAGCGATGCGCTGGCGCACGTCGCCAGCCCGATCACCTGGAGTATCGGAGTCGCGCAGTTCGGGCTGACGCTCTGGATGCCGGTGTATCTGCTGTGGATGCAGCGGCGTGTGTACGCGCAGTCCTGGCTGGTCACCGTGCTCAAGTACATCGGCCTGAGCGGGGTGTATCTGGTGTTGGTGTTGGTGACGGTGGCCGCTGCGCTGTTGATGGTGGCCAGTCTGGCGCGTCTTTGACGCGCTGACTGCGCAGACGGTTGCGCTAAGACAGCCGCATTGCAGCGCGACGCAGCGATGCCGGGCCTGGGTGCGGCGCGTCTGAAGCGGCGCTATGGGGCAGGCACAGCTAGAACGGATATGACCGGCGCAACACTGAAAGGCATTGCGCGCGCCGACGGCACGCGAGCGATCAACGCGCCAGTTGGCGCTTCAACCAGATGCTGCGCGTGGCCGGCGCTTCGGCCAGGAAGGCCTCGCGCAGGCTGTCGCGCTCCTGGGGCGGGGTGCGCTGTGCCAGCACCGCCAGTTGCTCCAGCTGGCCGGCGTCCAGGCTGCGCAGCGCGGCCAGCATGGCCTCGCGCTGGGCGGGCTGCACGTAGCCGATCAACGGCTGCAACTGGGCATAGAACGCCCCCACCTGCGAGCCCAGGCGCCAGCCGTCGCGATGCAGGCGATCCATCGCGCCGAACTGGGTGCGCAGCGCGCGTTGCTGATCCTCCGGCAAGGCCTGCAGCCGCTCGCGTGCCTGGCGCAACACCACGCGGTCTGTGGCCGTCAGCCCCTTCCAGGCGGCATAGCGGGCACGCAGCTCGGCTTGCTGCGCAGGCGTCATCGCTGCCCAGCGTGCGCGTTGCTGCGCGGCGCTCGGCGATGTACTCGGCACTGCGGCAGCGGAAGTGGACGCGGCCGGCGCAGCGGCCGATTCTTCCAGCGGCGTCGGCAAGCGCTGCGCGCCGGCGACGCCGGCAAACGCGCAGAGCAGCAGGCCGCACCAGTCAGTTGGTTTCATCATCGACCGTCTCCAAAGCGGCGGAAGGTTGCTCGGCTGCGGTGGCATGCGCACCGGATTCATCAACCGGCACCGGGTGGCCGGCGGCATACCAGGCGTAGAAGTCCGCAGCGCGGGCCAGCTCCAGATCCGGGTCGGCCAGCATCGCCTGGTCGCGCGGATCCAGGCCCGGCGTGGCCACGGCATCCGGCAGGTCGGCCGCCGGGAGTTCCTCCACCAGTACCGGCGCCGCGTCGGTCACGTGCAGCACGCCGGCAGGCGCCTGGGAGACAGGCTCGGGAGGAAGCGCGGGCCGGCGGTGGGCCCACCACCAGCCCAACCCCGCCAGCAGCAGTGCCACCGCCAGCACGCCCAACGCCATGCCGGCGTGGCGGCGCTCCAGCTGCGGCCACCGCCATTGCCGTCGGGCCCGGGCAGCGGCAGGACGGCGCGGCGCCGGTGCCGGCTCGGCCGGCGCGGCAGTGAGCGGCATTCCGGCCAGGGCCGAATCGCGGAGCTGGCTCAGCCGGGTCAACTGGGCCGGGCTCAGGTCGCGCAGTTCCACTTGCGCCGCTTCTGCCAGGGCCCGCCAGGCCTGGGCATCCGGATTGCCGGCGGCATCGCGCGGGCAGGCACGCGCCAGCGACTGCCGGTAGTCCGCCGCTTCGACGCCTTGCACCTCGCTGGCCACGCCTTCTTCCAGCCCGGCCACGATCCGCAGCAGCAGCGCCAGGCGGTCGGCAGTCTGCATCCGGCCCAAGACGGTGAACGGGGGCAGCCACGTGCCCGGCATCGGCTCGCGCCGCAGCGGTGGCGCGGTGGCCAGCAGGCTCCAGAAGCGCATCGGCCAGCTTGCCATCGGCCGACCTGCCGCCTGGCTGCTGAAGGCGCGCAAGGCCGCTGCGAGTGCGCGCTCGGCGGCGGCCACGTCGCCGCATTGCAATTGTGCGAGCACCAGACCCCGGCGTTCGACACCGCGCAAGAAGGCAGATAGCGCGGCAGGGGTCACGGGGGCGTCGGGGACTACGGTCATGAGAACTCCAGCATCGGCCGGCATGATACCGACGCGATTGGCCCCCGCCGACGGCTTGACAGATCGGCCCGGCCCCGCTCCGCCTTCACACCGGCCGTGCCTGCCGCCGCGGCGGGTTGTGCACAGCGGCAGACATACCGATACGCAGGCGTCTGTCAACTGTTGTTTTTTCTTTGTTGCATTCGTGTTTCACGCCTAAGTGATTGAAATTTATTGACTTATGCATGTTGGCTAAAAAATGTCCAAGAGGTTGCAGAGGCTAGTGAATCCATCGTCACAGCGTGGAGCACGACACTAATTCACAGGTTTATCCACAGCCAGTGTGGATAAACCCGTTTCCTTAACCCTCACATAGGTTTACGTCGTATTTATCACTTCCGTCACAGAAACGCGGCCGCTGCCTCGGGTTGGATTCGGGCCGATTCGGGGGCGGCCGCCGGCCTCTGGACAGGGTCGGTAGACTGGTCGGATGATTTCGACCGTCGCCACCCTGCGCGTCGCCTTGCCGGTGCCGCTGCCCCAGTTGTTCGACTATCTGCCTCCGACCGATGCGCCGTTGACGGACCCGGCGCGGGTCGGCTGCCGGGTGCGGGTGCCGTTCGGGCCGCGCGAGTTGGTCGGGGTGGTGGTGGAGATCGGGCAACTGCCCGCGGCCGACGGCTTGCGCCCGGCACTGGCGTGGTGCGACCAGGCCCCGCTGCTGGTGGATGAACTGGCCCGCTCGCTGCACTGGCTGGCCCGCTACACCCACGCCCCGCTCGGCGAGGCCCAGACCAGCGCCCTGCCCGGCCCGCTGCGCCGCGGCGAACCGCTGGCCGACACCCACGCCTGGGCCTGGCAGCTGACCGAAGCCGGCCACAGCGGTGCCGCCAGCCTGCGCGCGGGCAGCCGTCCCGCCCTGTTGGCGACCCTGCTGCTCACCGGCGCAGTGGGCGAAGAGCAACTGGATCCACTACTGCCGCAATGGCGGCAGGCAGCGCGCAGCCTGGCCAAACGCCACTACGCCGAGCGCGTGGCGGTGCCGGCCGACAGCATCCCGCCCCGTCCCGGCAGCGGCCCGCCGCTCAACGACGAACAGCAGGCCGCCGCCACCGCGATCCGCGCGCACAGTGGCTTTGCCACCTACCTGCTCGACGGCGTCACCGGCAGCGGCAAGACCGAGGTCTACCTGCAGGCCATTGCCGACTGCCTGGCCGCCGGCAAGCAGGCGTTGGTACTGGTACCGGAGATCGGCCTGACCCCGCAGACCCTGGGCCGCTTCCGTACCCGCCTGGGCGTGCCGGTGCACGCACTGCACTCGGGTCTGTCCGACGGCGAACGCGCGCGGGTATGGGCGGCGGCCTGGCGTGGCGAGGCAAAGCTGATCGTCGGCACCCGCTCGGCGGTGTTCACCCCGCTGCCCAACGCCGGCCTGATCGTGATCGACGAAGAGCACGACGGCAGCTACAAGCAGCAGGACGGCATCCGCTATCACGCGCGCGATTTCGCCTTGGTACGCGGCAAGGCGCTGGATGTGCCGGTGATACTGGGCAGTGCAACGCCATCGCTGGAAAGCCTGCACAACGCCTATTCCGGCCGCTACCAGCATCTGCGCCTGTCGCGGCGCGCCGGCGAAGCGCGCCCGCCGCGCGTACGCGTGCTCGACGTGCGCAAGCGCCCGCTCAAGGACGGCCTGTCGCCCGAGGTGCTGGCCGGTATCGGCGCCACCCTGGCGCGCGGCGAACAGGTCCTGGTGTTCAAGAACCGCCGCGGCTATGCACCGGTGCTGCTGTGCCACGACTGCGGCTGGACCGCGGCCTGCCAGCGCTGCAGCACGCCGCTGCACCAGACCCCGATGACCGTGCATGCCGGCGGCCGCCGTCTGCAGTGCCACCATTGCGGCGCGCGCCAACCTGCACCGCTGGCCTGCCCGGCCTGCGCCAGCCTCGCGCTGCAGCCGCAGGGCATCGGCACCGAGCGACTGGAGGAACGCCTGACCGAGGCGTTTCCGGACGTCCCGGTGGTGCGCATCGACCGCAGCACCACCCAGCGTCGCGACGCACTGGAGACCCAGCTGGCGCGCCTGGGCAGCGAGGCCGGCATCCTGGTGGGCACGCAAATCCTGGCCAAGGGCCACGACCTGCCACGGCTGACCATGGTGGTGGTGGTCGGCATCGACGAAGGCCTGTTCTCGGCCGACTTCCGCGCCGCCGAAAAACTGGCCCAGCAGTTGATCCAGGTAGCCGGACGCGCCGGGCGTGCCGACCGGCCGGGCGAAGTCTGGTTGCAGACCCATCACCCCGAACACCCGTTGCTGCAGACCCTGGTCAATGGCGGCTACCACGCCTTCGCCGACGCCGAACTGCAGCAGCGCGAAGCGGCCGGATTCCCTCCCTTCGCGCACCTGGCCTTGTTCCGTGCCGAAGCCAAGGATGTGGCCGCAGCCAATCAATTCCTGCTGGCGGTGCGCGGTTTGACCAGCGCCGACCCCGGCACGCAATCGCCGGCGTTTGCCGCGGTGGAATGCTACGGCCCGATGCCGGCACCGATGCCGCGCCGCGCCGGTTTCCAGCGCACGCAGTTGCTGTTGTCGGCGCAACAACGCGCGGCATTGCATCGCCTGCTCGACACCCAACTGCCGGCCATCTATACGCTACCGCAAGCCCGCCGTGTACGCTGGTCGCTGGATGTGGACCCGATCGACTTGTATTAGCGCACGGCGTCTCGACCATGGAGCAGAAGCCAGACCCACGTCTTGCGCGCTGTGCCCAGGTCATTGAGCGCAGTGGCGTGATCCTTGGTAGGAGCGCACCCGGGCGCGATGTGGCATGACGGGAATGCCCTCGCGCCCGGGTGCGCTCCTACGACACTGCAGGCTACCTGCCTGCGTGATGTACAAGGCCCACTTGCTTGCAGCACGTGCCGGGTCGGCAGCTCAGGCGGTGCCTGTCATGAATCGCATTGACTCAGCGTCGGCGCGACACTCAGGTCAGCGCGGTCATTACCGCGCGCCGGTATGCCGGCCGCGCACGCAGGCGCGCATACCACGCCTGCAGATGCGGCAATTCCGGTCGCTCGATCGGCATTTCGAACCACGCGTAGATGAAGCTGCCCAGCGGAATATCGCCCATCGCGAACTGCTCGCCGGACAGGTACGGCTGTTGCACCAATGCCGCATCGGCACGTGCGAGCAACTCGCCCGAGTGGGTCAACGCCGCAGCGATGCGTGCGTGATCGCGCTCGGCCTCGGGCGTGCGCAAAACGCCCCAGAACAGGTCGCGAAACACTCCAGCGAAAGTGGAAGTGGTCCAATCCATCCAGCGGTCGCCCAGCGCGCGCTCGGCCGGCGCATGCGGATACAACGCCGGCGCATATTGCGCGGCCAGATAGCGCACGATCGCGTTGGATTCCCACAGCACCAGCGCGCCATCCTGCAGTGTCGGCACCAGCCCGTTCGGGTTCAGCGCGCGATATTCCGGCGTGGTGTTGCCCCCGAACGCGCCGCCCACTTCGATCGAGGCGTAGGCCACGCCGGCTTCTTCGGCGCACCACAGCACCTTGCGTACATTGCTGGAATTGCGACGCCCCCACAGCGTGATCGTCGGCGGTGTGTGGTCGCTGGCTGCATGCGTCATCGTCATTTCCCCGGAGCAGGTTTGGCGGGCGCGCGCGCCGCGCGCTTGTTGGCCGGTGACGGCGCCGCTGCGGCAGGCGCAGCAGTTTTCGCGCCGCTGCCGCCACCCTTGGGCGCGTCGCGCACCCACAACGCCTGTTCGTCCTGCCTGATCTCGAACAAGCCGATCGCGCGTACCAGATCGCTGAGTTTGCGATAGCCATAGTTGCGTGGATCGAACGAGGCCTGGTTGGCCACCTGCTTGCCGACCGCACTCAGCAGCGCCCAACCATCGTCTTCGCAGGCGCTGACGATCGCATTGCGTAGCATTTGGACCAGACGCGTATCGCTGCGTAATGCGGTGGCGTCCTTGCGACCGGCAGCCGTTTCGCTGGCCGCTGCAGCCTGTTGCCCGAGCGCCTCGACATAGGTGAACTTGGAGCACGCATTGACGAATGGCGCCGGTGTCTTCTTCTCGCCGAAGCCATAGACCTTCATGCCGTCGGTCAGCAGCCGCATCACCAGCGGCGTGAAATCGGCATCGCTGGAGACGATCGCAAATCCATCCAGATTGCGCGCGTACAACAGGTCCATCGCATCGATCACCATCGCCATGTCCGAGGCGTTCTTGCCGGAACTGTAGGCAAATTGCTGGATCGGCCGGATCGCGTAGTCGTGCAATGCCGCCTCCCAACCTTTCAAGTGCGGGCTCTTCCAGTTGCCGTAGGCGCGGCGCACGTTGGCCACGCCGTAGCGCGCCACTTCGGCCAGCACCACATCGATCTTTCCGGCCGGCGCATTGTCCGCATCGATCAGCAGCGCGATGCGTTTGTCAGGGTTGTCGATCATGCTCATTGCTCCAGGGAGTTCGCAGATTCGGTCTTGAAGTCGGTGTCGGTGTCCATCTCACTCTCCTCCACGTCGGTCTCGGCCGGCAATGTGTACTCGGTACCATCGCGCAGCGTGAGCACGCCCGTACTCAGGATCTCGCGTTCGGCACCGTCGCTGACCCAGGTGGCATGCACGCGCCCGGTGCCGCGATCGCCTTGCACATCGAACACGAACTCATCGCTCCCCGGTGCCAGACTGGTGCGATACAGATCCACCCGCATGTCGCGGATCTGCCCGATATGTTCCTGCACCACGGCATCGGCCTGCAGCGCACTGCGCGCCTGATCGGCAAACAACGACCAGCCGGTCGACATCAACCAGATGAGCGCGCCAAACACCAGCATCGCCATCAGCACCACGCACGTCGCCACGCCAATCAGCCCGATCGCCACACTACTGAGCGACTTTGGGGCGACAGCTGCCGGCGACGGTGCAGCGGGTGGCACAGACGACAACGGCGGCAACGGCGGCGGGAGCGACGACATGGGCTGGCCGGAAGCGGGAGATGCGACATGATG
This sequence comes from Xanthomonas sp. A1809, assembly GCF_017746015.1. Lineage (NCBI taxonomy): Bacteria > Pseudomonadati > Pseudomonadota > Gammaproteobacteria > Lysobacterales > Lysobacteraceae > Xanthomonas > Xanthomonas sp. A1809. The sequence continues at coordinate 70,289 of NZ_JAGHWZ010000012.1, read as the reverse complement.
CCGCAGGCGGGCCGCGCTCACGCGGCATGTTCATTGCCGATGCGGCATCCTGCTGGGCCCGCGTCGCACTCCATCGGACCTCACGATGACCTCTCCCCCCTCCCAAGCTCCGCTGCGTCTGGTTGTGGTTGGCGGCGGATTCGCCGGCTTATGGGCGACCCGCGCGCTCGACGACCCCGGCATCCGCATCACCCTGGTCGACCGCCAGAACCACCACCTGTTCCAGCCGCTGCTGTACCAGGTGGCCACCGCCGGTTTGTCGGCACCGGACATCGCCGCGCCGCTCCGGCACATCCTGCGCGAGCAACGCAATGTCGAAGTACTGCTCGGCGATGTCACCGATATCGCACCAGACCGCCGCGAGGTGGTGTTGGCCGATGGCAGCACGCTCGGCTACGACATGCTGCTGCTGGCCACCGGCGCCACCCATGCCTATTTCGGTAACGACCAATGGGCCGAACACGCCCCCGGCCTGAAAACGCTGTACGACGCGCTGGTGCTGCGGCGCAAGCTGCTGCTGGCCTTCGAACGCGCAGAAGCCGAATCCGACCCCGCCGCACGCGCCGCCTGGCTGAGCTTTGCCGTGGTCGGCGGCGGGCCCACCGGCGTCGAACTGGCCGGCACCCTGGCCGAAATCGCCCGCCACACGCTCAAGAACGAGTTCCGCCACATCGACCCGCGGCAGGCGCGCGTGCGCCTGGTCGAAGCCGGTCCGCGCGTGCTGCCCTCGTTTCCGGAAGATCTCACTGCCAAGGCGCGCAAGCAGCTGGAACGTCTGGGCGTGGAGGTGCACACCGGAACTCCGGTCACGCAGATCGATGCCTTGGGCTACCAGCTCGGCGACACCTTCGTGCCGGCACGCACCGTGGTGTGGGCCGCCGGCGTGGCCGCCTCGCCGCTGGCGCGTACGCTGGGCGTGCCGCTGGATCGCGCCGGCCGCGTGCTGGTCGAGGCCGACCTCAGCGTACCGGGCCACCCGGACATCTTCGTCGGCGGCGATCTGGCCTCGGTGCAGCAGGACGGCCGCCCGGTGCCGGGCGTGGCGCCGGCCGCCAAGCAGATGGGCAAGCACATCGCCAAGGCGATCCGGGCGCGGCAGCGCGGCCAGACCGCCCCGGCGTTTCGCTACCAGGACTACGGCAACCTGGCCACGATCGGCCGCATGGCCGCCATCGTGCATGTGGGCAAGCTCAAGTTGTCCGGCATCGTCGCCTGGTGGTTCTGGCTGGCTGCGCACGTGTACTTTCTGATCGGCTTCCGCAACCGGTTCGTGGTGCTGGTGAACTGGGCGATGGCGTACTGGAGCTACCAGCGCGCCGCACGCATCATCTTTGGCGGCGCCGCCGACGACCCGCCGCCCAGCAGCAAGGACGGGTGATAGCGGCGCAGGCCGTGCGATGCTGTGCGGCCTGATTCGACGACCCGATCGTGGCAACTGTCCTGTTCCTGCTGGATCTGCTCGGCACCTTCGTGTTCGCCCTGAGCGGCGCGACCTTGGCGGTGCGCAACCGCCTGGACCTGTTCGGCGTGCTGGTGCTCTCCTGCGCGGCAGCGGTGTCCGGCGGCATCGTGCGCGATGTGCTGATCGGCGCCACCCCGCCGGCCGCGCTGGTGCAGCCGCAGTATCTGCTGGTGGCCTGCCTGGCCGGGGTGGCCGGGTTCTATTGGCATGCAGCGGTGGAGCGGCTGCGCAACCCGGTGCAACTCTTCGATGCGGCCGGATTGGCGCTGTTTGCGGTCTACGGCACCAGCAAGGCGCTGGACTATCACCTCAGCCCACTCAGCGCGACGCTGCTGGGCATGCTCAGCGGCATCGGCGGAGGCATCGCGCGCGATCTGCTGGTGGCACGCACGCCGGTGGTGTTGCAGGCCGAACTGTATGCGGTCGCCGCGCTCGCCGGTGGCGGGCTGGTCGCGATCGGGCACGTCCTGGATGTGCCGCAGGCCTGGTCGTTGGCGACCGGCGCCGGCGTGTGTTTCGGCCTGCGCTTCATGGCCATCCGCTACGGCTGGCATCTGCCGGTGGCGCGCCCGCCGGAGTAGCAATCGCGTAACACCACATATGCAAACGGCCCGGAAAACCGGGCCGTCTGTACAACCACTCGCGCAAGACCGACAGGGTCAGGCGACGAACAGCGCCTTCATCTTCTTCAGCGCATTGGCTTCGATCTGGCGGATACGCTCGGCCGAGACGCCGTATTCGTCTGCCAGTTCCTGCAGCGTCACCTTGGAATCGGAATCCAGCCAACGGCGCTTGACGATGTCGCGCGAGCGCGCGTCCAGTCCAGCCATGCCTTCGCGCAGCAGCTGCAGCTGGTTGTCTTCGCTGTCGTGACGCTCGTACGCCTGCGACGGGTCTTCTTCATTGGCGACCAGATAGCTCACCGGCGACGGCGGGCCGTGATCGTCGTCTTCGTCCGACGACGCGTCGAAACCGATATCGCGACCGGACAGCCGCGACTCCATCTCCATCACTTCACGCTCGGAGACGTTCAGGTCCTTGGCAACCGCAGTCACTTCCGACGCATTGAGCCAGCCCAGACGGGTCTTGGACTTGCGCAGGTTGAAGAACAGCTTGCGCTGCGCCTTGGTGGTGGCGACCTTGACGATGCGCCAGTTCTTCAGGATGAACTCGTGCATCTCGGCACGGATCCAGTGCACCGCGAAGCTGACCAGGCGCACGCCCATGTCTGGGTCGAAGCGCTTGACCGCCTTCATCAGGCCGATATTGCCTTCCTGGATCAGGTCGCCCAGCGGCAGGCCGTAGCCGTTGTAGCCGCGGGCCACGTGCACCACGAAGCGCAGGTGGGAATGGACCAGTTCGCGCGCGGCGTCCAGGTCCAGCTCGTCGCGGAAGCGACGGGCCAGATCCTGCTCCTCATCGACCGACAGCACCGGGATCTGGTGCACGGCACCGATGTAGGCGTCCAGCGAACCGAGCGCACTGGGAATCGGGAGATTGTTTGCCACAAGGGCAGTTGAGGTAGTCTGGTTCATAGGCACCATCTTAGCAGTCGAACTATTGGACTGCCGGGTACAGAAAGAGTTCCCAGCATTCCATTTATAGAACGTTCGGGTGTTTGGCATCACCGGTGTTCTACAGCCCGGCACCCCAAATTCGAGGCTTACGGTATCACCAAGCCCCTGTGCAAACCGTGACAAATTGGTTGCGCAACGAGATGCCGCCAGCGTCGTTCAGGCGCCGGTGGAGGTGGTGTCCAGCGCGCTGCGCGGTGGCAGCGACCAGTCGATCGGGCTCAGACCACGCCGCCGCAAATGGTCGTTGGTCTTGGAAAAATGCCGGCAACCCAGGAAGCCGCGGTGCGCCGACAGCGGCGAAGGATGCGGCGCCTTCAAGACCCGATGGCGTGCCTGGTCGATGACCTTGCCCTTGGACTGCGCATAGCTGCCCCACAGCAGAAACACCAGCCCTTCGCGCTCGCGATTGAGGGTGTCCACCACATGATCGGTGAAGCCTTCCCAGCCCTTGTTCTGGTGGGCGCCGGCGCGCCCCTGCTCCACCGTCAGCACGGCATTGAGCAGCAGCACGCCCTGGCGCGCCCAGGGCATCAGGTAGCCGTGATCCGGCCGCGCGATCCCCAGGTCGTCCTGGATCTCCTTGTAGATGTTGAGCAGCGACGGCGGCACCGGCACGCCGGGCAATACCGAGAAGCACAGCCCATGCGCCTGACCTTCGCCGTGATACGGGTCCTGGCCCAGGATCACCACCTTGACCTGTTCGAACGGGGTGGCGTCGAAGGCGGCGAAGATCTGCGGGCCGGGCGGAAACACCCGTGCTCCGGCCGCCTTGCGCTGGCGCAGGAATGCCGACAGCTCCTGCATCTGCGGGCGCAGCAGCCAGTCGCCCACTCTTGCCTTCCACGACGGTTCCAGCTGGATGCGTCCCTCCCCTTCAGTCATAGCGTGACAGCCTGATCCTCCAGGCGTGCCAGGCGCAGCTGGAACAACACCTTGGTCACCAGCAGGCGCTCTTCGATCGGTTTCTGCACCAGATCGTTGGCACCGGCCCGCAGCAAGTCGGATTGATTGCGCGGGTTGGTGTCGCCGGTCATCACCAGCACCGGCAGGCGGCGCTTGCCGTAGGCGAAATCGATGCGGATACGCTCGACCACGTCGCGGCCGTTGAGCTCGCCTTTCAGGGTCACGTCGGTCAGCACCACGTCGATGCGGCGTTCGGTGCGGCCCAGCGATTCGGCGGTGAGCAGCGCAAAGGCATCTTCGGCGGTGAGCACGTGCACCACTTTCAGGCTCTGCCGTTCGAGCATGCGCTTGGTCGCCTCGGCCACCACGCGGCTGTCTTCGATGTAGAGCACGGTCGCCCCCACCACCGGCTCGGGCTGCACGTAGCCGCGGATGAAGGTCGCCAGGGCTTCATGGCCCAGCGCCTTGTCGAAATAATCGGTGACGTACTCGGTGAATCGGCGCTCCACCAGATGCTGCTGCGCATCGCCGGAGACCACGATTACCGGTACATAGGCCTGCCCGGCGGTTTCGCGCACGCTGCGCGCCAGGGTCAGGCCGTCGCCATCGGGCAGCGACAGCGAGGTGGTGACCAGATCCACGGCGCCGGCTTCCAGCGCCTGCCGCGCTTCGGCAATGTTGGAACAGCCGATCACCTGCACATTGGGCAGGTCGCGCTTGAGCACGTCGGCAATCAGCTTGCGCACCAACTTGGAACCATCGACCACCATCACGCGCGGTGCGTCGCTGATCAGGTGTTTGAGATCTGGTGGATGCATGGCAGGCCTCAGGTCTCGGTAGGACGGGTCTGGCGAAGGAAATGGCCGGTCACCAGCCAGGCACCCAACCAACCCAGGACTAAGGTGCCGACCAGCACCATCGCAGAATGCAACAGATCCAGCCCGTGCAGGGTAAAAGAACTGCCGTAACTGTCGGCCAATGTCGCCAACGGCGCACGCAATGCCAGGCCCGAGGCGGCGATCAGAGCGAGCGCGACAGCGCCGGCGCCGAGTCCGTACCACGCGCCCAGATACAAAAACGGGCGGCGGATGAAGCCATCGCTGGCGCCGAGCAACTGCAGCACGCCGATTTCCTCGCGCCGCGACTGAATGTCCAGCCGCACGGTGTTGCCGACCACCAGCACCGCACCGATCCCGAGCAGGGCAGACAACACCTGGACCAGGCGCTCGCCGAAGTGCAGCCAGCCATCCAGGCGCTTGCGCCACAGCGCATCGTGCTGCACCTGATCGGTCTGCGGCAGCGCCTGCAGCGCATTGGCCAGCTGCGCGTCGTCGGTCGCATCGGCGGGAGTGACGATCAGCAAGGTGGGCAGCGGGTTGTCGCCCAGCGCATCGGCCGCTTCATCGAGCTTGGCGCTCTCGCGCAGCGCGGCCAAGCCCTGCTCCGGCGTGCGCAGCGTGACCTTGGCGACATCCGGGCGTGCACGCAGCTCGCCGGCCAGCGCCTGCGCCGCCTCGGCAGCCACGTCGACCTTCAGAAACAGATTGATCTCGCGCGACTGCTGCACGCTGCCGGCCAGCAGCTTGACGTTATCCAGCGCGATCGACAGCCCCAGCGGCAGGGCCAGGGCCAGGGCCATCACCACGATGGTCAGCAACGTGGCCCACGGCTTGCGCATCGCACGGCCCAGGCTGAAGGCAATGCTGTGCAGATGGTGGTCGATCCAGACGCCGAGCCGCGACGGCGCGACGGTTTCGGTATTGGCGGGCTTGCTCATTCGGCCAGGTCCTGCGGCGAGATGTCGTCGACCAGGCGGCCGTGATCCAGGATCAGCACGCGCTTGCGCATCTGCTTGAGCAGCGCCAGGTCGTGGCTGACCACCAGCACGCTGGTGCCACGGGCCGGAAGTTCGGCGAACAACTGCATGATTTCCGCGGCCAGTGCCGGGTCGAGATTGCCGGTGGGCTCATCGGCCACCAGCAGCCGCGGTTCGCCGACGATGGCGCGCGCGATGCCCACGCGTTGCTGCTCGCCGGCAGACAATTGCGACGGCAGGGCTTTCTCGCGATGGGCCAGACCGATGCGCTCCAATGCCGAGCGCACGCGCTTGCCGATCTCGGCACGCCGGGTGCCGCGCAAGATCAGCGGCAGGGCCACGTTCTCGGCGATGCTGCGGTCGTTGAGCAGACGGTGGTCCTGATAGACCGCACCCACCTGGCGCCGATGCAGCGGAATCTGCCGGCCACGTACCTTGAGCAAGTTACGTTCGCCCAGCAGTACCGCGCCCTGACTCGGGCGTTCGCTGAGGTGGATCAATTTGAGCAAGGTACTTTTGCCGGCGCCGGAGTGGCCGGTCACGAACAGCATCTCGCCATCGGCCACTTCGAAGCTGACATCGGTCAGCGCCTGGTGGCCACCGGCGTAGTGCTTGCTGACGTTGTCGAAACGCAGAACGGTCATTCAGCGATTATGCCGGAGCGTCAGTGCTTGCGTCGCATCGCCGATGCGCGGCGATGCGATCAGTGCCGCAAACGGTCAGTTGCCTGAGACCAGCGAACGCAGTCGGCGGCCGATCCGGCTGAGCAGCGAGGGGCTGCCCGACGGCTTGGCGGCGGCACGCACCGGCTTGGCAACCACCTGGGTGGGCTTACGCGGTGCGGCAGGTGCGGGAACCGGCGTGGATGCCACTGCCGGCTCGGCACCCTCGACCGGACGACCGTTACGACGACGCCGACGCTTGCGTGGCGCGCGCTCGGCATCGGCCACGCCCGCGGAAGGTGCCTGTCCCGCCGCTGCGGCAACGACCGGATGTTCGGTCGACGCCGCAGTTGCAGGCGCCTGGCCTTCCACCCGTGGCTTGCGACGCGGACGCGGCTTGCCATCGGCACCGGCGCCTTCGCGGCGACCACCGCCACCGCCACTGCCGCTGCGCGACCCGCCCGAACCACTGCGCCCGCCACCGCGACGCTGTTCTTCGGCGGCGCGCTGCTCGCGCGCTTCGCGGAAGATCGTGCCCACGCTGTCGCCAGCGTCGTCGTCGGCCTCTTCGCCTTCCACCGGCACGCGTGGCGCACGCGGCAGCGGCGTCAGCAGTTCGGACGTCACCGGCTCGACCGGGATCTTCTGCTCGATATAGGCCTCGATGTCCGGCAGGCTCATCGCATAGCGTTCGCAGGCGAAGCTGATCGCATCGCCTTCTTCGCCCAGGCGTGCGGTGCGGCCGATGCGATGGACGTAGTCTTCGGCGTCGAACGGCAGGTCGTAGTTGTAGACGTACTTGACGCCATCGATATGCAGACCGCGCGCAGCCACGTCGGTGGCGACCAGGATTTCGAGCTGGCCTTTCTGGAAGCGGTTGAGCAGCGACTCGCGCTTCTTCTGCGGCACATCGCCCGACAGCACGCCGACCCGGTAGCCGTGCCGCTCCAGGGTGCGCGCCACGCGCTCCACGAACGCCTTGGTATTGACGAACACCATGGTGCGCGCGCCTTCGCTGCGCGACAGCAAGCCCAACAGCAGCGTCTGCTTCTCTTCGTCGGAGGGGAAATAGATGCGCTGGCGCACCCGCGCAGCGGTGATGCTTTCGGTTTCGACGACCAGCTTTTCCGGCTCGTTCATGTGCTCGTAGGCCAGCTCCAGCACGCGGTGGCTGAGCGTGGCCGAGAACAACAACGTCTGCCGGGTGCCGCGCTCGGGCATGCGCCGCAGCAGGAAGCGGATGTCCTTGATGAAGCCCAGGTCGAACATGCGGTCGGCCTCGTCCAGCACGCAGATCTCGCAGGCGTGCAGCGAGACCACCTTGTGCTGCTTGACGTAGTCGATCAGGCGGCCCGGGGTGGCGATGATCACGTCCACGCCCTGCTGCAACAGTTCGCGCTGTTTGTCGTAATCCACCCCGCCATAGACCAGCGCAAAGCGCAGGCCAAGGTCGGCGCCGAACTTCACTGCGTCCTTGTGGATCTGGATCGCCAGCTCGCGGGTCGGCGCCAGGATCAGCGCGCGCGGGTCTTCCGGCTTGCGGTCGGCCAGGGCCGGGCGGATCAGCAGCCGATTCATCACCGCGACCAGGAACGCCAAGGTCTTGCCGGTACCGGTCTGGGCCTGGCCGGCGACATCGCCGCCCGGCAGCGCGACCGGCAAGGTCAGCGCCTGGATCGGGGTACAGCGGGTAAACCCGGCGCTCTCCAGCCCGGCGATCAAGGCCGGATGCAGATCGAACGAGGAAAAGGTCACATCGGTCAGCGGTTTGTCGCTCATTATTCCGTCTTCGTGAGGCGCCCTGGGCAGCCCGGGCGCGGCTTGCATCGATGCCGACAGCGTCGCAAACTGCGGCTGTTGTGGCGGACAGCGCGGCTTCAGGACTGACACTTGATTCAGTCGCGCAATGCCCCAGTTTAGCGCAATGTAGCGGCCTGCCCGTTCGGGTGGGCCGTTTTGGTTTCCAGGAGACCCAAGGTGAGCGATAAGGTTCAACATGTCGGCGATGCCGACTTCGACACAGCTGTACTGCAATCGGGCGAACCGGTTCTGGTGGATTTCTGGGCCGAGTGGTGCGGCCCGTGCAAGATGATCGCCCCGGTGCTGGACGATCTGGCCGACACCTATCAGGGCCGCCTCAAGGTCGCCAAGGTGAATGTGGACCAGAACCGTGCGCTGGCCATCAAGTACCATGTGCGCTCGATCCCGATGCTGTTGCTGTTCAAGGACGGGCAGGTGCAGGCGACCCAGATCGGTGCCGTCGGCAAGGGCCAGCTGACCCAGATGATCGACAAGACCCTGGGTGGCGCGGCCGCCTGAGCAAGCGGGCGTCCAGCAATGGGCGCCCGATGATGCGCCGGCAGTTAAATCATGCCCGGGAAGACGCTTGCGCGGTCACGCGCGGCGGTGATAGTGTCAGTTGGTCCGGCACACGTTCGTGCGCCGCCGCACCCCTCTAGAAGCTCTTCTAGACTCCCATCTACCACCAGTTCGCCCCCTAGTTGGGCGCTCGCACCTTAGCGAGGAATCACGCACTTGTCCGATCATCCTTCCTCCGATACCGGGAGCAGCGTCGACGCTCCCGTCGAGAAGCGCGTGCGCAAGCCGCGCGTGAGCAAGACCGCCGCCGCCACTGAAGAGGCTGGCGCACAGCAGCCCAACCTGCCCTTGCCCACCAGTCCCGCACCCGAAGCACCCCGTGCCCCGCAGGCACCGTCGCGCGCTGCCGATCCGGCACCGGCGCAGACGTCCAGCGATGGCGCACACGCCGGTCAGGCGCCCAGCGCCAGCCACGGCGGCGACACCCACGGCGAGCCCCGCGAGGGTGGCCAGTCGCAGCAGCAGCGCTTCAACCAGGCGCAGCAACAGCAGAACCAGAATCAAGGCCAGAACCAGGGCCAAGGTCAGCAGCAGGGCCAGAACCAGAACGCCGGCCAGAATCAGCAAGGCCAGGGCGGTCAGGGTCAGGGACAAAACCAGCAAGGCCAGAACCAGCAGGGCAACCGCCGTGACCGGTTCCGCAACCGCCGCGACCGCGGCCCGCGCGACCGCTTCGGCAACGACGGCGGCATGCCCTCGTCCGACGGCAACAACGAGCCGTTCATCGCGCGTCCGCATCCGGCCGTGCCGGAAGGTTTTCCGGTGTATTCGCTGAGCGACCTCAAGCAGATGCCGGCGCAGAAGCTGCTGGACATCGCCGACCAGCTCAACATCCAGGAAGGCGTGGCGCGTGCGCGCAAGCAGGACGTGATCTTCGCCCTGCTCAAGGTGCTGACCCGTCACGGTGAAGGCGTTGCCGCCGATGGCGTGCTGGAAATCCTGCCCGACGGCTTCGGTTTCCTGCGTGCGGCAGAAGCCAGCTACCTGGCCGGCCCGGACGATACCTATATCTCGCCCAGCCAGATCCGTCGCTTCAACCTGCGCACCGGCGACCACCTGTCCGGCCGCATCCGCTTCCCCAAGGACGGCGAACGCTATTTCGCGCTGTCGATCGTCGACACCATCAACGGCGAGCCGCTGGAAGCGAGCAAGAACAAGGTCCTGTTCGAGAACCTGACCCCGCTGTTCCCGCGCCGCCGCTTCCGTCTGGAGCGTGGCGATGGCTCCACCGAGGACATCACCGGCCGCATCCTGGATCTGATGGCACCGCAGGGCAAGGGTCAGCGTGCGCTGATCGTCTCCCCGCCCAAGGCCGGTAAGACGATGATGATGCAGCAGGTGGCCACGGCCATCACCACCAATCATCCCGAAGTGCACATGATCGTGCTGCTCATCGACGAGCGTCCGGAAGAAGTGACCGAAATGCAGCGCACCGTGCGCGGCGAAGTCATCTCCTCCACGTTCGACGAGCCGGCTGCGCGTCACGTGCAGGTTGCCGAGATGGTGATCGAGCGGGCCAAGCGCCTGGTCGAGCACAAGAAGGACGTGGTGATCCTGCTGGACTCCATCACCCGCCTGGCGCGCGCTTACAACAACGTGGTGCCCAGCTCCGGCAAGGTGCTCACCGGCGGTGTGGACGCCAACGCCCTGCACCGCCCGAAGCGTTTCTTCGGTGCGGCGCGTAACGTGGAAGAAGGTGGCTCGCTGACCATCATCGCCACGGCGCTGGTGGAAACCGGCAGCAAGATGGACGAGGTGATCTACGAAGAGTTCAAGGGCACCGGCAACAGCGAAGTGCACCTGAACCGTCGCATCACCGAAAAGCGCGTGTACCCGGCAATCGACATCAACCGTTCGGGCACGCGCCGCGAAGATCTGTTGATCGAGCCGGAACTGCTGCAGAAGATCTGGATCCTGCGCAAGCTGCTGCACCCGATGGACGAAATCGCGGCAATGGAATTCCTGTTGGACAAGATGAAGACCACCAAGTCCAACGACGAGTTCTTCAGTTCGATGAAGCGCTGAGTCCAGTCGGTTCATCGAGACGAAAAAGCCCCGCATTGCGGGGCTTTTTTGTGCGAGGCGACCGTTGCGCAGGCTTTAGCCTTCTCTGTCAGCTCTGTGAGCCGCGCTCAACTTCCTTGCAGCGGCGTGACCAGGCGAACACCTTCCCCGCGTGCGGAGAACAACCCGCTGGCAGGCAGGGCATCCGGGCTGTCGCTCGATGTCGCTGCGCCGCGCTGTTCATCCCATGAGGCGGCCTGACGGGGGCCAGGCAGATACGAACGCCATTTCTGGGCCTGTTGTGCGGCGATCAGATCGGGTGGCGACGTTCCGATGTCGAAGCTGACCGGAACACGCATGACCCAGTACGGCGCCTTGACGTCCGGACCCTCTGTCGGCGGCAGAAACGTCCATGCACGCGCCTTCGTCGAGGCCGCATCGGCAAACGCCTGGCGCAACCGTGCACGTTTGGATTCCGGCACGAGGGATGTCAGGTTCACTTGCTCTGCGATCAGATCCTGGACCTTGCCGTCGCGCCCGATCTTGAGCATCAGATAGACCACGCCGGTGGCACCGGCCCGAAACGCCGCTTCGGGGTAGCGCGGCGGCCGCATGTCGTTGGTGCGCACACTCGTCGCGTCCTGCGCCTGGCCGCCAAAATGCGCACTACGGATCGACACCAGATAATTTTCCCCGTCCCCCTGTTTGGCGACCAGCAGCAGGCTCATCGGCAACTGCGCGGGCAAGGCGCTTCCGTTGTCGCGCACAGGGTCGAAGCGCCACGATGCGACCGAACGCTTGATCCGCTCGCGCACTGCCGGCGGCAAGCTCGCTTCGTCGGCAAGTTTCACTGCCGTGACGGTACCGTCCGGGGTCAGGGTCAACTCGCCTGCCACATTCATGCTGGCCTCAATCTGCATGTGCGCCTGTTCTGCGCCTGGACGTGCCTGCGTCGCTGCGATGCTGCTCAATGCCAACAAGATGCCAAGACTGAAACGCTGCTTCCATTGCATGACCGCACTCCCTGATGATGTAGCGTGCGTTGTACCAGTGTTGCCGCTGCCGGTAAATCACTAGAGCGTGTCATGCATGTTGAGAAGAGATGCGTTGGCCGCCCGCGGTGCGGAGCGGGTGCTGCGTAGCGCCAGCTTGGCTGGCGCCAAGGCAAGCTGCGCGGTGCGCGCTGCCGCTGACGACCAACCCTTCGGGAAGCGCCCGGTGGCGCGCCGATACCGCGTGGCGCGCCTTGTCTCGACGCGCCACGGGACGCTTCGCACTCATCTCAACGTACATCACACGCTCTAGGCCAGCCTGCGCGACTCCGCATAGGGCGGGGTGTCGGGATAATCGTCTTCGCGCAGCCGGCTCTGCAGGTCGCGCCACCAGCGTGGGTCGAACAGTTCCGGGTGCTGGTGCTTGACCGCTTCCAGTTGCGAGGCGGGCAGGCCCATGAACAAGGCGAAGCGCTCGGGAAAGACGTCGCGCGGGCCGACATGGAACCAGGGTTCTGCGGCCATCTGTTCTTCGTAAGTGGCGGGTACTGGCCAATCGCGGAAGTTGCATTCGGTGATCAGGCACAGCTCGTCGTAGTCGTAGAACACCGCGCGCTGATGGCGGGTAATGCCGAAATTCTTCAGCAACATGTCGCCGGGAAAGATGTTGTTGCGCGCCATGTCCTTGATGGCCTGGCCGTAGTCCAGCGCTGCGGCATGCGCGGCTTCGGGCAATTGTTCGCGCAGGTACAGATTCAACGGGCGCAACCGGCGCTGCACATAGCACAGTGCGATCAGGACATCGTCGCCGTCTTCGCTCAGGCTCATCGCGCAGCTGGTCTGCAGTTCCTGCAGCAATGCCGGTGAAAAGCGCGCCTTGGGGAAGCGCAGGAAGCGATACGGCTGCGCGTCGAGCAGGCGGCCGATGCGGTCGAGCTGGAAGACCAGCTCGTATTTGCCCTCTACCTGCGCGCGGCTCATGGTTTTGGGATACGCAAAGCGGTCGCGAATGAGTTTGAAGACCAGCGGATAACTGGGCAGCGTAAACACCACCATGACCATGCCGGGAGTGCCGTCGGCGTGCACCAGCTGTTCGGACGGATGCGCCTGAAAATGGCTGAAAAACGTGCGGTAACGCTCGGTCTTGCCCTGCTTGGCGCGACCCAGCATCGTGTATAGCTCATCGACCGGCTTGTGGGTGAGCAGGCTGCGCAGGAACACCACCGCGTCGCCGACAGTGGACAGGTCGGCTTGAAAATAGCTACGCGAGTTACTGAACAATTGCGCGACATCGCTGCGCCGGGTCAACACCGCTTCGGCGCGCAGGCCTGCCTCGTCGTTGATCAGCGCGATCACGCACGGCGAAAAGCGATGTTCGCCGAACACGCGTCCGACCAGATACGCGCGCCGCTCGCGATAGAACACCGTCTCCAGTAATTCCACGCTGCGCACCGGATGCTCGCCCCAATGCGCAAGGTCGTCGAGCAGACGCACCGCGATGGCGGCCGCGCAGCGGGTGCGGTGCGCATACGGTACGGCGAACGCGTAGTCGCCGAGCACCCGCACCAGCATGTCGGTCAGGCGGCCGGGCGAGACCGCATAGGTGTGGCGCGCAACAGGCACGGTGATGGCGTCGGTCGGTTCGATATCCAGGGCGATGAATTCGATATCGGCATCGACGCCGTGGGTACCGAAGTAGCGCCGGGTCAGGGTGTTGTAGAACGTCTTGTACAACTCCTGGTCGATCAACCCGCTCAGCAAGGCGGCGTAATGATCGCGCGCACGCATCCACAGCGCGCGATCGTGCGCCTGGCCCAGCAGTACTGCACGCAGGCGCAACATGCATTCGGCGATGTATTGGTCGTACAGCGCGATGCGCGCTACCGCGTCTTCGCGCGCGCCGCTCCAGTCGCGTGTTTCGAACCGCTGCTTGGCGCGTGCGGTGATTTCTGAAAAGCGCGCGTGATAGTCCTCGAACGCTTCGTACACGGCCTGGGCGATCGCCAGCGCGCGGCGCTCGGATTGTGGTGGCAAGGGTGGATGGCTCATGGCGGCAGTGTCCCGGAGCGCTTGCGGCGCGCGGCAAGTGGTATGGCCGTCGCCTGTTGCGCATGCGCGGCGTGTTCGCGCGCCTGGCCCTGCAGCCAGGTGCGAAACGCGAGAAATCCGCCATGCGTGCTGGAACGTGGCGGATACACCAGGTAATGCGACCAACTGGTCTTGAGCCGTTGCGTGGACAACGCCACCAGCTGGCCGGACGCCAGCAACAGACGTGCGCGCGTCACGCGGCCCAGTGCGACGCCGACGCCATCCAGGGCGGCACGGTGGTGTGCCTCTGATTCGTCGAGTACGGCGACATAGCGTCGCGGCACATCGCCGCCGAACGCGGCAAACCAGCGCAACCAGGCGTCATCCGGGTCGCCCAGCAATGGCCACTGATGCAACGGTGGCGCCTCCACGCCGCCCATGCGGGCGATCAGGGCCGGGCTTGCCATCGGCACCAGCCATTCGTCGAACAAGGGCTCGGCGATGACGCCAGGCCATTGCCCGGCGCCGATGCGCATGGCGGCATCCACTTGCTGCTGGCGCTCGAAATCCACCAGCCGCTCGCTCGACAACAGGTTGATTTCGATGGTGGGATGAATGGCCAGAAATTCGCCCAGGCGTGGCACCAGCCAGGCCGATGCCATCGACGGCGTGAGACTCAGGGTCAGGGTGTCTTCGCGACGCGCACCGAATGGCTCGAATGCCTCGGCGATGGCGTCCAGGTGCGGTGCGATGCGGTCGAGCAGTTGCTGGCCCTGCGGCGTGGCGGTGACGCCGCGCGCATGCCGTTGCAGCAGCGGATACCCCAGCCGTTGTTCGAGCGCGCGCATCTGGTGACTAAGTGCGCTGACGGTCAGATGCATCGCGCCAGCAGCGCGCGACAGGTTGCCCAGGCGTACCGCGCTGACGAAGCCTTGCAATGCGTGAAGCGGCGGACGCGACATGGCCAACCCTTGAATGGATTTCAAGACTCACTTGTAAAAGTCTCGCTTTTACGTCCCCTAGCCTGCGCCTACCGTGGATTCCACTCAAGTGGAGGTGGGTCATGCGCATCTTTAGCGAACTGTTGTTTCAGCACGGCCACATTGCCGATGTGGCGCTGGCCCAGCGCCTGGCGGAACCGGACACGGCAGTGGAGGCGATGCAAGCGCACACCTCGATGGAATCGCCGGAATCTCCCGCGGAGCCACGGCAAGACGTTCAGACAATGACCGATCCGCCTTCGCAACGCCGGCGCGAGCGACGCATGGCGCGGCTCAGCCGGCGCCTGCTGCGTGGCGTGACGGCATTGTCGCCGTTTCGCTGAAACGACAAGGCCCGCCTCTTGCGAGACGGGCCTTGAACACACCATGCGGAAACCGCAGGCGGTTCGGCGACTCAGGCCTTCAGCGTGGCCAGGATGTCGTTGAAGGTCTTGCTCGGGCGCATCGCCTCGCTGACCTTGGCCAGGTCGGGATGGTAGTAACCGCCAATTTCCACCGGCCTGCCCTGCGCGCCGTTGAGTTCGCCCACGATGGTGGCTTCGTTCTCGGTCAGGGCCTTGGCCAGCGGCGCGAACTTGGCCTGCAATGCCATGTCTTCAGTCTGCGCGGCCAGGGCCTGCGCCCAGTACATGGCCAGATAGAAGTGGCTGCCGCGGTTGTCGAGCTCGCCGACCTTGCGCGCGGGCGACTTGTTGTTGTCCAGGAACTGTCCATTGGCGACATCCAGCGCCTTGGCCAGCACCGTGGCCGACGGATTGTCGTAACGGTTGCCCAGATGCTCGAGCGACGCGGCCAGGGCCAGGAATTCACCCAGCGAATCCCAGCGCAGGCAGTTCTCTTCGACGAACTGCTGCACATGCTTGGGCGCCGAACCACCGGCACCGGTTTCGAACAAACCGCCACCGGCCATCAGCGGCACGATGGAGAGCATCTTGGCGCTGGTGCCCAGCTCCATGATCGGGAACAAATCGGTGAGGTAGTCGCGCAGCACGTTGCCGGTGACCGAGATGGTGTCCTGGCCCTTGCGGATGCGCTCCAGCGAGAACGTGGTCGCTTCCACCGGCGGCAGGATGCGGATATCCAGGCCGTTGGTGTCGTGATCCTTCAGATACTGCTCGACCTTGGCGATCACCTGCGCATCGTGTGCACGCGCCTTGTCCAGCCAGAACACGGCCGGCGTCTCGCTCAGGCGGGCGCGCTCCACGGCCAGCTTCACCCAGTCCTGGATCGGCGCGTCCTTGACCTGGCACATGCGCCACAGATCGCCGGCTTCCACGGCGTGCTCGAACACCGTCTTGCCGTTGCCATCGGTGACCTTGACGGTGCCGGCAGCGGCCATCTGGAAGGTCTTGTCGTGCGAGCCGTATTCTTCGGCCTTCTGCGCCATCAGCCCCACGTTGGGCACCGAACCCATCGTGGCCGGATCGAACGCACCATGCGCCTTGCAGTCGTCGATCACCGCCTGGTATACGCCGGCATAGCAGCGGTCCGGAATCACCGCCTTGGTGTCCTGCAACTTGCCTTGGGCATTCCACATCTGGCCGGAGTCGCGAATCATCGCCGGCATGGAAGCATCGACGATCACGTCGCTGGGCACATGCAGGTTGGTGATGCCCTTGTCCGAATTGACCATCGCCAGGCCCGGGCGCTGCGCGTATTCGGCCTGGATATCGGCCTTGATTTCGGTTTGCTTCGCTTCCGGCAGCGACGTGATACGTGCGTACAGATCGCCGATGCCGTTGTTGGGATCGAAGCCGACCGACTTGAGCGCATCGGCATGCTTGCTCAGCGTGTCCTTGTAGAACTCGCCGACCACCACGCCGAACAGCACCGGGTCGGAGACCTTCATCATGGTGGCCTTCAGATGCACCGAGAACAGCACGTCGCGGGCCTTGGCATCGGCAATCTGCGCGTCGATGAAGCTGGCCAGCGCACGCTTGCTCAATACGGCAGCGTCGACGATTTCGCCCGCCTTCACCGCCACCTTGTCTTTCAGCACGGTGCTGCTGCCATCGTTGCCCACGAACTCGATCTTCAGCGTGCCGGCGTCGGCCAGCGTGGTGGACTGTTCGCTACCGAAGAAATCGCCAGACTCCATGTGCGACACGTGCGACTTGGAATCGCTGCTCCACTTGCCCATGCGGTGCGGATGCTTGCGCGCGTAGTTTTTTACCGACAGCGGTGCACGACGATCGGAATTGCCCTCGCGCAGCACCGGATTCACCGCGCTGCCCTTGACCTTGTCGTAGCGCGCCTTGATGTCTTTTTCCGCGGCATCCTTGGGTTCATCCGGATACGCCGGCAATGCATAGCCCTGGCCCTGCAGTTCCTTGATCGCGGCCTTGAGCTGCGGCACCGAGGCGCTGATGTTGGGCAGCTTGATGATGTTGGCTTCCGGCGTGGTGGCCAGCTCACCCAGTTCGGCCAGGTCGTCGGCGATCTTCTGCGTGTCGCTCAAATGCTCGGGAAACAGCGCCAGAATGCGGCCGGCCAGCGAGATGTCGCGCGTTTCGACCACGATGCCGGCAGTATCGGTGTAGGCATCGATGATCGGCAGCAGCGACTGCGTGGCCAGGTAGGGTGCTTCGTCGGTGAGCGTGTACAGGATCTTCGGTGTCTTCGACATGAGGTGCGATGGCTCTTGTGGTCGGGAGGAGCGCCGGCATTCACGGACGATGGCAGTGGTGCGCGCGACGGGGTCGTTGATGCACACCGGTTAACCAGCGCGTTGGATGCGGCGATGGATCAGCACGGCATTGTCGCGTCTGAGCCGCGCCCGGGTAAAGCGACCACAGGCGGATGCTTCGTCCCGTCACCAGGGCAATCGACATGGATGCAGCTGTAACAAATGCGATGCAACAAAAAGGCGCGACGTCATCGGTCGCGCCCTGCTTGGGTGGCTTGGTGCAACGTCGAGCCACCCGTTGACTGAAGCAGTGGCGACGCGCGGCCAAGGCTGCACATCCCACTCCATCACCCATCCTTACTTGACGGTGATGGTCTGCGGATTACCTGCAGGCTTGCCGTCCACCATCACCTGCGCGATGTAGGTGCCGGCCGGCCAGCCATCGGGCTTGCTGAAGCTCAGGTTGGTGGTTTCCGCACCGGTGGTATTCAACGTCGCATTCTGTTCGCCGGCCACCTGGCCATCCTGGTAGGTCAGCTTCGCCGACACGGCCACGTTGCTGGCGCTGCCGTCGGTCTTGACCGAGACGATGATGGTGTCCTTGCTGCCGACACTGGTGGCCGGCGTCACCGTCTTGTCCGCCGCGGCCTGAGTGCCGACCGCCACGCTGGACACCGTCACTGCGCTACCCATCGCGGCACCGCCATCGGTGCTGGCCGCACCGGTGGAGCTACCCTGGGCGGCCTGATCGCTCGCCGGCGGGGTGGCAGCCGGGCCCGGCATCGCGTCGGTTGCGGCACCGGACGTGGGGTCCTTGGAAACGCTGTCGTCGTCGGCTTTCTTGCTGCAGCCGGACACTGCGAGAACGCTGGCCAGGGCAAGGGCCAAGCTGCTCGAAACAGAGGTGATACGCATAAATCGATTCTCCGGTAGCCAGAACATCTGCAGTCGCAGTGCTCGAGTGGGTGTCTAGGTGTGTTGAATCGTGCCGCCGCCAGCGAGACTGGACGCCGACCTGCGATTACGACTTTGCAGGCAAGCGCAGTACCTGCCCGGGAAAGATCTTGTCCGGATCCTGCAGCGTCTCGCGGTTGGCTTCGAAAATACGTGGCCACAGATTGCCGTCGCCCAGATGGCGCTTGGCAATACTGGAGAGGCTGTCGCCGGCCTGGACGGTGACCGATTCTTCAACAAGCTGCGCGGTGCTTTGCACACTGGTGCGCACGTTGGAAAAATCCGGCGCAGGCGTCACGTCAGCGGTGCTATCGACCGATGAGGTGACGTTGGAGAAATCTGCTTTCTTGTCGACACTCATTGCTGCAATCCCTGTGCATCGCGGTGTCAGCAGGGTGCGCGGGGCGCTGTTAAGCGTGGATCGCGCCGCCGTGAAGCCCGCGCGATCCCGCATGAGCGCGATCTATTGGCGCAGGTCGCGGAAGATCGACAGCGGCGTCGGCACGCTGGCCGAACTGCGCAGCGGGTTGATGTCCAGGCCGCCACGACGTGTGTAGCGCGCTTCCACCACCAGCCACTGCGGCGCGCACTGGGTCAGCACGTCGTTGAAAATGCGCTCGACGCATTGCTCATGAAACTCGGCGTGGTCGCGGAAACTCACCAAATAACGCAGCAATCCCTCGCGATCGATCGGTGCGCCGCGGTAATGCAAGGTGACGCTGGCCCAATCCGGCTGACCAGTCACCGGGCAATTGGATTTGAGCAAGGCCGAGGTCAGCACTTCTTCCACCGCTGGCTGCGCGCGTGCGCAGAGATAGGCCGCGTTCGGCGGGCCGTAATCGTCGATGCTGACATCCAGCGCATCGATCGATTCGCCCTCGCCGACCGCATCGATCGGCGGCAGGCCGAACTCCACCGCCACATCGGCGCCGGCGCGCGTGGACAGGTCGGTGGCAATGCGCGTGCGTACCGCTTCGGCGCTGTTGAAGCGGGTGGCGTTGAGCGAGTTGAGATACAGCTTGAGCGACTTGGATTCGATCAGCGAAGGCGAATCGCAGGGCACATGCAAGGTGGCGGTGGCCACGCAGGGCTTGCCTTGTGCATCGAGCCAGCTGAGTTCGTAGGCGTGCCAGCGATCGCGGCCGATAAACGGCAGGTCGCCGGTCAGCCCGATGGCCTGGCGCCCGGCCGCACGCGGAATCGGAAACAGCAACGACGGGTCGTAGCCGCTCGGATAGGCGACCTCACGACCGAGGGTGGAATCTTCTGGGGTATTCATGCCGCCATTTTAGGCCGCACGGGCTGGCCGTGAGGTGTATGGCGAGGCGTATCACGGGCCAAGGGAGCACTCGCAGAGCATCGCTCGTGCCCAATCACCCCGCACCGCCGCCGGAAGCGAGAAT
Source organism: Xanthomonas sp. A1809 (assembly GCF_017746015.1). Taxonomy (NCBI): domain Bacteria; kingdom Pseudomonadati; phylum Pseudomonadota; class Gammaproteobacteria; order Lysobacterales; family Lysobacteraceae; genus Xanthomonas; species Xanthomonas sp. A1809. The sequence continues at coordinate 50,482 of NZ_JAGHWZ010000012.1, read as the reverse complement.
CGCCCAGCCGCAGACGATTCCCGATTCCCGATTCACCCCTGCTGCAGATAATCCAGCGACACCTGCAACAGCGCGCGCAAGCCCACATCCAGCGACGACTCGTCCAGCAGGAACTGCGGCGAATGGTTGCTGGGTGCGGTGGCCGGATCGATACCCTTGGCGGTGGAGCCGACGAAGAAGAACATCGACGGCACCTGCTGGGCGTAGAACGAGAAATCTTCCGCGCCCATCTGCAACGGCGGCTCGTACACATTGTCGGCACCCACCACGGCCTGCAGGCTGGGCAGCATCTTCGCAGTCAATGCAGGGTCGTTGACGGTAGCCGGGTTGCCTGGCTGATCCGGCACCTGCGCCTGGACCTTGGCCCCGTGCGCGGCGGCGGTGTGTTCGGCCACGTTCTTGAGATCGGCAAAGATCTGCTGCCGCATGCCCTCGTCGAAGGTGCGGATGGTGCCCACCATTTCCACATCATCGGGGATGATGTTGTAGCGGATGCCGCCCTTGATCGCGCCGAAGCTGAGCACCGCCGGCTGCTTGGAGAGGTTGGCGCGGCGGCTGATCACCGTCTGCGCGGTGGAGATCATGTCGGCGCTGGCCACGATCGGGTCGATGCCGTTCCACGGCGCCGAGCCGTGGGTCTGGCGGCCGATCATCTTGATCGCGAAGCGGTCCGAGGCCGCCATCAGTGGGCCGCTGCGCACCGCGATCTTGCCGGCCTGCACGCTGGAGAACACATGCAGGCCAAACACCGCCTGCGGCTTGAAATCGGCAAACAGGCCTTCCTTGAGCATCAGCGAGGCGCCGCCCTCTTCGTTGCCGGGCGCGCCTTCTTCGGAGGGCTGGAAGATCAGCATCACTTCGCCGGGCAACTGCTCGCGCATGCCCACCAGCGCTTCGGCCACGCCGAGCAAGATCGCGGTATGCGCATCGTGGCCGCAGGCGTGCATCACCCCGACCTGCTCGCCGCGGTATTCGGCGGTGGCCTTGGAAGCGAACGGCAGCCCGGTCTGTTCTTTCACCGGCAGCGCGTCCATGTCGGCACGCAGCGCGATCTTCGGCCCCGGCCTGCCGCCCTTGATGATGGCCACCACGCCGTGATGGGCGATGCCGGTGCGCGGCTTGAGGCCCAGCTTGCGCAGCTGCGCGGCCACGGCGGCGGCAGTGCGCTCCTCGCGGTTGGACAACTCCGGATGCTGGTGGAAGTCGCGGCGCCATTGCACCACCTTGGCCTGCAGCGGGGCGGCAGCGGCCTGAACTTCGGGCCGCTGCGCGGTCTGCGCGGTGGCGAGCGTGGGCAGGGCGAGCAGCAGCGCATTGGTCAGCAGGCGGGAGGGGCGCATCGGCAATCCTCGATAGATGGTTGCTTAATGTAGTGCAGGCGCGCGCCGGATGGGCTGCAGTGGGGCCCGATTCAGCCCGGCGGTCAACCGCGGTAGCCGTGGCGCGTTGCCGCTGCAGTGCACGTGTGACCGTTGCGGTCGTTTCGCCAGCCGAGCCGTTACTTCAGTAACGCTCAATTGGCAGAGCGCAACGATATGCTTTGCACCGCCGCCCCCACGGTCGCATCCACGCGCCCGGCCCGCCCTCAGGAGTTGTCGCATGTCGCGTTTTTGGAAGATCACACTGCTGGTTGTCGCGGTGCTTGTCGTGGTGTTCGTCGCAATGCGGATGATGGGTGGGGGCAATCACGGCAAGCGCGCGGGCGCACCGGACGGCAATGACCCGGACAACAGCGGCCCGGTACCGGTGACGGTGGTGGCGGCCACCACGCAGGATGTTCCGGTCTATGCCAGCGCGCTGGGTACGGTCACCGCGCTCAATACGGTCACCGTCAGCCCGCAGGTGGGCGGCCAGCTGATGAGCCTGAACTTCAAGGAAGGCCAGGAAGTGAAGAAGGGCGATCTGCTCGCGCAGATCGATCCGCGCACGCTGCAGGCCAGCTACGACCAGGCGCTGGCGGCCAAACGCCAGAACCAGGCGCTGCTGGCGACCTCGCGGGTGAATTACCAGCGTTCCAACGACCCGGCCTACAAGCAGTACGTCTCGCGCACAGACCTGGACACCCAACGCAACCAGGTTGCCCAGTACGAGGCCGCGGTTGCGGCCAACGATGCGCAGATGCGCTCGGCGCAGGTGCAATTGCAGTTCACTCGCGTCACTGCGCCGATCGACGGCATCGCCGGCATCCGTGGCGTGGACGTGGGCAACATCGTCACCAGCAGCTCCACGATCGTCACCCTGACCCAGATCCGCCCGATCTACGTGTCTTTCAACCTGCCCGAGCGTGAGTTGCAGGCAGTGCGTACCGGTCAGACGGCGGCGCCACTGGCCGTGGCGGCATTGGATCGTGGCGATGCGCATGTGATCAGCAGCGACGGCAAGCTGGATGTGATCGACAACCGCATCTCCGCCGACAGCGGCACGTTCGGCGCACGCGCGATCTTCAACAACACCGACAACGCGCTGTGGCCGGGCCAGTTCGTCAATGTGCGCCTGCAGCTGCGCACCATCGCCGGCGGCACCGTGGTGCCGTCCCAGTCGGTGCAGCGCGGCCCCGACGGCGATTACGTGTACGTGGTGGGCAGCGACAACACCGCACAGATGCGCACCGTGGTGCAGGGCGTGGAGGTGGACGACAGCCATGTGCAGATCACCAAGGGCCTCAAGCCCGGCGAGCGCGTGGTGACCGAAGGCCAGTTCCGCCTGAAACCGGGCAGCAAGGTCAGCGCGCTCAAGCCGGGCGAGACGCCGCCGGAACCGACCGAGGCCGAACTCAAGGCCGCGAAGGACAAACAGAGCCGTGGCGGTGGCCCAGGCGGCCGTCGTGGCGGCGGTCCGCGCTAATCCTCGACCACCGGCGACGGAACCTCCGTCGCCGATGTGCGCCGGCGCTGCATGCGCCGGCTTCGCTTGACGTCTTCAGCAAGGACACCCCCCGTGGGCTTTTCGACCATCTTCATCCGCCGCCCGATCGCCACTTCGTTGTTGATGGCCGGCGTCCTGCTGCTGGGCATCCTGGGCTACCGTCAATTGCCGGTCTCGGCGTTGCCGGAAATCGACGCGCCCAGCCTGGTCGTCACCACCCAGTACCCCGGCGCCAATGCGACCACCATGGCCTCGCTGGTGACCACGCCGCTGGAGCGCCAGTTCGGGCAGATTTCCGGCCTGCAGATGATGACCTCCGATTCGTCGGCGGGCCTGTCCACGATCATTCTGCAGTTCTCGATGGAGCGCGATATCGATATCGCCTCGCAGGACGTACAGGCGGCGATCCGTCAGGCCACCCTGCCCTCCTCGCTGCCGTACCAGCCGGTCTATAACCGGGTCAATCCGGCCGATGCGGCCATTCTCACGCTCAAGCTCACCTCCGATTCGCTGCCGCTGCGCGAGGTCAACCGCTACGCGGATGCGATCCTGGCCCAGCGCCTGTCGCAGGTGCCCGGCGTGGGCCTGGTGTCGATCGCCGGCAACGTGCGCCCTGCCGTGCGCATCCAGGTCAACCCGGCGCAGCTGTCGAACATGGGCCTGACCATGGAGTCGCTGCGCAGCGCGCTGACCCAGACCAACGTCAGTGCGCCCAAGGGCTCGCTCAACGGCAAGACCCAGTCCTACAGCATCGGCACCAACGACCAGCTCACCGACGCGGCGCAGTACCGCGAGACCATCATCAGCTACAAGGACGGCCGCCCGGTGCGGCTTGCCGACGTGGCCAACGTGGTCGATGGGGTGGAGAACGATCAGCTGGCCGCCTGGGCCGACGGCAAACAGGCGGTGCTGCTGGAGATCCGCCGCCAGCCCGGCGCCAACATCGTGCAGACGGTGGAGCAGATCCGCAACATCCTGCCGCAACTGCGGTCGGTGTTGCCGGCCGATGTGCATCTGGAGGTGTTCTCCGACCGCACCGAAACCATCCGCGCCTCGGTGCATGAGGTGAAGTTCACCCTGGTGCTGACCATCGCCCTGGTGGTGGCGGTGATCTTCGTGTTCCTGCGCCGGTTGTGGGCCACCATCATTCCCTCGGTGGCGGTGCCGTTGTCGCTGGCCGGCACCTTCGGGGTGATGGCCTTCGCCGGCATGTCGCTGGACAACCTCTCGTTGATGGCGCTGGTGGTGGCCACCGGGTTCGTGGTCGACGATGCGATCGTGATGATCGAAAACATCGTGCGCTACATCGAGCAGGGCAAGAGCGGGCCGGAAGCGGCCGAGATCGGCGCCAAACAGATCGGCTTCACCGTGTTGTCGCTGACCGTGTCGCTGGTGGCGGTGTTCCTGCCGCTGCTGCTGATGCCGGGCGTCACCGGGCGGTTATTCCACGAGTTTGCCTGGGTGCTGTCGATCGCGGTGGTCATCTCGATGCTGGTGTCGCTGACGCTGACGCCGATGATGTGCGCCTACCTGCTCAAGCCCGATGCCTTGCCCGAAGGCGAAGACGCGCACGAGCGCGCAACCGCCGCCGGCAAGACCAACCTGTGGACGCGCACCGTGGGCGCCTATGAGCGCAGCCTGGACTGGGTGCTTGCCCATCAACCGCTGACCCTGGGCGTGGCGATCGCTGCGGTGGCGTTGACGGTGGTGCTGTATGTGGCCATTCCCAAGGGCTTGCTGCCCGAGCAGGACACTGGCCTGATCACCGGGGTGGTGCAGGCCGACCAGAACGTGGCGTTCCCGCAGATGGAGCAACGCACCCAGGCGGTGGCCGCCGCGTTGCGCAAGGACCCGGCGGTGACCGGCGTGGCAGCCTTCATCGGCGCCGGCACCATGAACCCCACGCTCAACCAGGGCCAGCTGTCGATCGTGCTGAAGACGCGCGGCGACCGCGAAGGCCTGGACGAGGTACTGCCGCGGCTGCAGAACGCCGTGGCCGGCATTCCGGGCGTGGCCTTGTTCCTCAAGCCGGTGCAGGACGTCACCCTGGACACGCGCGTAGCCGCCACCGAATACCAGTATTCGATCTCGGACGTGGACAGCAGCGAGCTGGCCACCTGGGCCGGGCGCATGACCGAGGCAATGCGCAAGCTGCCCGAGCTGGCGGATGTGGACAACAACCTGGCCAACCAGGGACGTGCGCTGGAACTGAGCATCGACCGCGACAAGGCCAGCATGCTCGGCGTGCCGATGCAGACCATCGACGACACGCTGTACGACTCCTTCGGCCAGCGCCAGATCTCCACCATCTTCACCGAGCTCAACCAGTACCGCGTCGTGCTGGAAGTGGCGCCGGAATTCCGCACCAGCACGGCCCTGATGAACCAGCTGGCCGTGGCCAGCAACGGCAGCGGCGCGCTCACCGGCACCAACGCCACCAGCTTCGGCCAGGTCACCTCGTCCAACTCGTCCACCGCCACCGGCGTGGGCGCGCAGAACACCGGCATCGTGGTCGGTGCCGGCAGCATCATTCCGCTGGCCGCGCTGGCCGAAGCCAAGGTCACCAATACACCGTTGGTGGTGAGCCACCAGCAGCAGCTGCCGGCCGTCACCATCTCGTTCAACCTGGCGCCGGGGCATTCGTTGTCGCAGGCGGTGGCGGCAATCGAGAAGGCGCGCGAAGAACTCAAGATTCCGACCCAGGTGCATGCGCAGTTCGTCGGCAAGGCCGCCGAATTCACCGGCAGCCAGACCGATATCGTGTGGCTGCTGCTGGCCTCGATCGTGGTGATCTACATCGTGCTGGGCGTGTTGTACGAAAGCTACATCCACCCGTTGACCATCATCTCCACGCTGCCGCCGGCCGGTGTCGGTGCGTTGCTGGCGCTGATGCTGTGCGGGCTGAGCCTGTCGGTGGACGGTATCGTCGGCATCGTGCTGCTGATCGGCATCGTCAAGAAGAACGCCATCATGATGATCGACTTCGCCATCGACGCACGCCGCGAAGGGGCGAGCGCGCACGATGCGATCCGGCGCGCCTGCCTGCTGCGCTTCCGCCCGATCATGATGACCACCGCTGCCGCCATGCTGGGCGCGTTGCCGCTGGCGCTGGGCACCGGCATCGGCTCGGAACTGCGCCGCCCGCTGGGCATCGCGATCGTCGGCGGGCTGCTGCTGTCGCAGCTGGTCACGCTGTACACCACCCCGGTGATCTACCTGTACATGGAACGCGCCGGCGAGCGGCTGCGCGCCTGGCGCGCGCGCCGCGCAGCGCGCCATGACGGCGCAACCCCGGCATCTACCTCGGAGCGATCGGCATGACGACTGCTGACGTCTTCGCTGATCGCTCTGCCTGCCCACCGCATCGCCTGCGCACACGCACGCGTGGAGGCCGCGCTGGCTGTTGCCTTTACCGATTCCCGAATCCCGAATCCCGATTCCCGGCAGTCACCCGATGAACATCTCCGCGCCCTTCATCAAGCGCCCGATCGGCACCTCGCTGCTGGCGATCGGTTTGTTCGTGATCGGATTGATGTGCTACCTGCGGCTGGGCGTGGCGGCGCTGCCGAACATCCAGATTCCGATCATCTTCGTGCACGCCACCCAATCCGGTGCCGACGCCAGCACCATGGCCTCCACCGTCACCGCGCCGCTGGAACGTCACCTGGGCCAATTGCCCGGGATCGACCGCATGCGCTCGTCCAGTTCGGAGAGCAGCAGCCTGGTCGTGCTGGTGTTCCAGAGCAGCCGCAACATCGATTCGGCCGCGCAGGACATCCAGACCGCCATCAACGCATCGCAATCGGACCTGCCTTCCGGGCTCGGGACGCCGATGTACTCCAAGGCCAACCCGAACGACGACCCGGTGATCGCCATCGCGTTGACCTCGGAGACGCAATCGGCCGATGAGCTCTACAACGTGGCCGATTCGCTGCTGGCGCAGCGGCTGCGCCAGATCACCGGCATCAGCTCGGTGGACATCGCCGGTGCGTCCACCCCGGCAGTCCGCGTGGACGTGGACCTGCGCGCACTCAATGCGCTGGGCCTGACACCGGACGATCTGCGCAATGCGGTGCGCGCGGCCAATGTGACCTCGCCGACCGGATTCCTGTCCAACGGCAACACCACCATGGCCATCATCTCCAACGATTCGGTGTCCAAGGCCGCCGATTTTGCGCAGCTGGCCATCTCCACCCAGTCCAACGGACGCATCGTGCGGCTGGGCGATGTGGCCACCGTTTACGACGGCCAGCAGGATGCCTATCAAGCCGCCTGGTTCGACGGCAAACCGGCGGTGGTGATGTACGCCTTCACCCGCGCCGGCGCCAACATCGTCGAAACCGTCGACCAGGTGAAGGCGCAGATTCCCGAACTGCGCAGCTATCTGCAGCCCGGCACCACGCTCACGCCCTATTTCGACCGCACGCCCACCATTCGCGCCTCGCTGCACGAGGTGCAGGCCACGCTGATGATCAGCCTGGCGATGGTGATCCTGACCATGGCGCTGTTCCTGCGCCGGCTGGCGCCCACCCTAATCGCCGCAGTCACCGTGCCGCTGTCGCTGGCCGGCTCGGCGCTGGTGATGTACGTGCTCGGCTTCACCTTGAACAACCTCAGCCTGCTGGCGTTGGTCATTGCGATTGGCTTCGTCGTCGACGATGCGATCGTGGTGATCGAAAACGTCATGCGGCATCTGGACGAAGGCATGTCGCGCCTGGACGCGGCGTTGGCCGGTGCGCGCGAGATCGGGTTCACCATCGTGTCGATCACCGCCTCGCTGGTGGCGGTGTTCATCCCGATGCTGTTCGCCAGCGGCATGATCGGTGCGTTCTTCCGCGAGTTCACCGTGACGTTGGTGGCGGCGATCGTGGTGTCGATGCTGGTGTCGCTGACCTTGACGCCGGCGCTGTGCAGCCGTTTCCTGTCGCCGCACGCCGAGCCTGAAAAACCCGGCCGTTTCGGCGCCTGGCTGGACCGCATGCACGAACGCATGCTGCGCGTGTACACGGTGGCGCTGGATTTCTCGCTGCGCCATGCACTCCTGCTGTCGTTGACGCCGTTGTTGCTGATTGCCGCCACCCTCTTCCTGGGCAGTGCGGTCAAGAAGGGCTCGTTTCCCGCGCAGGACACCGGCCTGATCTGGGGCCGCGCCAATTCCAGCGCCACGGTGTCCTTCGCCGATATGGTCAGCCGCCAGCGCCGCATCACCGACATGCTGATGGCAGACCCGGCGGTGAAAACCGTCGGCGCACGCCTGGGCTCCGGCCGTCAGGGCTCCAGCGCATCGTTCAATATCGAGCTCAAAAAGCGCGATGAGGGCCGTCGCGACACCACCGCCGAAGTGGTCGCGCGCCTGAGCGCCAAGGCCGACCGTTACCCGGACCTGGACCTGCGCCTGCGTGCGATCCAGGACCTGCCCAGCGACGGCGGCGGCGGCACCAGCCAGGGCGCGCAATACCGCGTGTCGCTGCAGGGCAACGACCTGGCGCAGCTGCAGGAATGGCTTCCCAAACTGCAGGCCGCGCTGAAAAAGAACCCGCACCTGCGCGATGTCGGTACCGACGTGGATACCGCCGGCCTGCGCCAGAACATCGTGATCGACCGTGCCAAGGCGGCGCGCCTGGGCATCTCGGTGGGCGCCATCGATGGTGCGCTGTATGGCGCGTTCGGCCAGCGCTCCATTTCCACCATCTATTCCGACCTCAATCAGTACAGCGTGGTGGTCAATGCATTGCCGTCGCAGACGGCCACCCCCAAGGCGCTGGATCAGATCTTCGTGCCCAACCGTGCCGGCCAGATGGTGCCGATCACCGCGGTCGCCACCCAGGTACCGGGCCTGGCGCCGCCGCAGATCATCCACGAAAACCAGTACACCACGATGGACCTGAGCTACAACCTGGCGCCGGGCGTCAGCACGGGCGAGGCGGATCTGATCATCAAATCCACCGTGGAGGGCCTGCGCATGCCCGACGGCATCCGCCTCAGTGGCGACGACAGCTTCAACGTGCAGCTCAGTCCCAATTCGATGGGCATCCTGCTGCTGGCCGCGGTCCTCACGGTCTACATCGTGCTGGGCATGCTCTACGAGAGCCTGATCCATCCGGTGACCATCCTGTCCACCTTGCCGGCCGCCGGCGTGGGCGCGCTGCTGGCGTTGTTCATCACCAACACCGAATTGTCGGTCATCTCGATGATTGCGCTGGTGCTGCTGATCGGCATCGTCAAGAAGAACGCCATCATGATGATCGACTTCGCGCTGGTGGCGCAGCGCGTGCACGGCATGGATGCGCGCGCAGCCGCACGCGAGGCCTCGATCGTGCGCTTCCGCCCGATCATGATGACCACGATGGTGGCGATCCTGGCCGCCGTGCCGCTGGCGGTGGGCCTGGGTGAAGGCTCGGAGCTGCGTCGTCCGCTGGGCATCGCGATGATCGGCGGGCTGGTGTTCTCACAGAGCCTGACCCTGCTCAGCACCCCGGCGCTGTACGTGATCTTCTCGTGCCTGAGCGAGCGCTGGAAGGCGCGTCGCGCCCGTGCGCGCGCACGCCGTTCAGAACGCGCGGCAGCGCGTCGCCCGGCCACCCCGGCGCATTGAGGTTTCGCGTCGACTGACCCGCCCGGCCCGGCAGCGCAGCCTCGGTGCGAAGCAACCGGAAAACACGCAGGCGCTCGTCTGCGTGTGGACCCATGCCGTGGGGCGAGGACACCTGCGCAAAGCAAGCACGGACGCATGCGCTGAGCCCGGCTTGATACCGCCGACGCATGCGGCATGCGGCATGCCGCGATGCTACGCAAGCAACCCCTGCAAGGACTCCCGCTCCAGCTGCGCATACAGCGCGAATTCGTCGTGCACCTGCGCACCGAGCGCCTGCTCGAAACTGCGCTTGCTCGAATGGGCGGCATAGGCGCGTTGCTCGGCACCACCGAGGTTGGATTGGAAGATGCCGGCCGCGCTGACCGGCAAAAAATCTTCGTAAATGATCGGGTCGGCACTGACCAGGCCGAGCGCGATCGCGGTTTCTGCCGGCATGGCGGCCACCTGCGCGGGGTCGGCGCGGCCGGCATCGGTGAGCGCATAGCGGAAATAGCCCAGCCCTTCCTGCCGCAGCAACGCCTCGTCGTCGGGGAAGGCCACGAAGGCGGTCTGCAGCCGGGTGGCGTAATCGGTTCCGGTGCTGCCGGCGCCATCGGCATCGCGCGCCTGCGCCAGCAGCGCGTCGTACAGCGCGCGACCCTTTGGCGTGAGGGCAAGGCCGCGCTGCTCGATCTCGCCGAAGCGTGCGGTATGCGTGCCGTGTTCCGCTTGCCCGCCATCGCCGACAAAACGCACCGGCTCTTCCAGCGCCTTGAAACTGGTCTGCCGCAACAGGATCGGTACGCGCCGACGCGGCGGCCCCTCGATCACCGCCTTGGCATCGATACCGGCGCGCTGCATCTGTTCCTGCGCGGCATCGATATCCAGCGTGCGTGGCGTGAGGTGATTGATGTGCGGGCCGTGGAAGCTCACCACATCGGCAATCAACTTATGCGCCTGGCTCAGCGCGCGATAGGTCGGCAACGACACCGTGGCATCGCCATGCCAGCGGAAGGTTTCCAGCGCTTCGGCCACGAACTGCCGTGCCTGATCGGCATCCAGCCCGCCCTGCTGTTCGTAGCGCTCGATCAACTGCAAGGCACCAGCGGTAAAGATCTGGCGCTGCTGCAGGATCTGCTCGGCCTGTGCGCGCAGGGCGGCGTCTTCGATCAGTTCCAGCCGCAGCAGCGAGGTGAACACGCGAAACGGATTTGCCGACAGCGCCGCCTCGTCGATCGGGCGGAATGCGGTGGAATGCACCGGCACGCCGGCCACCGACAGGTCGTAATAGCCCACTGGCTGCATGCCCATCACTGCGAACAACCGACGCAAGGTCGCCAGTTCGGCCGCCGTGCCGACGCGGATGGCGCCGTGCCGTTCCAGATCCAGCCGCGCGCGCTCGTCGTTGCGCTGCAGCCGCTGCGCCAGCGCCGGATTGGCTTGCAGCGTCTGCGCGTTGACCTGCGCCACCAGCGACATCAGGTCGCCATACAACGGCACCTCGGTGCGATACATGTCCGACATCGCCTGGGCGAACCAGCTGCGGATCTGATCGGGAGAGACAAAGGCGGTATCGCGCATGGGCTGGTCTTGGGCAGGTGCCGGCCGAACGCCAGCGGTAGCGCATTCTCGCCGACCGCGGCCTGGGTCGACCAGCGGCACGGCAGCATCGCAGGCGACGTGTTGTTGCGCAGACAGCCGCGCCATGCCGGCAAGTGCATGGCGCGACGACGCAGCGACCGCGTCAGAGCCCGGCCTGCACCGCCGCTTCGGCCGCTTCGCTCGCCTGGCGCGCCGCTTCCAGGCGCTGCGCATGATCGCCGAGCTGGCGCCGCAGCAATGCGTCCAGGGTGATCGGACGTTCCCAGCGGTCGTAGCTGGCCACGATGGCATGCCGCAGTGCGCGCATGTGCAGGTTGTCCGGTGCCACCGACAGCCGCGTGACCACACCCTCCCAGCCATCGCGATGGTCGCGGCTGTAAGCGCGTACCGTGTCCCGGCACGACAGCTGCACGGTCTGCGCCCAGAAGCACGCGAAATAGATGTCGCCGGCATGCCAGCCGTGCACTTGCAGCAGCGCCTGCACATACGCGCGCGGCGTGCCGGTATAGCGCGCCACCTCGTCGATGAAGCTGGCCGGATAGCGCTGCGCATAACTGCCCATATCGGCCAGGTGCTGATCCACCCAGACGTCGCCGGTGCCTGGCGTCACCGCTGGCGCCGCTTCTTCCGTTGCAGCTGCGGTCGCCGATGCCGGCGATGCCTGCGCTGCGCCCAGCGCCGGCCACAGCGAGGCCACCAGCAATGGCACGGAGCGCAACACGGATGAGCAAGAGACAGGCATGCAGCGATGATGCCGCATGCGTGCGGTGCTGTCAGGCGGGCGCCGGGTCAAGCGCCGCTGCTGGGCGCCAGGCACACCCGCGTATCAACAGACCACGCCTGGCGAGAAAGCGCAGCGCAGTGCCCCAGGTGCGCTATCGGGCATAGATCAGCGCGTCGGCCGCAGCGGCCCCGTGCGCACTGATTTCAACCAGCCATTGCAGTGGTCGTCAGCCGCGGCGCGCAGTCCAAGGTCCGGCGAAAGATCGGCCACGGCGATCTGCGCGGCAATGACACGGTACGTCCAATGGATGGCGTTGGCCGCGCCCTGACTCCTAGCGCAGCTCGTAAAACCCGAACTGGTGAACCTCGCGGCAACCGCTCAGATCGCAGGAGCCGATGTAGCCGGGGCCGATGTAACGCTGGCGTGCGTCGCGATTGTGCGGACTGCTGTACGGATCCGGACCATACAGACCATTGCCATAATACATCTGGCCGTAGGGGCGGTTGCGCGAGGCACCAAGGCGAAGTGGGCCACCAACGGCCCGATATCCGCCATCGCCCACATCCCGGTCGTCGTACCCGGCGCCGACAAACCCGTCGCTGCGATCGCGCTCGCTCGCTCGAGCCTGCAACCTGGCGACACTCTCGCCGTGCGCATCCACATGGCCCTGCTCGCGATCGAAGCGCACCTTACGGAAATACACCAGCTCACCGCCCACACGGCGCGTTTGCAGGCGTACGTAATCGCCGCCGTCGTCGTAGTAAGGCTGCCCGTCGCGAAAGGTGACTTCGCTCGGGTTGATGATTTCCTCTTCCAGCTCGGCGGCAGCCAGCGGTGCGGCACCGATCAGCAGCCCGAGCAACAAGGCCAAACCGGCGCGCTGGGCAACGGACACCATGGTCATCGGCACTCCCTCCAAGCTCCGGCCGCGCACGCATGCACAGCCGTAAACATCCTGTCGTTGGGCGCGTGAGGCGCCCGCGCGTTGACGCATCAACTTACCAAACCAGCATTGCCGCAACAACGGCGCCCCATCCCAGCTTAGCTCTGCCGCCGCGCCAACGCATCCAGCGCCTGCACCGCTGCCGGCCAGCCGGCAGCGTCGGGCACTTCGCGCATGCGCGGTTCGTCGGCCGCGACCCCGTGCTCTTGTTCGTGCGCCCAGGTCACCGCGTACGGGGTGTAGATGCCCCAACCACCGATGGCCAGTACCGGTTCCACATCCGAACGCAACGAATTGCCGATCATTGCAAACTGCTGCGCCGGCAAACCGAATTCGCCGAGCACGCGCGCATAAGTCCGGGGATCCTTTTCGGACACCACTTCCACCCGCGGGAACAGATCGGCCAGGCCAGATTGCTCGATCTTCTGCTCCTGGTGAAACAGGTCGCCCTTGGTGATCAGCACCACTTGGTACTCGGCGGCAATCGCACTGACTGCCTCGCGCACCCCGGCAATCACTTCCACCGGATGCTGCAGCGTGGCGCGGCCGATCTCGACGATGCGCTGGATATCGTGCGCGGCAATGCGCGCCTGGGTCAGTTCGATCGCGGTTTCGATCATCGACAGCGTCATGCCCTTGGCGCCATACCCGAAGACCTTGAGGTTGCGCCGCTCCACCGCCAGCAAATGCTGCTGCATGCGGCTGTCGCCCAGATCCAGGTACCCGGCCAGGACCGCTTCGAAATCCGCTTCGGCAGTGCGGTAATAGTCCTCGCTTTTCCAGAGGGTATCGTCGCCGTCGAAGCCGACCAGTTGGATCGCCTGGCCGTCGCGCTGTGCAAGTGAGCTCATCGGGCAAGTTTAGCAGCGCACCGGTATGGCGCCGTGCTCAATCGCCTGCAGCATCGCCCGGGCCAGGCTGATAGCTGGCGAATTCCTCGCGCGACAGACGCCCGTCGCCATTGCTGTCGAAGCTGGCGAAGTTTTCGCGCAACACCGGGTCGGCGCTTGCTTCGGCCAGCGTCAGCGATCCGTCGGCGTCTGTATCCAGGCTACGGAAACTGCGCGGTGCCAGGCTGCCGGCGGCGGCAGCGGACGCCTCGGCACCGCTCGTGGACTTGGCGGGCCCGGGTGCCGTCGGCAGCAGGGGCGTGGTGGCCGGAGCCGGCGGATCGATCGGCAACGGCGACATCGCCGGTGTGGTGCTGCCAGCGGTTGCCGGCACCGACGTCGTCGGGGTGGCGGGCGGCAACACCGGCGGTGCGGCGAGCGCAAGCAAGGGGTTCGCCAACCCGAGCAGAAGGGCAAGACGTAAGTGCAACATGATCGATGAGCGCTCGACACGGAACGGCTCACCCTAACCCGGCAGACGTCAACAAAACGGGAGCGACCCTGGCAGATCGCTCCCGCGTGTCCATCCTGTTGCAGTTGCAGGTCAACGCTAGTGGCTGAGCGCCGACGGGACTCTGTGCCGGCGCGCTGCTTGCCTTACTTCCTCAACGCCTCAGCGCTATGTTGAACGTGGATTAGAGCGGCTAACAAAACGTAGCGAGCAGCTGTCAGGCGGGCGCCGGCCGCGCCCGCCTGGCGGCTGCGCAGTAGTTCTGTTAGCCGCTCTTAGTTGCCCTGCGAACCGGTGGCACCGCCACCCTGCTGCTTGGCGACGAAGGCCTTGTACTCATCCGGGGTCAGCTTGCCATCGGTGTTGCCGTCGGCCTGATCGAAGATCTGCGCGAGGCCGGCGTTGACCTGCGCTTCCTGCTTGCTGATGGCGCCATCGCTGTCGGTGTCCACGCTGGCCCACGTCTGGCCGCCACCGGAGCTTGCACCGCTCGATTGTGCGGACGTGGCCGAACTGCCGGACTGCGCCGCTGCGTCCTGAGAAGTGCTTTGCGCCATCGCCGGCAGCGCCAGGGCGGCAGCAAGAGCGGCGGTAGCGGCGAGCAGCGAGGTGCGGTTGCGATTCTTCATTGGGGTGGTCTCCTTATGCTTGGGAATGCGCGGTGTCGCCGCACATGGCACCACCCTACCCATCGCAAATGAACGCCCAACCCGGCGCAATTTCGCGCGAAACAGGCTTTTAACCACCGCCTGAATATTTGCGGCTAAGCGCCTGTTAGGCGTAAGTGAGTCAAACCGAAGCGCCTCATTCAATGCATGGAATTTTGCGACCTGCCCCGCGCTTTATGCCGCATGCTCAGGCACTTGGCGGGTCGTTTTCCCAGCTCCCGGAACTGAACAGTTTCCAACCCAGCACCACGCCAGCGAGCGCGCCAGCCACTTCCAGCACCACGCGCGAGCCCAGTTCGTTGGGGTCGTGGATCTTGGCCAGCGCCAGGCGCGCATACAACGGCGATTCCAGCCGCACGATGCTGGTGTAGACGAGATGCCAGATGTCGTATCCGGCACCGATGGCCACGGCCAGCAGGCACGCAATGCCCAGCGTGTGGCCATGGTTGAACTGCAACCGCCGCCCGCCCCGCTCCACTGCCGCAAAGACCACCACGCCCAGGACGAGCGCAATCAGCCCGGCCTCCAGTGAACCGAGCAGGCCGAAATGCAGGGGCAGATTCATTGTGACGATCCAGGCAGCAGGCGCACCAGTCTAGCGGCTGCAGCGCCTGGATCCGCGCGCCTTGCAACGCGGGTGCCCTTGAACGAACCGGAGGCTGCCAGGCCGATGGCGCTGCCTTGGCGACCTGCAGATGACAGGCGATTGCCGGCATCCGGACGCCGCCGGGCACGCTACTGTCGCGTATCACAATCACAGGCGGGCCAGATGCGGCCGCCCGCACAATGGCTCAGGCGTCGTCCTGACCACGCGCAGTCACCTGCGCTTCGCCTTCTTCGTCCCAGCGCACGCTTACCGCAATCGGCTTGCAGCAGACCTGGCAATCTTCGATGTAATGCTGATCGCCGCCCGTCAGGTCCAGCGCCAGCGTGATCCACTCCCCGCAATACGGGCAGGCGATATCGACAAAGCGTTCCGGGTCGGACATGACGGTTCCTTGGATCTATCGAAGCCAGTGACCGGACGTGGCGGGCGACCCCGGCCGATGCTGCTGGCGGACATCGGAGTGTACGACTGGCGCTGCGCTGGTGCTTGCGCCGTGCCGGTGAGGCGACCGATGCCAGCACGATCTGCATGAGGCGAGCGCGCGCCCGACCATGCAAGTGCGGCCGGCGTCGACACGATGCCTGCCTCCACGGGTCTCGCGAGCGGCCAACCGATCGCGAGCACGACCAGATCGATCAGCGACCAAGAGCGTGTTGCCTGGTCGCTGTCAGTCCACCGGAACATCGTAGGCCGTCTCGGGCGTGGGTTCGGGACGCAACGTGAAATGCCACCATTCCATCGGATAGTTGGAAAATCCTTCGGCCGCCATCGCCTGCAACAGGCGCTGGCGGTGCGCGCGTTGCGCTGCGCTGATGTCGGGCGCGTGGGTGTGCGCCCGCGCATCGAAGAAGTCGAATCCTGTGCCCATGTCCACTGCACGGCACCCGCCCGGCCGGCACTCCAGCAAGCCCAGGTCCAGCGTCGCGCCACGGCTGTGCCCGGAGGTGGGCGCAATGTAATCGCCCAGCAGTGCGCGCTTGTCCACCCGCGGGTAGTACTGCGCCTTGGTCGATTGATCCTGCAGATCCGCAGCCCAGGTGACGAATGCCTTCACCGACCGCACCGGCCGATAGCAATCGAACACCTGTAGCCGATAGCCCTCGGCCTTGAGCGTCTGCGCTACCCGCGCCAATGCGTCGGCAGCCGGCCGCAACAGGTAACACCGCGGCGCGTCATAGCCCGGTACCATCCGCCCAGTGAAGTTGTTGCTGCTCGCATACCGCATGTCCAATGCGATATCCGGCGCGAGGGCGTGCACGTCCACAAGGCCGGCCTCTGCCGCGGTCCTTGCCGAGGACATATGCACCTGGCCGGCGACCAGCGCAAATGGCGCCACGGCGCTCATCAGCAAAGCGCCTTGAACAAAGCACTGACGCCAGCAGCGCCCATTCCGGAACAGCAGGTTGTCGGTCATTTCGGTTCCCTTGCAAGAGGCCGCGTTTGCGCGGTAGATCAAGCCGCGCGTCTTTCGCCACCGGCTACAGCGTGGCGCGATCCCTGTGGGCCTAGTGGTCGTCGCCTTCAGTTGGCTCAAGCGCCGGTCGCGGGCTGGAAGGTCTCGCGTGGTGGGTCAACGCAGACAAGATGCGCAGGTCTTCGGCATCCAGGGTGGTGGCGCTGTTGCCGCGATAGTGGTGGTGAAACGCCTGCAGGGTGGCGGCCGGATCGTCGATGCTGTAGCCGATCAGGGCCAGCGCCTGCCACGGATCGAAACCTTCCGGGGCAGCGGGCGCGTCGGCAGCGGGCCAGCGGCCGAAACCGGCGTCGGCCAGGCGCTTCCAGGGGAACAACGGTCCGGGGTCGTTCTTGCGCGTCGGGGCCACGTCTTCATGGCCGACGATCTGCGTGCGCGGGATACGCAGGCGCTGACACAGATCGTCCAGCAACACCAGCAGGCTGTCGATCTGCGCCGGCGCGAACGGCTCGCTACCGTCGTTGTCCAGTTCGATGCCGATCGAGGCCGAATTGATGTCGGTGATGGTGCCCCAGCGACCGGCCCCGCCGTGCCAGGCGCGCTGCCCATCGCTGACCAATTGGTAGCGCTGGCCGTCTTCACCGATCAGGTAGTGCGCACTGACGCGCCCGCCACTGTTGCGGCCGCGCAGGGTACTCAGGCTTTGCCGGACTGACTGCTGGTCGGTGAAATGCAACACGATCAGGATCGGTCGCCGCGTGTCGTAGTTGGGCGATGGCACCCACTGCGCCAGCGGATTGCGCTGCGGTGCGTGGGCACAGGCGCCCAGCGACAGAGCGGCCAGGCAAACAGCTGCACGCAGCCAGGCCGATGACGAGAGAGAAAAGCTGGGCAGCACGGATTACTCCTGGGAAGGCCGGACGACCTGCGCAGCACCATTATCGGCCGAGTCGTGCTTGCGCGGCCGTCTGCCGATGGGACCGTCGGCAGCGCGGTGCCTTACGCGCTGCCATCGGTGAGTCGCAGGTGGTGTCTCCCAGCTTGGCAAGCATCGCCGTTGCGGAGACGGCAGTAGCGGCCACTCGCGTATCTACGGCTGCGGCAAGGAGGGTCATGGGCTTCCCGCACGCTCTGCACCAACGCGCCCCCAAACGTCCCCTGCCGGCAAGAGTCGCCACGCAGTTAGGACATGTGGATACGCTCTGCGCCGCATGCCACTATCGGCCTTGCCTCGCAGCGCGCCAGCGGCTGCCTTCCTCCCGAGCCCTGCATGCCATTGTCGCGCCACCTGCTGATGTTGCTGCTGATCGCGCTTGCCCGTTCCAGCGGCGCCGCACCAGCGCCTGCTGCCACGCCGGCCGCGCAAGCACCGCCCTTTGTCGTCAGCGATGCACAGCTCACCGCAGAGTATTGGATCCGGCGCAGCCGCAACGCGCAGATGCCGCGGATCGACCCCGCGCAGATCGCCGACGTCAATACACGCCTGCTGCGCGACGATGCATCGATGCATGACATCGCGCAACTTCCCCAGACGCTGCCCGCAGCCGATGTGAGAGCGCGTATCGACGCGTTATCGGCAATACCGACGCGTCCGCTCTACGACGCAGACGGGCGGCGTCTGGATACCGCACGCTTGGCGACATTGCGCACGGCCTTGGCATTGGATGCGATACCCGCACAGGTGCCACTGCGCTTTGCGCTGGTCGTCACACGTGGCGCATTGCGCACCTTCCCCACTGCGCAGCGTGTGTTCACCAGTACCGACGACCGCGATATCGACCGCTTCCAGGAATCGGCGCTATACCCCGGCACGCCGGTGGCGGTCCTGCACAGCAGTGCCGATGGCGCGTGGAAGTTCGTGATCGCCGCCAACTACGCTGCCTGGATCGCAAGCACGCAGCTTGCCGAAGGCAGCCGCACCGAGGTGCTGAATTACGCACAGCGCAGCCCGCGCCTGATCGTCACCGCAGCCCGCGCGCAGACCGTCTACACACCCAAACGTCCGGCAATTTCTGCACTGACCCTGGACATGGGCACCAGCCTGCCCTTGCTCGGCGACTGGCCGCCGCAGCAGCCAGTCAACGGACAGTTGCCGCTAGCGGCCCACGTGGTGCAATTGCCGGTGCGCAGTGCCGATGGGCGTCTGCAGCTGGTGCCCGCATTGATGCCGCGCGGTGCCGATGTGCGCATCGGCGCCTTGCCCGCCACCGACGCCGCACTGCTCCAGCAGGCCTTCAAATTCCTTGGCGAACGCTATGGCTGGGGCAACGACTACGATGCGCGCGATTGCAGCGGCTTCGTGCTGGATGTCTATCGCAGCCTCGGTCTCGCGCTGCCTCGCAATACCGGCGACCAGGCGCGCAGCGCGGTGTTGCACGGTGTTGCGTTCGACGCTGGCGCGCCGTTGGCGCAACGCCTGCAACGGCTCGCACAGCTGCAGGTTGGCGATCTGATCTACATTCCAGGCCATGTGATGCTGGTCATCGGGCATGCAGATGGCACGCCATGGGTGATCCATGATGTGGCCGGGGCCAGTTACCGCGTCGTCGATGGCAGCGTGCAGCGCGCGCGTTTGAATGGTGTGTCGGTCACCCCGTTGCTGCCGTTGCTTGCCAGCGATGGCACTGCATTCATCGACCACATCACCCGCATTCAACGCGTTTTTCCAACGGCCACCTTATGAAGATCACCGGCTTTCGGCTTGGCATGCTGCGCGTGCCCTTGAAAACACCATTCAAGACCGCCGTGCGCACGGTGCAGGCAATCGAGGACGTGGTGGTGCTGTTGCAGACCGACAGCGGCCATATCGGGTATGGCGCCGCGCCCGCCACCGCGCCCATTACCGGCGACACCCATGGCAGCATCATTGCCGCGATCGAACACTGCATCGGCCCCAAGCTGATCGACCAGGACGTGGCCGATCTCAACCGGCTATGCGGGCGCGTTCAACACGCGATCGAACGCAATACCAGCGCCAAGGCCGCCGTGGAAATCGCACTGTACGACCTGTGGGCGCAGGCGTTTGGTGCGCCGCTGTACCAGTTGCTCGGTGGCGGCACGCCGCGTATCACCACCGACATCACCATCAGTGCCGATGCGATCGACACCATGGTGGCGCAGGCGCAGGCCGCGCTCGCACGCGGCTATCGCGCACTGAAGATCAAGGTCGGCAAGGACATCGAGTCGGATGTCGAACGCGTCACGGCAATTCATGCGGCAGTGGCCGGGCGCGCATCGCTGCGGCTGGATGCCAATCAAGGCTGGACGCCCAAACAAGCGGTGCGCACCATGCGCACGCTGGAAGATGGCGGCATCGCGCTGGAGCTGCTGGAGCAGCCGGTCAAGGCCGCCGACCTCGACGGGCTCGCCTTCGTCACCGCACGCATCGACACGCCGGTGATGGCCGACGAGAGCGTCTTCTCGCCCACGCAGGTGATCGAGCTGATTCAGCGTCGCGCCGCCGACATCATCAACATCAAACTGATGAAGACCGGCGGGCTGTCCAATGCCATCCGCATCGCCGACATCGCCGGGGTGTACGGGTTGCCATGCATGATCGGTTGCATGATCGAATCCAGCATCAGTGTGGCCGCCGCGGTGCATCTGGCGGTGGCCAAGGCCGACAGCATCACCCTGGCCGATCTGGATGCACCTGCGCTCGGGCAGTTCGACCCCACCGAGGGCGGCGCGCATTTCGACGAGGCGCAGATCCACATCGACGATTCGCCGGGACTGGGCATCCGCCGCATTCGTGGGCTGGAGCTGTTGCCGGCGTGAAAGCGGCCGACGCGGTGCAGCGCACGGCTCCCAAGTGGAGCAGACCGCGCTGAAACGTTGGTATGACCAGCGTTACTCGCCGATTCCGGGCAACGGACGCGCCTGCCTGCTGCGCGACACGCATATGCACCACCGGGCGGCATTGCTGAGTACAGTAACGACAAGGCGGTGCGATCACGCGACACCAGCGTGGCCCCCGTCTTCAGCAACGTGTGTCGCCCCTAGATTCATCCCGCTCGACCCAACACCCGGAGCCTGCATGCGCCTTGCCACCGTGTTTCGATCCTTTGTGCTGTTGGCGCTGACAAGCTGTAGCAGTCTCTCCATCGCGGCCAGCCCTGTCGATGCGTTGAATCAGGCACGCACATTGATCGTGGTGACCACCGCGGACTGGAACAGCACCCAGGCGCGTCTGCACACCTTCACCCGTGTGGATGGCAAATGGCAACCGGCTGCCCGGAGCTTTACCGTCGCGCTCGGGCGGCATGGCAGTGCCTGGGGCGAGGGCCTGCATCCGGCGCAGACGCAAGGCCCGCAGAAGCGCGAAGGCGATGGCCGCAGCCCTGCCGGCGTCTTCGCCATCGGCCCGGCGTTCGGCTATGCCTCGAAGATCGACACCGCGATGCCGTACCAGGCGATGAGCGCCACCCATTACTGCATGGATGTGCCCAGCTCGCCGCTGTACAACCGCATCGTCGATGCCGCGCAAGTGGGCGAGGCCGCCGTCGCCGGCTCGACCGAGCCGATGCGCCTGGATCTGCGCCACCCAGGCGATGCGCGCTACAGCGAGGGTTTCGTGATCGCGCACAACCCCAAGGCCATTCCCGGGCGCGGCAGCTGCATCTTCGCGCACTTGTGGCGCACGCCGGGCCAGTTCACCGCCGGCTGCACTGCGATGGCGGCGGCCGACATGCAACGCCTGCTCGCCTGGCTGAAGCCGGAAGATCGCCCGTTGTTCGTGCTGCTGCCACGCACCGAATACGCACGCCTGCACACTGCATGGCAATTGCCTGCACTGACCGAGGACGCGCCATGAGCACGCCGCAACCTGCGCCGGACGCGACGGGGTTGGTCCGTGTCGTCAGCCGATGGCAGATCGTCGGCCTGTCGATCAACGATGTCATCGGCAGCGGCATCTACCTGCTGCCTGCCGCGACCGCGGCGCTGCTCGGGCCGATGAGCTTGTGGGCCGTGATGCTGGCCGGCCTCGCGGTCGCCTTGCTGGTGCTGTGCTACGCGCAGGCGGGCAGCTACTTCGATACGCCGGGCGGCAGCTATCTCTATACGCGCGAAGCATTCGGCCCGTTCGTCGGTTTTCAGATTGGCTGGATGATCTGGCTTACCCGCATCAGCTCGGCCGCCGCCTTGAGCAATGGCCTGGCCGACGCAGTGGCGCGGTTCTGGCCCACCGCCTCCACCGATCCCTGGGCGCGCTTGCTGGTGGTCGTCGGCTCGCTGGGACTGCTCACCGCCATCAACGTGATCGGCGTGAAGTCGGCCGCGCGCACCGGCATCGCGCTGGTCATCGGCAAGCTGGTGCCGTTGTTGCTGTTCGTGGCGATCGGCCTGTTCTATGTCGATTGGTCGTGGGCCTTTGCCGGCACCGCTCCCGATCTGCGCGACCTGGGCAATCTCGGTGAAGCGGCCTTGCTGCTGCTGTTCGCCTACGCGGGTTTCGAAAACATTCCGGCGGCCGCTGGCGAATACCGCAACCCGCGGCGCGATGTGCCATTTGCGTTGATCACCATGATCGTCACCGTCACCCTGATCTACGCCGCCGTGCAGGTGGTGGCGCAAGGCACCCTGCCCAACCTTGCGGCCTCGCCGACGCCTCTGGCAGATGCCGCAAGCCGATTCGGTGGCGAAGCGTTGGCACTGATCCTCACCGTGGGTGCCACCATTTCCATCCTCGGCACCACCAGCAACACCGTGATGCTCGGCCCGCGCTTTCTGTTTGCGCTTGCGCGCGATGGCTATGGCCCTGCGTTTCTCGCACGCGTGCATCCGCGCTTCCACACGCCCGCCGCGGCGGTGCTGACGCAGGGTGCTTTGTCGCTTGCATTGGCGTTGTCGGGATCGTTTACGCAGCTGGCATTGCTGTCGATGGTCACCCGCCTGTTCGCCTACATCGGCACCGCCGCAGCAGTGATCGTGCTGGCGCGCAGGTACCGGCAGCGCACCGACACGTTGCGCCTGCCCGGCGGCCCGGCCATCCCCATTGCCGCCTTGGTGCTGTCGCTGGGCCTGCTGGCCAGCGCCAGTTGGCAGAATCTGGCCGCAGCAGGCGTCGCACTTCTGGTCGGCTGGGTGTTTTATCTGTTTCCGCGCAAGCAGGTCGAAAGCGGCTGAGGGCACGACGAACTGCGGTTGAGCAGCCTTCGAGGCGGCATGCGCGCACGAACGCATGTTTGCTGCACGTTCCCGTCCATCGGGCAGTGAGCCGCGCGCCCGGCGATGACCTGCGATTTCGCGGCATGCTCGCGCAGCGCTCACGCACACCTAACCGCGCGCACCAACGCTGCGCTTCTACCTGCATGGGAGCTTGCGATGAAACTGCGCCATGTCTACAGCACCGCCGATCTCGACAGCGCCCAGCGCGTGCTGCAGGCCGCGCGCAGTACCGGCATCGACAATGATGCGCTCTCGTTGATTGCCCGCTCCGATATCGAGCTGCAGGAGGTGCCGGACGAACGTAAGGACGTCAAGACCGACTTCCTTCCCGCTGCCGCACGCGGCGCCGCCACCGGCGGTGCCGCCGGCCTGGTGGCTGGCCTGGTCGCCATCGCAGTACCGCCGATCGGGCTGACCTTGGCCGGCGCGGGCGTCATGGCACTGGCTGGTGCGCTGGTCGGCAGCTGGTCGTCGGCGTTGATCGGCGCCACGGTGCCCGATCCGGTGCGTCGTCAGTTCGAAGATCAAATCCAGGCCGGGCGCGTGCTGGTGATCATCGACGCAGAGCAGCCGGCGATCCAGGACGCCGAGGCCGCCCTGGTGGCGGCAGGTGCCACCCCATTGCCGTATGAAGCGGCCTCAGCGACCACGTGAAGCGATCGACCAGGCGCCTGCCATGCCGCGCAACGCTGCAGCGATCGCGCGTTGAAAAGCGTGGCCGACGCCGCCCTTCGAGCCTGCTGCATTGATGTACTCCTCACCTGCCCTGGCAATGAAATTAACGGCAATCGGCCTAGGGTAATTCGCACATCCACCACGGAGACAGGCATGAACGTGCCGTATCAGATTCCGGGCCGGGCACCGGACGAAGACCGCAGTCAGAACATATCGACGTATTGGCGCGAACGCTTCACCGAAGAGCCGTATTACACCGAAGGTGATCGCTACGAAGATTATGAGGGCGCTTATCTTGCAGGGCATGAAGCGCGCATCCGCGACAACGCACGTGCCTACGACCAGGTCGAAGCCGAATTGCATCGCGATTGGGAAGCCAAGCGCGGCACCTCGTCGCTGAGTTGGAGCAAGGCGCGGCATGCCGTCAAGCGCGCCTGGGAAAACGCAGCCGATTTCGTCACCGGGGACGATACGCATAAGCGCTGAGACGACAACGCCACCGTCAAGGTGGCGTTGTTGCGTCTTACGATCTGCAATGGATCAGTCGAGTACTGGCGGCACGCTACGCGCACTGCGCGGCGCGTCGGTGATCTCCATCGCATCGCAGGTATTGTTCTGCACCGCAACCGCACCGAACAGGCTCAACGCATACGCCATGGCATAAAAGCTTTTTTCGCTCAGCAACAGCGTGGCATTGATCAGGCCGATGGTCAGCAGCACCAATGCGACGATCAGCGAAAACCAGCAAATGGCGTAGTACAAGCCAGTGACCGGAATCCCATCGGCACGGTCACGCACGCTCTTCTGCAATGATACCGATGCGAATAAACCGAACAGTAGCAGCGTGAAGTAGTAACCCTTTTCGTTGAGCAACCTCTCGGCATTCCACAACTCGATCAGATATGCCGCACTGCCTAGCAACAAGGCGGTCCAGGATGCAGTGATAAAAGCAGGCGAGGTTTTTTGCGTGGCTATGGAAACGTCTTTCCATGGTGAAACGATGCACGACATACAACGATGTGAGACGCGGGCGTCGTGCAGACAGTGATCTGCAACAAGGGTGCCCCCGGCGACGTCGTGTAAGGTACTTGAAAACCCGACGCGGGACACGTTGCGGGAGGGCTGCAACGTACCGCGCCCATCCCCAGGAGGACCCCATGTCTGTCCGTCGTCTGCTTGCCCTGGCCTGCTCGGCCACCCTGTTTACTGCCGGCACTGCAGTTGCTGCGCCCGCAGCCGCCCCCGCGGCCTCCATTCCCAAGGCACAGTGGCCATTTCAGGCCACCACGGTCGCCGATTTCGACGAACCGTGGGCAATGACCTTTCTGCCCGATGGCAGCTTGCTGGTCAGCGAAAAGCGCGGCGCCTTGATGCGACTGAACCTCAAGACCAAGCGCAAGAGCGCCATTACCGGTGTTCCGGCCGTTGCTTATGGCGGCCAGGGCGGTTTCGGCGATGTGCTGGCGCATCCGCGCTTCGCCAAGAACGGGCTGGTCTACGTGAGTTATGCCGAGCCCGGCGAGGGCGACACGCGGGGCGCCGCAGTGGCGCGCGCCAAGCTCACGCTGGATGCAACCGGAGGCGGCACGCTGTCGGACCTGAAGGTGATCTGGCGCCAGGATCCCAAGGTCACCGGCAATGGCCACTTCGGGCATCGGCTCGCGTTCGGGCCCGATGGCAAGCTGTGGATCAGCTCCAGCGAACGGCAGAAATTCACTCCTGCCCAGGACATGAAAGCCAACCTCGGCAAGCTGATCCGGCTCAACGACGACGGCAGCGTACCGACCGACAACCCGTTCGTTGCGCAAGGCGGCGTTGCTGCGCAGGTGTGGTCGTTGGGTCACCGCAATATTCTTGGCCTGGCCTTCGACAGCAGGGGCCGCCTGTGGGAACACGAAATGGGCCCGCTCGGCGGCGATGAGTTGAACCTGATCCAGCGTGGCGCCAACTATGGCTACCCGATCGTCTCCAACGGCGACAACTATGACGGCACGCCGATCCCCGACCACTACACGCGCCCGGAGTTCGCCGCGCCCAAGATCAGCTGGACACCGGTGATTTCGCCGGCAGGCTTTGTGATCTACAGCGGCAAGCAGTTCCCGGCGTGGCGCGGCAATGGCTTCATCGGTGGGCTGTCGTCGATGGCGCTGGTGCAGGTGTCGCTGGGCGACCAGCCGCGCGAAGTGGCCCGTTACGAAATGGGCGCACGCATCCGCGAAGTGGAACAAGGTCCGGACGGCGCGCTCTGGCTACTGGAAGACGAAGCCAGTGGCAGCACCGGACGTCTGCTGAAGCTGACGCCCAAGAGCAAGGCCGCGGTCGAGAACGACGCCTGATCGATTCCGCAGCATGAGCCGGTGTAGCTGACGCAGCGCACCGGCAGACGCGATGACGACATGAACAGTCGTCATCGCGTCTGAGCACCGCATCAGCGGGGGCTTCGTGTTGTAGCCGTGGTCATCCGTTCGCACGATAGCCGCTGGCTGTCGGTGCCAAGCGCGCCGCTATCAGCGTTCCAGCAGCTCGAAGCTGACGGCCTCGCCGCTCTTGGCCGACGCGCACACCCATAGATCGAACAGACCCGGCTCCGCACCGAAGATGCCCTTGTGGTTGGTGAATGCCAGCGCGTCGCGCTCCAGTGTGAACACCACCTCCTGGCTCTCGCCGGGCTGCAGCAACACCTTGCGAAATCCCTTGAGTTCGCGCACCGGGCGCACGCGGCTGGCCACGCGATCGTGCACATACAACTGCACCACTTCCTCGCCGGCGACCTTGCCGGTGTTGGTGACGCGCGTGGTAATGGTCAGTGTCTCATCCCAGCGCAGTTGCGCCGCGCTCAACTGCGGCTGCGCATACGCAAAGGTGGTGTAACTCAATCCATGTCCGAACGGATACAACGGTTCGTTTGGCATCTCGCGCCAACGCGCCTTGTACTCGGACAGGGCCGGCAATTCCGGGCGCCCGGTGCGCAGATGGTTATAGAAATACGGCTGTTGCCCGGTCACCTGCGGGAAGCTGATCGGCAGACGCGCCGACGGGTTGTAGTCGCCGAACAGCACATCGGCCACGCCGGTCCCGGTTTGCGTGCCCAGATACCAGGTCACGGCAATCGCATCGGCATCGCGCACCGCACCACTCAAGGCCAGCGCGCGGCCATTGCGCAACAACACCACCATCGGGGTACCGGTCGCTGCAATCGCTTCGGCCAGTGCCTGTTGCGCCGGCGGCAAGGTGATTTCGGTGCGCGATTGTGCCTCGCCACTGAAACGCTGCGGCTCGCCCAACGCCAGCACCACCACATCGGCCGCCTGCGCTGCATCGATCGCAGCGGAAATGCCACCCGGCAGCGCCTCTTCCAGTCCGCAACCGGCCACCACGCTCAGATCTTCAGTGCCGACCACCGCACGCACGCCCTGCTCCAGGGTCACGTAGCGTTCCTTGTCGCCGAACAAGGTCCAGCAGCCCTCGATGTTCTCGCGGTCCTGCACGAACGGGCCGATCAACGCGATGCGCTGGCCGCTCTTCTTCAGCGGCAACACGCCGCCTTCGTTTTTCAACAGCACGATCGAACGCCGCGCCGCATCGCGCGACAGCGCATCGTGCGCTGGCAGGTGCGTGGTGTCGGCTTCGCGCGCCGGGTCCAGCGAGCGATACGGATTGTCGAACAGCCCGATCGCGTCCTTCAGCTGCAGGATGCGCCGCACGCTGGCATCCAACGTGGCCATCGGCACCTCGCCGCTTTCCACCAGCGCAGGCAGATGCGCGGCATAAAAGCCGCTCTGCATGCTCAGGTCCAACCCGGCCAGGAAGGCTTTCTTGGTCGCGTCGCGCTCATCGGCGGCATAGCCATGGGCGATCAATTCCATGTCGGCGGTGTAATCGGAAATCACCACGCCTGGGAATTGCCATTCCCCGCGCAGGATCTCGGTCAGCAACTCATGGTTGGCGCTGGCCGGCACGCCGTTGATGTCGTTGAAGGACGACATCACGGTCAACGCGCCGGCCTCGAAAGCGGCCTTGAACGGCGGCAAGTGCACATCGCGCAGCGTCTGCGGCGCGATGTCGACGGTGTTGTATTCCATGCCCGCCGCCACTGCGCCATAGGCGGCGAAATGCTTGGGCGTGGCCAACAGGCAATCGTGGGCGGTCAGGTCGCTGCCCTGGAACCCGCGCACACGGGCAGCGGCAAAGGCGGCGCCCAGCATCACGTCTTCGCCGGCACCCTCGGCACCACGGCCCCAGCGCTGGTCGCGGGCGATGTCCACGGCCGGCGCGTAGGTCCAGTGCAGGCCGGCAGCGGTGGCCTCGATCGCGGTGGCGCGCGCGGTGCGCTCGGCCAACGCCGGCTCGAAACTGGCCGCCTCGCCCAGCGGGATCGGGAACACCGTGCGCATGCCGTGGATCACGTCGGCGGCCAGGATCACCGGGATCCCCAGGCGACTCTCTTCCACCGCGACTTTCTGGATCTGCACGCCCAGCGCGGCGCCCACCCCGTTGAACAGCGAGCCGACCCGACCCAGGCGCACCTGCTGCAGCACCTCGTCGGCATTGAGCACGTTGGCCTCGGGATTCACGTCCGGCGCGAACGGCCGCACCATGTCGGCGAACACACCCAACTGTCCGACCTTCTCTTCGACGGTCATCCGGGCAATCAGGGTTTCGATGCGATCAGCAGCCATGAGATCCTTGAGAAAACGTTTACATGGCCGTCAATTCTAGCCTGACGCACCTGCGCGCAGGCAAGTTTCGAGGGCCGGGAGTGGGATTTGGTGATTTGTAGAGGCCGGTTGCAACGCACAGTGCGCGCCAGAATGCCGCAGCGGCGCAGCCCTCTCCGCCAGGCGCCTCCAGCCCTCCCGGCTTCCGCCATGGAGTGAATGGCCGGCAGGCGGGTGCGCAGGCGGCGATCAGACCGCTCGTTCCCGTTCGATGATCACGCCCACCGCCTGCGCGCCGCGCACCGCCCCCGGCTTGCTCAGCTTCAAACGCAGCCAGTGCACGCCGAATTCGTCCAGCACGAGCGCCGCGCAGCGCTCGGCCAGCGTCTCCACCAGCCCGAAGTCCGAGGTTTGCACGAACTCGATCAAGCGCTTGCTCACCGCCTTGTAGTTCAGCGTATCGGCGATGTCGTCGCTGGCCGCCGGAATGCGGTTGTCGAACCCCATTTCCAGATCGAACCGCAAGGTCTGCCGGATGCGCCGTTCCCAATCGTAGATGCCGATCAGCGCATCGATGTCGAGACCTTCAATAAACACTTTATCCATGGGGAATCGGGAGTCGGGAATAGGCAATGGGGAGGAGCAAAGGCAACAGCGCACGTACGGACAGGATCGGCGTAAAGCTCTTCACTATTCCCGATTCCCCACTCCCGGTTCCCGCGCCGCCGCCAGCGGCGGCAAGCCCGCCATATCCCACCGCGGCGTCACATGCACCGCCGCATCCGCATGCTCGCCGGCCTGCAGCCGCAGCGCGCCGGCGAAAGCGATCATCGCGCCGTTGTCGGTGCACAAGGCCGGGCGCGGGAAGCAGACCCGGCCGCCGCGGCGCTGGGCGGCCTCTTGCAGGCGCGCGCGCAAGCGCTTGTTTGCGCCCACGCCGCCGGCCACCACCAAGGTGTTGCAGCCGGCCGCGTCCAGCGCGCGCAGGCACTTGATGGCCAGGGTTTCCACCACCGCGTCTTCGAAGCCGCGCGCGATGTCCGCGCGGGTGGTGTCGGACTGGTCGCTGGACCGCCAGGCCAGCAGCACCTGGGTCTTGAGCCCGCTGAAACTGAAATCCAGGCCGGGCCGGTCGGTCATCGGACGCGCGAACTTATAGCGCCCCGGCGTACCGGTTTCGGCCAAGGCCGCCAGCTGCGGGCCGCCCGGGTACGGCAGGCCCATCATCTTGGCGGTCTTGTCGAAGGCTTCCCCGGCCGCGTCGTCCAGCGTCTCGCCCAGCACTTCGTAGCTGCCCAGCGCCTTCACCGACACCAATTGGGTATGCCCGCCGGAGACCAGCAAGGCCACGAACGGCGCCTGCGGTGGGTCGTCCTCCATCAACGGCGCCAGCAGGTGGCCTTCCATGTGATGCACGCCGATCGCCGGCACATCCAGTGCCCAGGCCAGCGAACGCGCCACCCCGGCACCGACCAGCAAGGCCCCGACCAGGCCCGGACCGGCGGTGTAGGCCACGCCATCGAGTTCGTCGATCCTCAACCCGGCTTCGCCCAGGGTCTGGCGGATCAGCGGCAGCAGTTTGCGCACATGGTCGCGGCTGGCCAGCTCGGGCACTACGCCGCCGTATTCGGCATGCAGCGCAATCTGGCTGTACACCGCGTGGGCGCGCAGCGCCGGCACGCCCGACAATGCGGTGTCGTAGACCGCCACACCGGTCTCATCGCACGATGATTCGATCCCAAGGACTTTCACGGCAGCTCGGCATGCAGGGAGATGCCACTATTTTCGCAGCTTTTGCACTGCGCAGATCGGCCGATTCCCAGATGCTGCTCGGCCCTGCCGTGCCGGCCGCATATGGCCCGGGCGCACGCTTTATCAGTGTCGCGGCGGGAAATTCTGCCGGGGGCTTGCAGGTCGTCGGCAAGTCGTTATAATGCGCGGCTCGCCGGGGCAACCCGGAAATTCCGTCACGCGAGTCCGCTCGCACCCGCCCGGGGCTCCCGGACGGAAATCCCATTTCTGGAGAACACATGCCCAGCGTTAAAGTCCGCGAGAACGAGCCCTTCGAATTTGCGCTCCGTCGTTTCAAGCGCACCTGCGAAAAGGCCGGCGTGCTGGCCGAAACCCGCAAGCGCGAGTTCTATGAAAAGCCGACCCAGGAGCGTAAGCGTAAGGCTGCCGCTGCCGTGAAGCGTCAGCTGCGTCGTTCCTCGCGCGACGTCACCAAGCGCCAGCGCTTGTACTGATCGAACGCGGTTCCTTGCCGGTAGGTCTGCGCTGAAGGCGCGACCTGGCGGGAGCGAACCCAAGAGCCGGCACGCGCAAGCGTCGCCGGCTTTTTGTATTGGCCTGCCACAAGGCATTGCGCTGGAGACATCAGGCAGTCTGCGCCGCGCGCGAGGCGCTGCAAGACATCTCTCCACGCACGCCCTGCCTCCGTTCGGCCGAGGTACCCAGCCCGCTTGGGCGCCTTGGCCACCACTCGATCCCTACACTCAGGAGTTACCGCATGTCCCTGAAGCAGCAACTCACCGATGACATGAAGGCCGCGATGAAGTCCGGCGACAAGCACAGCCTGGGCGTGATCCGGCTGATCAACGCCGCCATCAAGCAGAAGGAAGTGGACGAGCGCATCGAGATGGACGATGCCGCCGTGATCGCCGTGCTGGACAAGATGGTCAAGCAGCGCAAGGACTCGGTCACCCAGTTCCAAGCCGCCGCGCGCGACGACCTGGCGCAGATCGAGCGCGAGGAGATCGTGGTGATCGAGCGCTATCTGCCGGCCAAGATGGGCGAAGCCGAGATCGTGGCCGCCATCCGGGCCGCGATCTCCGAGACCGGGGCAAGCAGCCCGGCCGATATCGGCAAGCTGATGGGCGCACTCAAGCCCAAGCTGGCCGGTCAGGCCGACATGGGCCTGGTCTCGACCCTGGTCAAGCAGCAGCTGGCAGGCTGATGGATCGCCGCAGCGCCCTGTGCCACGGCCAGGGCGCTGCGACCGGTGCGCAGCGCGCGCTGCGGCACTGCCTGCCGCATCACCGAGCGGCTTTTTCAGTGGAAGACGGACCTTCCAACGAACAGTGATGGTGCAAGACGCCGCTGGAGCGCCACGGCCGTTGCACATCTGCCACGCGCAACGCATCAGGCAAGGCGCAATGCCGTCTTCAGACGCGTCTAGCCCAGCATGCGGACCAAGCGCTCTGCACAGTCTGCGCTCTTGTCATCGCGTGGACAGCCGGCAGTGCCAGGCGCGGTCTGATACAGGTAGATCGGCATCTGGCGCACATTGAATGCGCTGACAGACACACCGCGCACCTTGCTCCCGACGAGCAACAGACTGCGCGTACCAGATGCGCCGCCTCCTGCTTTACCCATAGCGCGTGCGCGCTTTCACCCGTCCTTCGATCCGGCCCTGCTAGAACGGGTGCGCCAGCGCAGGCATGGGCAAGGTCCTTCCGCATACCGACCTTGCCCTGACGTCGCCTGCGCGCCAACGGTATGCGCCAAGGATTCTCCCGCCGGTGACGACGCTTTCATCCGCCTATCTGCACAAGCATCTGAGCCGTCTGCAGCGCAGCGTGCCGATGGCGCTGCTGAACCGCTTCATCGAGATCGACGTGATGACGCAGGCAGCGTCGTTGTCGTTCTATGCGCTGCTGTCGCTGGCCCCGTTGCTGGTGCTGCTGTTGTGGCTGACCGCCTCGCTCTATCCGCCAGCGCAAGAAGCGTTGGTGCAGCAAATCGGGCAATTGGCCGGCGGCAGCGCGGCCGAAGTCGCCCAGACCATCATTCGCAATGCCACCGATCAACCTGGCGTTGGCTCGCTGGCCGGCGTGTGGAGCACGCTGCTGCTGTTCATCGGCGCCACGGCGGTGTTTGCGCAGTTGCAGAACGCCTTGAACCTGATCTTCCGCACCGACAAGCAACGCCTGGACGGCTTGATGGCCTGGCTGCAGAAGCGGGTGTTCTCGTTCGGGGTGATCCTGGCGCTGGGCTTCTTGCTGATCGTGTCGATGATCGCCACCACCGCGTTGCAGGTGGTCTTTGCGCGCCTGCCCTCGGTCCTGCCGGCGGTCGGCTACGTGACCACGCTGGCCCTGTACTCGCTGGCGTTCGCGTTCCTGTATCGCTACCTGCCCGATCGCACCGTCGACTGGCGCCAGGCATTTTTGGGCGGCGTCATCACCGCGGTGTTGTTCGCGCTGGGGCGCTACGCCATCGGCGTGTACATCGCCACCGCAGCGCCGGGTAGCGCCTATGGTTCGATGGGGACATTGGTCATTTTGCTGGTGTGGATGTACTACGCCTCGGTGGTGTTCTTCGTCGGCGCCTTGATCACCGCGGTGATCGACGAGCGGGTGCGCTCGCATCGCAAGCTGCGCGAGGCGGGCGTGGACCCGGAGCATCCGCCGGTGATCGTGCCGCCTGCCGATGCGGCGCCTGCATCTTCAACGTCTGACTCGCACGCGCTGCCACGCGGCTGAGGACTGCTGCAAAGCCTGCCTCGCCGGCCTCGTCAGCGGGGGCGACGAAGTGCTGGCAGGCCGCTGGGATATCCTATCGGGATGGCCCGCATCCCCGACGCATTCATCGACGAACTGCTAGCACGCACCGACATCGTCGAGGTGGTGGGCGGTCGTGTGCCGCTCAAGCGTCAGGGCAAGGAATATTCGGCGCGCTGCCCGTTCCATGACGAGCGCTCGGCCTCGTTCACGGTCTCGCCGACCAAGCAGTTCTATCACTGCTTCGGCTGCGGTGCGCACGGTACCGCCATCAGTTTCCTGATGAATTACGACCGCCTCGAATTTCTCGATGCGGTCGACGAGCTGGCCAAGCGCGCCGGCATGGACATCCCGCGCGAGACCCAGCAACGCACCCCGCAACAGCAGGACGACAGCCGCGAGCTGTATTCGGCACTGGACGCGGCGACCAAGTTCTTCCAGCGCCAGCTCGAGGGCAGCGAACGCGCCCGCGACTATCTGGACGGTCGCGGCGTGGATGCCGACAACCGCGCGCGCTTCCAGATCGGTTACGCGCCCGATGGCTACAGCGCACTGAAGGACACCCTGGGCACCGATGCGCGCCGCATGAGCGTGCTCGAACGCGCCGGGCTGTTTTCCAAGAACGATCGCGGCCATGTGTACGACAAGTTCCGCGACCGGGTGATGTTCCCGATCTTCGACCGCCGCGGCCGCGTGATCGCCTTCGGCGGGCGCATCATGGGCGCGCCGGCCGATGGCCGCGACCCGGGTCCGAAGTACCTCAATTCGCCGGAAACCGCGCTGTTCCACAAGGGCCGCGAGCTGTATGGCCTGTGGCAGGTGCGCCAGGCCAATCAGAAGATCGAGCGGCTGATCGTGGTGGAGGGCTACATGGATGTGGTCTCGCTGTTCCAGTTCGGCGTGACCCAGGCGGTAGCCACGCTGGGCACCGCCACCACGCCCGAACATGCCGAGCTGCTGTTTCGCAACGCGCCGGATGTGTATTTTTGTTTCGATGGCGATAACGCCGGGCGCAAGGCCGGCTGGCGCGCACTCGAATCGGTGCTGCCGCGCATGAAGGATGGCCGCCAGGCGTTTTTCCTGTTCCTGCCCGATGGCGAGGACCCGGACACCATCGTGCGCAAGGAAGGCGCGCAGGCCTTCGATCAGCGCCTGAAGCAGGCCACGCCGCTGTCGCAGTTCTTCTTCGACGAGATGTCGCGTGAGATCAACCTGCACACGCTCGACGGCAAGGCGCGCCTGGCCGAACGTGCGCGCCCGCTGTTGGCGCAGATCCCCGAAGGTGCGTTCGGCGATCTGATGAAACAGGAACTGGCGCGCCTGACCGGGGTCGGTGCCACTGCGTCTGCGCAGCAGTCCGCACCCAGGCCACGGCCGCCCGCGCGCATGGGTGCGCCCACGCAGAAACGCAGCCTGGTGCGTGCGTCCATCGCCATCCTGCTGCAACGGCCGTCCTTGGCGATGAGCCTGGAGGGCGTGCATGATTTTTCCGGGCTGCGCCTGCCCGGGATCGACTTGTTGATGGAGTTACTGGACCTGGTGCGGCAACGCCCGGAAATCAGCACCGGCGCGCTGCTGGAGCACTTCGCCGAGCGCCAGGAGCTTGCTGCCTTGCAGAAGCTGGCGGCGCAGGAGCTTCCCGGCGACGAGCACAGTTGGACGCTTGAACTGCATGACGTCGTCGCGCAACTCGACAAGCAGTTGCTGCGTCAACGCGTGGAGGAGCTGCAGGCCAAACAGCGCGCGCAAGGGCTGGACGACACCGACAAATACGAAATGCGCGAACTGCTCAAGGCGCTCGCAGCGTTGTGATGCAGTGCTGCCTGGCCGAAGGCCGCGCAGGCCATCGCGCACTGCCGTGCCGTTTCAGGCCTGACCGGTGACGTCGATGCCACAGCCAAGGCCTGCACGCATCGTAGAATGGCCCATACCAGGCGCAAGATCGCGCGCTACCGTTGGACCTCGATGAAGAAGCTGCTGGCGCGGTTGCGCATTGACCCCTTCACCCTCGCGCTGCTGTGCACAGTTGCACTGGCCTCGTTTCTCCCGGTCACGGGCACGGCTGCGGCGGTCATGGACGATGTCACCGACGTGGCGATCGCGGCGCTGTTCTTCCTGCACGGCGCGCGGCTGTCGCGCGAAGCGGTGAAGGCCGGCGCGTTGCACTGGCGCCTGCATCTGGTGATTCTGGGCTGCACCTTCGTGCTGTTCCCGCTATTGGGGCTGTTGTTCAAACCACTGGCGCATCTGGCACTGACGCCGGAGCTGTATGTCGGCGTGCTGTTCCTGTGCGCGTTGCCGTCCACGGTGCAGTCCTCGATCGCTTTCACCTCGATGGCGCGCGGCAATGTGCCGGCCGCAGTCTGCGCCGCTTCGCTTTCCAGCCTGCTGGGCGTGTTTTTCACCCCGTTGCTGATGGGCGCACTGGTCGGCAGTCAGGGCGCCATGGCGCATCCGGCCGAAGCGATCGGCAAGATCCTGCTGCAGTTGCTGGTGCCGTTTCTGGCCGGCCATTTCATGCGTCCGTGGATCGGCGGCTGGGTCGAACGTCACCGCGCCGTGCTGCGTTACACCGATCAAGGCACCATTCTGCTGGTGGTCTATACCGCCTTCAGTGCATCGGTGAACGAAGGGCTGTGGCAGAAGACGCCGCTGCCTGCACTGCTGGCGGTACTCGGCGCTGCAGCATTGTTGCTGGCCATGGCGATGCTTTCGATCACCTTCATCGCCCGGCGCCTGCACTTCAGCCGCGCCGATGAAATCGCCATCGTCTTCTGCGGCTCGAAAAAGAGCTTGGCCACCGGCGTGCCGATGGCCAAGGTGATGTTTGCCGGCGGCGGGCTGGGCGCGATCGTGTTGCCGATCATGCTGTATCACCAGTTGCAGCTGATCGTCTGCGCCGTTGTGGCCGCACGGTATGCGCGCAGTGCATCCGGCCAGCCGCAAGGCGCAGCCGAGCGTCATTGACGCTGCGCCACGCCAGCACCTGCCCGCTGCGTATCGCGTAACAGCAGTTCGCATCGCCGCACATCCAGGTTGTAAGCAGATGTACAACGGTGATGACGCACGCCCGCCCAGGTCCGCCAGCGGCCGCTAGAGTGCGCGATCGACCTTCTGCCGCCCCACGGTGATTTGCCATGACGCTGTCGCTGCCACGCCCTTCCCCTTCCTTGATCGCGCTGCTGGCCGTGCTGGCTGCGCTGACTGCCTGCGACAAGCCAGCACCGCCTGCGGCGCCCGCACCACCCAAGACGGCGTCCACGCCGGCACCCGTTGCCGGCATCGCCTGGCGCGAGGGCGACGTGGAAGATGCCTTTGCCGAAGCCAAGGACAGCGGCAAGCCGATCCTGTTGTATTGGGGCGCAGCCTGGTGCCCGCCCTGCAATCGCCTCAAGGCCACGCTGTTCAAGGATCCGGCCTTCATCGCGCGCACCCAGCAGTTCGTCGCCGTGCACCTGGACGGCGATTCGGAGGGCGCGCAGGCCTGGGGCGAGCGCTTCGGGGTCAAGGCGTATCCCACCATCATCGTGCTGCGCCCGGACCGCAGCGAAATCACCCGACTGGCCGGCAATGCCGATAACGCGCGCCTGGCCGAGGTGTTGCGGGTTGCGGCCAAGAGCACCAGTACCGCCCAGCAATTGCTCGACAAGGCGCTGCACACACCACAACAGCTCAGCGCGGACGATTGGGCCGTGCTCGGCAACTACGCCTGGGGCACCGACGATACGCTGGTCAAACCCGATGCCGCCGCCGACGTGCTCACCCGGCTCTCCACCTCGGCGCCACAGCCGGCACTGCAACGCAGCTTCGCCCTGGCCGCCATCAGTGCCGCCAGACACCCACCGGCTGCCAGCAGCGCCAACCGCACGCTGTTGGAAGCGGTGTTGGCCGACCCGGCAGAAGTGCGCGCCAATCTCGGCACGCTGAACTATGTGCCGGCACGCCTGGTCACCGCCGCCAGCAACGAGGCCGACGTGCGCAGCACGCTCTCCGACGCACTGAATCAGGCCTTGGACAAGGTCTACGCCGATCCTTCATTGCCGATCTCCGACCGGCTTGGCACCGCATACGCGCGCATCCAGCTGGCACGCCTGGCACAAGGCCAGCCCACCGAAACCGAAGCCGAAGGCCCGCAACCACCGTTGCCGAAAGACGTGGTGGAGGTGGTGCACCAGCGCGTGCAGTGGGCCACCGACACCGCCAAGACCGACGAGGAGCGCCAATCCACCATCAGCATGGCCGCCGCGTTGCTGAGCGAGGCGGGCGATCGCAGCGCGGCAGAGCAATTGCTGCTGGCCGAGTTGTCGCGCAGCAAGACGCCGTACTACTACATGCCAGAATTGGCGGATCTGGCCGAACAACGCGGCGACAAGAAGACCGCCCTGTTGTGGCTCAAACGGGCCTACGACAGCGCGCAAGGTCCCGCCACACGCGTGCAGTGGGGCGTGATGTACGTGGATGGGCTCATCCGGCTCAGCCCCGACGACAGCGCCGGCATCGAGGGCGCCGCCACCCAGGTGATCGGCGAGTTGGCCGGTCAACCGGATGGTTACCGGCAACGGACCCGTCAGCGCTTCGCCACCCTCGGCACCGCATTGAAGACCTGGAGCAAGCAGCATCGCCGCGAAGGCAGCGCAGTGCTGGCGCGTCTGCAACAGAAAATGCAGTCCAGCTGCGACAGCAAAGCTACCAGCGAGTGCGCCAGTTGGCTGAGTTGAGTTGATACAGTGCCGTGTGCCGGCAACGCATGATGATCAGAGCGTGGCAAGCCGCAAACCGCGGCGTCTGCTGACATGGACGCCGCTGGTGACCTCGACGCGGCGCACGCGGCACGCATCCGGCACCTTTCGCCGCACGTTGCAGGCGCTGCAGGCAAGCTACAGGCGTGATCCATCCATCCGCCTGATTGCCACGCAAGTCATCGGGGCAGAGCTACCGCATTGCCGCTCGTCTCGCTTCGGCGACTAGCGCACCCACGGCAGCAGCAGATGGTCGACCATCAGGAAGGCGAACAACGCCATCAGGTACACGATGGAGTACCCGAACATCTTCATCGAAAACAGTTCGTCCGGCGGGTTCAGCATGCGCCACGCGTACCAGAGGAACACCGCATTGAGCACGATCGCACCGCCCAGATAGAACACCCCGCTCATGCCCACCGCCACCGGCGCCAAGGTCACGATCGCCAGCAATACGGTGTACACCAGGATCTGCTTGCGCGTATGCGGCACGCCATGGGTCACCGGCAACATCGGGATCGCGGCCTTGGCGTAATCGGCACGGCGGAAGATCGCCAGCGCCCAGAAATGCGGCGGCGTCCAGATGAAGATGATCAGCACCAGCAGCGAGGCATTGATCCAGTCGGCGCTGGTCGGCAGCCCGGTCACCGCGGCCCAGCCCAGCATCGGCGGGGTGGCGCCGGCCAGGCCGCCAATCACGATGTTCTGCGAGGTCGCACGCTTCAGGTACACGGTGTAAATCACCGCGTACCCGATCAGCGAGGCGAAGGTCAGCACCGCGGTGATGACATTCACCCACACCACCAGAATGGTCATGGAGATCACGATCAGCGCGCCGGCGAACACCAGCACCTGCCAGGGCCGCACCTTGCCCACCACCAGCGGGCGCCATGAGGTGCGCGCCATCTGTGCGTCGATCTTGGCGTCGAGCAGTTGGTTGATCGCTGCCGCCGCTGAAGCCGCCAGCCAGATACCCAGGAAGCCCAGCGCGCCGGTGCGTACCTGCAGCCAGGTCGGCATGTCGGGAATGGCCAGGAACATGCCCACCAACGCGGTGAACACGATCAGTGCCACCACCTTGGGTTTGGTCAGATCCCAATAATCGCGTGCGCTGACAGCCATGCTCACTCCGGCGCGCGCAGCCGCGCCAGCAGCGAGACCAGCACGAACAGCAACGCCACCGCCCCGCCGTTATGCATGACCGAGACCTCCAGCGGCAGCGCCAGCTTCACGTTGAGCATGCCCAGGGTCACCTGCACGGCCACCAGCAGCGCCAATGCGCCGGCCCACACCCGCATGCCCGGCGAGCGCGACAAGCGCCAGGCCAGCCACCACAAGTACAGCGCGGTCGCAATTGCCCATAGCCGATGCGCCATCTGGATCGCGATACGCGCCGCACCGTCCAGCACGCCACCTTCGTAATCCACTGCGATGCCGCGCCACAGCGTGAAACCTTCACGGAAATCGTGCGGCGGCCACCACTGGCTGACACAGCGCGGGAAGTTGTCGGCCGACCAGCTGCCGCCGCCACACGCCAGCGCGGCGTAGTTGGCGCTGACCCAGCCACCAAGCGCGATCTGCAGGCCCAGCACCGCCACGCCCAGGCGCAGCAGCCACTTCAAGCGCGATGCATCGGCCAGGGTGATCGGCAAATGCGTCGCGCGCCAGGCCATCCACACCAGCAGCGAGAACATCAGCATGCCGCCCAGCAGGTGCCCCATCACCACGATCGGCTTGAGCAGCAACGTCACCGTCCACATGCCCAGCAACGCCTGGAAAATCACCACCGCCAGCGTCAGCACCGCTGCACGCGCCAGATCGATGTTGCTCCAGCGCAATGCCGCCAGCAGCAGGATGGCCTCGCCGGCGATCGCCACGCCGAAGGCCATGGCGTGCCAGCCGGACATATAGAGCGGGATCGACAACGCCACCAGCACTGCGGCCGACACTACCTGGGCAATGCCCATGCGACGGCGACGCACCGCCAGTAACGACAGCACCAGCACTTCCACGCCCAACGCACCGGCCAGGAAGCGGTGGACCTGTTCGCGCCAGGCCTTGTGCGATTCCAGCGGGCGGATCTTGCTGGCCACGTGCGTGTTGGCTTCGTCGCTGGTCTGCGGCCAGGTCACGCGGCCGTAGCAGGTCGGCCAGTCCGGGCAGCTCATGCCGGCATCGGACAAACGGACGAACGACCCGAACAGGATCGTGCTCGCAGTGAACAACGCGGCCAGCCAGGCCATGCGATGGAAGTGACGGAACAACGCCGGTGGCGCAAACAGGTTCATCGAAACGGGCTCACATCAGTTTCAGCAGCTTGACCAGATCCGACCGCAGGCCGGCCGGGTCGAAACCGGGGGCGTAACGCAGGATCACAAAGCCATTAGGGTCGATCACATATACCGGCACGCCGGCCGCATCGGTGCCGCGCGGCAATGCCTGGCGCAGGCGGGCATCGTCGCGTAGCACGCGCAATGCGGGCATCGGCCGCAGCCCGGCCGGCGGCGTACCGATCCACAGCACCTCCACCTTGTCGGCACGATGCCCGAGCAGTTGCCACACCTTGTCCAGCTCTGCGGCCAACGCCACGCACTGCTGCGTGCAATCGGCCGGCGGCGCCACTGCAATGCGCCAGATGCGCTCGCTCGGGGCCCATGCATACGGTTGCCCGTTCGCACGGACCGGCACCAGCGCCCGCAGATCCGCGGGCGGCTTCAGCAGCTCGCCGTGATTGCGCATCGACGCCGGCTGCCATCCGGAGAAGCGCAGCACGCCGGCCAGCAACATCGAGCCGAAGAACAGCACCGCCAGGGCAATCAGCATCCTGCGGCCGCGTTTGACCGAATGCGGCGTGGCCGATGTGGAGGAGGTCATGCCGGCGATTTTCTCATGCCGCAGGCGTCAGTGCCCGCGGTCGCGGCGGCGCGCACCCCATGTCAGCAGCATTGCGGTCGCCAGGACCGCGACGGCCAACCCGAACCATTGCACCGCGTAACCCAAGTGCCGCGCGGGTGGTAGCGTGTTTGGCAGCATGTCCAGATCGCGTGCGTAGCCAACCGGCAGTGCGGGGTCCAGGCGCAGGACCTGCGACGAAATGTCGCGCCTGCCCAGCGTGCTGCGTAAGGCCTGCAGATCCAGTCGCGTGGCCAGCCAGGTCTGCGCCGCAGCCCCCGGCGCCAGCGCCGGTCCGATCGCCAGCCCCGCCGACGGCGGAGCGCTCAAGAGCCCCTGCACGGTCTGCACGCCTTTCAGCGCAACGATGCCGGGCAACTGCCGATCGGCCGGTAATGGCAGCCAGCCCAGATCCACCAGCACGTCTGTCGATCCACCTTCCGGCGCTGCCAGTTGATACACGCGCACACCGGCACGCCCGTCATGCAGCTGATTGTCCAGCAAGACCAGCTGCGGCAAAAAACGCACTTGCCCGCGTACCCATGCCAACTCATTCTTCGTCGCCAGCGCCGGTGCCAAGGGCAGCGTGGTGTCGCGCACATGTGCGGCACGGTCCAGCAAGGCTTGCTTGCTCTGCATGCGCTGCAACTGCCAATGCCCAAGCGCCGCGAAACCCGCGCTCACCAGCAGCGCCAGACACCAACCGATGACCGCCGTGTGCTTGCGCGTCATGACAAGCGGCGCAAAAAAGCGTGCAATGCCATCACCACGCCGACTGCACCCGGGGCTGTTGTGAACGATTCGCTCAA
This sequence comes from Xanthomonas sp. A1809, assembly GCF_017746015.1. Classification (NCBI taxonomy): domain Bacteria; kingdom Pseudomonadati; phylum Pseudomonadota; class Gammaproteobacteria; order Lysobacterales; family Lysobacteraceae; genus Xanthomonas; species Xanthomonas sp. A1809. Next base: position 9,301 of record NZ_JAGHWZ010000012.1, on the reverse strand, counting down.
GACGCTGCTGATTGTCGCCTTCCTGATCGTGATCCTATGGAACCTGGGCGCCGGCCTCTACTACCTACTGACCGACCGTGGCCAGACCAAGCGCACCGTCAACGCCCTGACCTGGCGCATCGGTCTATCGGTGGCGTTGATCGCCATCGTGATCCTCGGCATCTACACCGGCTGGATCAAGCCACATGGGCTTGGCCGCTGAGGAGCCGGGATTGGGGATTCGGCATTGGGGATTCGTGAAAACTAAAGCCTTCCGCTTTTACGAATCCCAAATCACCAATCCCGAATCCCCGCCTCAAAGGACATACACGAACAAAAACAGCGCCAGCCACACCACGTCGACGAAGTGCCAGTACCACGCGGCCGCTTCGAAAGCGAAGTGGTTGTCGCGGCTGAAATGCCCCTTCGCCGCGCGCAGCCACATCACCGCCAGCATGATGGTGCCCAGCAGCACATGCATGCCGTGGAAGCCGGTCAGCATGAAGAAGGTCGAACCATAGATGCCCGAGCCCAGGGTGAGATTGAGCTCGGTATAGGCGTGGATATATTCCTCGGCCTGCAGGAACAGGAACACGCAGCCCAGCAGCACGGTCAACCCCAGCCACAACAGCAGCGCGCCGCGGCGCCCTCCCTTGAGCGCGTGGTGGGCGATGGTCAAGGTCACGCCGGAACTGAGCAGGATCAGCGTGTTGATCAGCGGCAGGCCCCAGGCCGGAATGGTCTGGAACTGCCCACCGATGGTGCCCGGGCCATTGGTCGGCCACGCAGCGGAATAACCATTCCATAGCAGCTCGTTGGTCATCACGCCGTCGCCTTCCCCGCCCAGCCAGGGCAGCGTCAGCACACGCGTGTAAAACAGCGCACCGAAGAAAGCGCAGAAAAACATCACCTCGGAGAAGATGAACCACACCATCCCCATGCGGAACGAGCCATCCACCTGGCGGTTGTAATGCCCGGCATTGGATTCGCGGATGACATCGCCAAACCACATGAACAACGTCGCCAGCAGCATCGCCACGCCGGCGAAGAAGGTCCAGCGCCCCCATGCCGCGTCGTTGAGCCAGCTGGCCACGCCGATCATCATCACGAACATCGCAATCGACCCGACAAAGGGCCATTTGCTCTGGCTCGGAACGAAATACGCATCGGCGTTGGGACTGTGATCGGCCATGGCGTTGCTTCCGTGTCGTGGTACGGGTGGATGGAAGGTTACGGCGCAGCGCGTGGCGCGCCAGCTGCGCCTCCGCCCTGCAGTTCGGAGGTCAGCGCGTCGTTGCGATAGAACGTGTAGGACAGGGTGATCGTAGTGACTTCCGGCGGCAGTGCCGGGTCGACGATGAAACGCAGCGGCATGTCGCGCGTTTCGCCGGCCTGCAAGGTCTGCGCGGTAAAGCAGAAGCACTCGGTTTTATTGAAGTAGCCCGACGCACGCGCAGGTGCAACCGAAGGCACCGCACTGCCCACCACCGCACGTGCACCATCGTTGCGCGCGAAATACAGCGCCTCGTTGAGCTCGCCCGGCACCACATCCATCGTCATCTGTTCCGGATGGAAGGTCCACGGCAGTTTGGAATTGACCCCTCCATCGAACTCCACGCGCACCGTGCGCTTGCCGGCGGCAGGCGGCGCGCCCGCGTTTGTGCGATTGCTCCCAGGCGCACGCTCCATGCGGATGCCAAACACTTTCTCGCAGGCGATGCGGTAGAGCGGCACCAGGGAAAACGTCAGCACGAACACGCCCAGCACCACGCCCAGCAGCTTGAACAAGCCGGCTGTGGGTGCGTGTGCGGGCGCGCGTGCACTCACCGCCCGATGACTCCCGAGGCGATGAAGCCCGCATAGATCAGCAACGCGATGATGCCGACCGTGATCGCGGTGCGGCGTACCGCACGGCGCTGCTGCGCCTGCCGTTCCGCAGCAGATAACAGACGCGTCACCGCCGGCTCCGAGGCGGACTCAGTGGCCGATGTCTTCATGTGCAAGATCTCCAGGCTTGATCACCGGCGGCACGGTGAAGGTATGCGCCGGGGCAGGTGACGGCACCGTCCATTCCAGACCCTTGGCACCTTCCCAGGAGCGGGCCTGTGCACGCGCGCCACTGCGCAGCGAGGACAGCAGGATCGCGGCCATCAGGAACGGCGTGACGAACATGCCGAACGCACCGATCGAACTGACCAGATTCCAGTCGGCAAACACCACGTTGTAGTCGGGAATGCGCCGCGGCATGCCGGCCAAGCCAAGGAAGTGCTGCGGGAAGAACAGCAGGTTGACGAACACCATCGTCCACCAGAAGTGCACCTTGGCCCAGGTCTCGTTGTACATCCGCCCGGTCCACTTGGGCCACCAGTAGTACACCGCCGCGATCAGCGCGAACACCGCACCGGTCACCAGCACGTAGTGGAAGTGCGCCACCACGAAGTAGGTGTCGTGGTACTGGAAGTCCGCCGGCACGATCGCCAGCATCAGGCCGGAGAACCCACCGATGCTGAAGAGGATCACGAACGCCACCGCCCACAACATCGGCGATTCGAAGGTCAGCGAGCCTTTCCACATCGTGCTGACCCAGTTGAACACCTTCACCCCGGTCGGGATGGAGATCAGCATGGTGGCGAACATGAAATAGATTTCGCCGCCCAGCGGCATGCCCACGGTGAACATGTGGTGGGCCCAGACGATAAAGCTCAGGAAGGCGATCGCGGCAATGGCGTAGACCATCGCCTGGTAACCGAACAGCGGCTTGCGGCTGAAGGTCGGGATGATCTCGCTGACCACGCCGAACGCCGGCAGGATCATGATGTACACCTCCGGGTGCCCGAAGAACCAGAAGATGTGCTGGTACATCACCGGGTCGCCGCCGCCGGCCGCGTTGAAGAAGCTGGTACCGAAGAACTTGTCGGTCAGCAGCATGGTCACCGCGCCGGCCAGCACCGGCATCACCGCGATCAGCAGGAAGGCGGTGATCAGCCAGGCCCAGCAGAAGATCGGCATCTTGAGCAGATCGATGCCTGGCGCGCGCATGTTCAGCACGGTGGCGATGATGTTGATCGCGCCCATGATCGAGCTGACGCCGGCCACATGGATCGCAAATACGCTGAAGGCGACGTTGTAGCCGCCCTGCAGCGACAGCGGCGGGTACAGCGTCCAGCCGCCTGCTGGCGCGCCGCCCGGCAGGAACAGCGTCAGCAGCAGCAGGGTAAAGGCGACCGGCAACAACCAGAACGACCAGTTGTTCATGCGCGGCAACGCCATGTCCGGCGCACCGATCTGCAACGGAATCATCCAGTTGGCCAGGCCGACGAAAGCCGGCATCACGCCGCCGAAGATCATCACCAGTGCATGCACGGTGGTCATCTGGTTGAAGAACTCCGGTTTGACGAACTGCAAGCCGGGCTGCATCAATTCGGCGCGAATCACCACACTCATCGCCGCGCCGATGATGAACATCACGAAGGAAAACAGCAGATACAACGTGCCGATATCCTTGTGATTGGTCGAAAAGAACCAGCGCTCGACGAAACCGGGCTGGTGGTGTCCGTGGTGATCGACTGCGGTATGCGCCATGACGGAACGACCTCTGCGAAGCGAGCGGTTGCGGGCGATTAAAGAGCGGCGGTCGGTGTTGCGGCCTGGGCCGGTGCCGCCGCAGGCACGGCGTCACCTTGCGGAGCGGCCTGTGCACTGGTCGGCGTCGGTGCGGCCGCTGGCGCCGCTGCTGGAGCAGTGCCTGACGCACTACGACGCGACGCCAGCCAGCGCTGGAAGTCAGCCTTGGGCAGCGCCTCCACCACGATCGGCATGAAGCCATGATCCTTGCCGCACAACTCGGCGCACTGCCCGCGATACACGCCCGGTTGTTCGATGTTGGTCCAGGCTTCGTTGACGATGCCGGGAATGGCATCTTGCTTCCATCCCAGCGCCGGCACCCACCAGGCGTGGATCACATCGTCGGCGGTAATCACGAAGCGGATCTTGGTGTTGACCGGCAGCACCAGGCGGTTATCGACATCCAGCAGATAGTGCGGCTGCGAGGCCGCGGTGGGGCGCTCGCCGCTTTGGCGGATACGATCGGATTCGCGTGCCAGGCGGCTGGTAAATTCCACGCCCTGGCCCAGATATTCGTACTTCCACATCCACTGATAGCCGGTCACCTTGACCGTCATTTCCGATTCGCGGGTGTCGTACATCGCGATCAGTTTTGCCGTCGCCGGCCACGCCATCGCAATCAGCACCAGGACCGGAATCACCGTCCACAGCACTTCCGCGGTGGTGTTGTGACTGAATTGTGCGGCCACCGCGCCCTTGGACTTGCGGAACTTGAACATCGCATAGCCCATCGCCGAGAACACCAGCGCGCCAATCACCACGCACACCCACAGCGCCACCATGTGCGCCTCGTAAGCCATCCTCGCGGTCTGGGTCACCCCGCGCCCCATGTTGAGCTGCCATTCCTTGGGATCGGCCGATTGCGCCCAGGCCACCGGCGCGCTCAGCAGCGCCGCCATCGCCAGGCCCACGTGTCTGCAGGTGTTGATCGACTTCCAGCTGCTGCGTTGCGTCATTGCCTAGACCCTTACGTCATCGGTGACGGCCATTGGCGGCCGCGAGCAAGCGTTTGAGCGTTGTTGCCAGTTCCACACGTTCGGCCGGCCCGAGAAAACTTCCGATCTCGATCTGCTTGCCGCTGCTGACCAGCAACACCCTGTCATCGCGTTCTATGCAAAGCCGCACCCAGTGCGGATGTGCCTGAAACGCTGGTGGCGCATGCCCGGACGGAAACACCTCAACAACGGCTTCCCCCACCCGGATCGCTTCTTCGCGCTCGCCACTTCGCCACAACTGCCGTAGCGCCAGCGCCACCACACCACTGTGCACCAGGGCAAAGACCGGCGCGAACGCATTGCCGGTCCACCACCCCAGGCCTGCAAATAACCACATCGTTCCCGCCAGCACTGCGAACAGCTGCACGAATTGCCTGGCCGACAGTGCCCGCGGAGGCCGCAACCGCAGCTGCGTCCCAACCCCTTCGGACATCAACGGCAGCACTTCGATCATAAACGGCACGCAGCGCACTGCGGGAATAGCCCGATGGTAGACCCGCGCCAACGCATGCGGCAAGCATTTCCGGCGATCAAGAATTTGCTGCAGTGCAGCTAAAAGTGCGCACAAATCAATCACTTCCGCGTTGTTCGCCAATGGCCGTGCCGTCACTCTGCGCGATGGCGGCATGCACAAAACGGCGGGAAAGCCGCCGCTTCCACACAAGTGCGCAAGCCGTCTGGCTCACTAGAATGAGCACGGAATCCAAGGCACCTTTCGCATGAACGCACAGCTCGACCCGCTTGCCTCCACCTCAGTTGCGCGCCCGCTGTTGGCGCCCGAACTGCCCGCCGCACCTGGCGCATTGCGTGCCGCCATCACCGCGGCCTGGCTCAAGGACGAAGCCGAACACGTGCGCGAATTGCTCGACCAGGCACGCCTGCCCGCCGCTGAGCAAGCCAAGGTGCAGGCGGTCGCGGCCGACCTGGTTACCCGTGTGCGGGCACGCGCGCAGGACCAGGGCGCCATCGAAGCCTTCATGCGCCAATACGACCTGGGCAGCGAAGAAGGCGTGCTGCTGATGTGCGTGGCCGAGGCACTGCTGCGCATTCCCGACCAGGACACCGCCGACAAGCTGATCCGCGACAAGCTCGGCGATGCGGATTGGAAGAAGCATATGGGCGGCAGCGATTCGGTGCTGGTCAACGCCTCCACCTGGGGCCTGATGCTGACCGGTCAGCTGGTGCAGCTCAACGACCTCACCCGCGCCGATGTGCCGGGCGCCTTCAAACGCCTGATCGGCCGCGTCGGCGAGCCGGTGATTCGCCTGGCCGTGCGCCAGGCCATGAAGATCATGGGCCATCAGTTCGTCATGGGCCGCACCATCGGCGAAGCGCTGTCGCGTTCGCGCAAGGGCGACAACGCCAACTACCGTTATTCGTTCGACATGCTGGGCGAAGGCGCGCTCACCATGAAGGATGCGCAGCGCTATCTGCAGGCGTATCGGGATGCGATTCATGCGATCGGCCGCAGCGGCAACTTCGTCGGTACCGATGTATTTGCCGCGCCCAGCATCTCGATCAAGTTGTCGGCGCTGTACCCGCGTTACGAGCACGCCAAGCGCGCCCGCGTGATGGCAGAGCTGGTGCCGGGCGTGCTGGAACTTGCGCAGTTGGCCAAGTCGTACGGCATCGGCTACACCGTCGACGCCGAAGAAGCCGACCGGCTGGAACTGTCGCTGGACATCATCGAGGCCAGCTTCTCCGACCCGTCATTGGATGGCTGGGAAGGCTATGGCCTGGCCGTGCAGGCCTATCAAAAACGCACGCCGTACACGATCGATTTTCTTGCCGATCTGGCGCGCCGTGTCGGGCGACGCATTCCGGTGCGCTTGGTCAAAGGCGCGTACTGGGACGCAGAGATCAAGCGCGCCCAGATCGAAGGGCATCCCGGCTACCCGGTGTTTACGCGTAAGCAGAACACCGACGTGTCGTACCTGGCATGCGCACGTCGCATGTTCGCGCACAGCGACGCGCTCTATCCGATGTTCGCCACGCACAACGCGCAGACCATTGCGGCGGTACGTGCGATTGCGGCAGGCAAGACCTACGAGCACCAGAAACTGCACGGCATGGGCGACGACCTGTATGCCGAGGTGATTCCTGCCGATCGTCTCGATCTGCCGTGCCGCGTCTATGCACCGGTCGGCTCGCACGAAGATCTGCTGCCGTATCTGGTACGTCGCCTGCTCGAAAACGGCGCCAATTCCAGCTTCGTCAATCGCATCACCGACGAGGATGTCGCCATCGAGGACCTCATCCGCGACCCGGTCGAGGCAGTGACGTCATTTACTTCCATCCCGCATCCCAAGATTCCGCTGCCAGCCGATTTGCTGCGTAGCCAGAACCAGAACAGGAAAAACTCCATGGGCGCCAATCTCGCCAACGACAACGATCTGCGCCAGCTGGCCGAGCAACTCAACGCCGCGATCAAGCCGTGGAAGGCCACGCCCCTGGTACCCGGTGCGCTGATCAGCACGCCCGGCCAGGCGGTGTTGAATCCGGCAGATCGTCGCGAGACGGTTGGACAGTGGCACCCGGCCGATCCGGATACCGTCCAGAAGTCGCTGGTCAGCGCTGCGGCCGCGCAACCGGCCTGGAACCGCACGCCTGCAGCGAGCCGCGCCACCATCCTTGAACATGCAGCCGATCTGCTCGAAACGCGCATGCCCGACTTCATGGCGATCTGCGTCAAGGAAGCCGGCAAGACGCTGCCCGACGCAGTGGCCGAAGTCCGCGAGGCCGTCGATTTCCTGCGCTACTACGCCGGCCAGGCGCGTGCGCAGTTCGGTGCGCCGGAGCGTCTGCCCGGACCGACCGGCGAATCCAACGAGCTGCAGCTGCACGGGCGCGGCGTCTTTGTCTGCATCAGCCCGTGGAACTTCCCGTTGGCGATCTTCCTCGGTCAGGTCGCCGCAGCGCTGGCGGCCGGCAATACGGTCATCGCCAAGCCGGCCGAGCAGACCAACCTGATCGGCTTTGCAGCGGTCAAGCTGCTGCATGAGGCCGGCGTACCGGAAGCGGTCGTGCAGTTCCTGCCAGGCGATGGCGCTACCGTTGGCGCTGCGCTGACCAACGACCCGCGCGTTGCCGGCGTAGCCTTCACCGGCTCTACCGAAACCGCACGCATCATCAACCGCACCCTGGCCGCACGCGATGCTGCCATCGGCGTCTTGATCGCCGAAACCGGCGGCCAGAATGCCTTCATCGCCGACTCGTCCTCGCTGCCCGAAGCAGTGGTCAAAGACGCCATTTCCAGTGCCTTCATCTCGGCCGGGCAGCGCTGCTCCGCGGCGCGCGTCCTGTTCGTCCAGGACGACATCGCCGACAAGGTCATGACGATGCTGGCCGGCGCGATGGGCGAGTTGAAGATCGGCGATCCGGGCCTGCTCTCGACCGACGTTGGCCCCGTCATCGATGCTGATGCACTCAGGATTCTCGACGATCATGCGGCACGCATGGATCGCCAAGCGCGTCTGATCGGCAGCACCAACCTGGACGCCAGCACCGCGCATGGCAGCTTTTTCGCTCCACGCGCCTATGAGCTGACATCGCTGTCCCAGCTGCAGCGCGAGATTTTCGGGCCGGTGCTGCACGTGATTCGCTGGAAAGCCGACCAGCTCGATGCCGTCATCGAGCAGATCAACGCGACCGGTTACGGCCTCACGTTGGGTGTCCACTCGCGTATCGATGAGACGATCGACCGCATCACCTCGCGCGTGGCGGTAGGCAACGTCTACGTCAATCGCAACCAGATCGGCGCCGTGGTCGGCGTACAACCATTCGGCGGGCAGGGCCTGTCCGGCACCGGTCCCAAGGCGGGCGGCCCGCATTACTTGCTGCGCTTCGCAACCGAGAAGGTCGTCACCGTCAACACCACCGCGGCAGGCGGCAACGCCTCGCTATTGACGTTGGGTGACTGATAGCGGCCAGCAGATAGCGGCGTCCGCCCGCTGGTCGGTCCGTCATGACCCGATTGCAGCCAGATGTAACGGCAGTACCAACAAAAAACCCCGCTCAGGCGGGGTTTTTTGTTGGTTGGGCGCAACGTTTCAAGCCGTCAGTCGTAGTGAGTATCCCAACGACATAAAGCATCGCCCCCAAACTTGGCGACAACGGCGCGCCTTCGCGGTGCGCTTCGCGGGCTGTCGAGTCGACGGCTTCGGGCGGCGCCCCGCGATACACATCGCTGGCTTCGCACCGAGATTTATCGAACACCTTCACCGCGCCTAGTGCTGCCACTGGTCTTGCATTTGGCCTCAACAGAGATGTGTGAAACATCTGCCTTGCGTCTTGTCTCACCAAGGATGTGGGACCCATCACTGATGCCGTGATCGACCCGCTCCAGGCCGTTCTTTGTAGCTAGGATATGCGCACTAGGACGTCGGCCGAGCGAGGCTGTCATGGGCGATGTCTGTTATCGGCTTCAGCCACTACCGCACCCGTGCATCTGGCATTGGCCAGGCAGGTTTTTGGGCCAACAGATGGATCGCGCCCTTTTCTCCAAGAGATGGGCGCGTGGCGTGTGTGGCGAGGCTTGGTGCCAGCCTCCTGACGGGCTACCGGCCCAGGCGGTACTGCACGCACAGCACGACATCGGTACCGGTCGGCAAGCGGCGCAGATGCGCCAGCGCCTTGCGCGGTAACGCGGGGCGGGATGCAAGGCGCGTTTGCGCGGGGTGCTGCCCAGCGCTTGCGCAAAAAAG
>NZ_JAGHWZ010000011.1:0-16202 GCF_017746015.1 Xanthomonas sp. A1809 | reverse complement strand
CTCGAATTTAGCTTTTGCCATGACTAACTACCTCTAATTGAAAAATTTGTGAGAAGCGGCTGAGCGAACTCAGCCCTTCTTGGTGACGGCGTCGGCGATGTTGGCCGGTGCCTCTTCGTAGTGGTCGAACTCCATCGAGAACGTCGCACGGCCCTGGCTCATCGAGCGCAGCGAAGTGGCGTAACCGAACATTTCACCCAACGGGATCATCGCGTTGATGATCTTGCCCGACGGGCTGTCGTCCTGACCCTGCAACACGCCACGACGGCGGCTCACGTCGCCCATCACGTCACCCAGGTAATCCTCCGGGCTGACGATTTCGACCTTCATGATCGGCTCCAGCAACACCGGGCTGGCTTTCGCGAAGCCCTGCTTGAACGCCATCGATGCAGCCAGCTTGAACGCCATTTCCGAGGAGTCGACGTCATGGTACGAGCCGAACACCAGCTTGACCTTCACGCCCACCACCGGGAAGCCGGCGATCGGACCACTGGTGATCGTTTCGCGCAGACCCTTTTCGACCGAGGGGATGAATTCCTTCGGAATGATGCCGCCGGTGATGTCGTTGATGAAGAGGAAATCGTCCTTGACGTTCTCGCTCTTGCGCTCTTCCTCGGTCATCGGCGACAGCTCGATCACGACGTGACCGTACTGACCCTTACCACCGGACTGCTTGGCGTGCTTATAGTCAGACTTGACGTCGGACTTGCGGATCGTTTCGCGGTAGGCCACCTGCGGCTTGCCGACGTTGGCCTCGACATTGAACTCGCGACGCATGCGGTCGACGATGATGTCCAGGTGCAACTCGCCCATGCCCGAGATGATGGTCTGACCGGATTCTTCGTCGGTCTTGACGCGGAACGAGGGATCTTCCTGCGCCAGACGGCCCAGGGCCATGCCCATCTTTTCCTGGTCCGACTTGGTCTTCGGCTCCACCGCCATCGAGATCACCGGCTCCGGGAACACCATGCGCTCCAGGGTGATGATCTTGTCCTGCGCACACAGCGTGTCGCCGGTGGTGACATCCTTCAGACCCACGGCAGCGGCGATGTCGCCCGCACGCACTTCCTTGATCTCTTCGCGATTGTTGGAGTGCATCTGCAGGATGCGGCCCACGCGCTCCTTCTTCGACTTGACCGGGTTGTAGACCTGGTCGCCGGAGTTCAGCGTGCCCGAATAGACACGGAAGAACGTCAGCGAGCCCACGAACGGGTCGGTCATGATCTTGAACGCCAACGCCGAGAACGGCGCGGTATCGGTGGCAGCGCGCGTGTCTTCCTTCTCGTCTTCGTCGATACCCTGCACCGGCGGACGGTCAGCCGGCGACGGCAGCAGGTGCACGACGCCGTCGAGCATGGCCTGCACGCCCTTGTTCTTGAACGCCGAGCCGCAGAACACCGGCACGATCTCCACCTTCAAGGTGCGCTCGCGCAGACCCGACAGGATCTCCTGTTCGCTCAGGTCGCCCTCGTTGAGGTACTTGTCCATGAGGTCTTCGCTGGCTTCTGCAGCCGCTTCGACCATGAACGAGCGTGCCTCGGTCGCGACATCGACCAGGTCGGCCGGAATATCGCGGTATTCGAAGGTGGTGCCCTGCGATGCGGTATCCCAATGGATCGCCTTCATCTTCAGCAGGTCGACCACGCCCTCAAAGCCGTCTTCGGCGCCGATCGGCACCTGCATCGGCACGGCGTACGCACCCAGACGGGCCTTCAGCTGCTCAACGACCTTGTCGAAGTTGGCACCGGTACGGTCCATCTTGTTGACGAAGGCCATGCGCGGCACGGAATACTTGTTGGCCTGGCGCCACACGGTCTCGGACTGCGGCTGCACGCCACCGACGGCGCACAGCACGAACACCGCACCGTCGAGCACGCGCAAGGAGCGCTCCACTTCGATGGTGAAGTCGACGTGCCCGGGGGTGTCGATGATGTTGAAGCGGTGCTGCGGCATGGACTTGTCCATACCCGACCAGAACGCGGTAGTCGCAGCGGAGGTGATGGTGATACCACGCTCCTGCTCCTGCTCCATCCAGTCCATCACTGCAGCGCCGTCATGGACTTCGCCGATCTTGTGACTCACACCGGTGTAGAACAGGATGCGTTCGGAAGTGGTGGTCTTGCCGGCATCGATGTGGGCCATGATGCCGAAGTTGCGGTAACGCTCGATAGGGGTGGTGCGGGCCACGGGGAGCCTCTCAATTTCTTGGATTTCGGATGGCCGAACGCCGCCTTTCGGCGGCCTTCGGATTGGATGCGACGCAACATGCGTCGCAAACAGCACTCATATGGTGCTGAAGGGCCCCGTTACCAAGGCCCCCGAGGTCACCAGCGGTAATGTGCGAACGCCTTGTTCGCCTCCGCCATACGGTGGGTCTCTTCGCGCTTCTTGATCGCGCCGCCGCGGCTTTCCGAGGCGTCCAACAGTTCTGCAGCCAACTTACGCGGCATGGTGTTCTCGCCACGCTTGCGCGCGGAATCGATCAACCAGCGCATTGCCAGCGCCATGCGACGGGAGGAACGCACTTCGACGGGCACCTGATAGGTAGCACCACCGACGCGACGCGATTTAACTTCGACAGCCGGGGCCACGTTGTCCAGTGCCTTCTGCACCAGTTCGATGGCATTCGGATTCTTTTCGCCAATGACGTCCATTGCGCCATAGACAATTTTCTCAGCAACCGACTTCTTGCCACTCTGCATCACCATATTGATGAAGCGGGCAATGGTTTCGCTGCCATGCTTTGGATCTGGCAGGACGGTGCGCTGCGGAGTAGAACCTTTACGGGACATTTGAGTATTTCCTTAGCTCTTCGGGCGCTTGGCGCCGTACTTGGAACGGCCTTGACGACGCTTGGCGACGCCGGCGGCGTCCAGCGAACCACGGACGGTGTGATAACGCACACCGGGAAGATCCTTGACGCGGCCACCGCGAATCAGGACAACGGAGTGCTCCTGCAGGTTGTGGCCTTCACCACCGATGTAGCTGATGACCTCTTCCTGGTTGGTCAGGCGCACCTTGGCGACTTTACGCAGGGCCGAGTTCGGCTTCTTCGGGGTAGTGGTGTAGACGCGTGTGCAGACGCCACGGCGCTGCGGACACTTGTCCAGTGCCGGAGAGGCACTCTTGTAGGTGGTCGCTTGCCGAGGCTTGCGGACCAGCTGATTGATCGTCGTCATCAGTTGATTCTTCTGATTGATAGGCCGAGACGGCCTGCACGAAAACAAAGGCAGGCCGAGACCGGCCCACCGAGACAGAGAAGTATAGCTGGCAGGATGAAACTCCGTCAACTTCACGGAATCTGAACCTGCTGGCCCATCCAAGGCCGGAAAACGGAGGGCCTCCTGCCCTCCTTTTCGCCTGGCTTACGGCGGTCTTGCGACCGCCGTCGGAGCGCTTACTCCTCGTCCGCGCCAGCGTCGGCCACTGCAGCGACCGGTTCGGCGGCTGCCGGCTTGCCCGACAGCGTTTCCATTTCCGAGTCGGTCAGACCCGAGGCCTTGCGACGTCCGGCGTGATACGCCAAACCCGTACCGGCCGGGATCAGGCGACCCACGATCACGTTTTCCTTCAAACCGCGCAGGTTGTCGCGGGTGCCGCGGACGGCCGCCTCGGTCAACACGCGGGTGGTTTCCTGGAACGATGCCGCCGAGATGAACGACTCAGTGGCCAGCGACGCCTTGGTGATACCCAGCAACACCGGATCGTACTTGGCCGGCAGTTCGTTGCGCTTGACCAGGCGGGCATTTTCCTCGATGACGCGCTGGCGCTCGACCTGCTCGCCGTTGAGGAACTTGCTGTTGCCCTGGTCAACGATCTCGACCTTACGCAGCATCTGGCGCGTGATCACCTCGATGTGCTTGTCGTTGATCTTCACGCCCTGCAGGCGGTACACGTCCTGGATTTCCTTGACCAGGTATGCGGCCAGCGGTTCGACACCCAACAGGCGCAGGATGTCTTGCGGACTCGGCTCGCCGTCCACCACGGTCTCGCCCTTGGTCACGTGTTCACCTTCGAACACGATGATCTGGCGGTACTTGGGAATCAGCTCTTCGTGTTCCGAACCATCGGTGTCCTTGATGATCAGGCGCTGCTTGCCCTTGGTGTCCTTACCGAAGCTGATGATGCCCGAGCGTTCGGCCAGGATCGCCGGATCCTTCGGCTTGCGTGCTTCGAACAAGTCCGCAACGCGCGGCAGACCACCGGTGATGTCGCGGGTCTTGGACGCTTCCTGCGGGATCTTGGCCACCACGTCGCCCACGCCGACGGCAGCGCCGTCCTGCAGGTTGACGATGGAGCGCGGCGGCAGCAGGTACTGGGCCGGCAGATCCGTGTTCGGAATCGTCAGGTCGTTACCCTTGGCATCGACGATGCGCACGATCGGGCGCAGTTCCTTGGCCTGTGCACCGCGACGCTTCGGGTCGGTGATTTCGCGCGACGCCAGACCGGTCAGCTCGTCGGTCTTCTCGATCACGGTGACGCCGTCGACGAAGTCGATGAAGCGGATGAAACCGGCCACTTCCGACACGATCGGGTGGTTATGCGGATCCCAGTTGGCAACGCTCTGCCCGGCCTTGACCGCATCGCCGTCTTTGGCGGTGATGGTCGCGCCGTACGGCAGCTTGTAACGCTCGCGCTCGCGGCCATGGCCATCGAGCACGGACAGTTCGCCAGAACGCGAGACCGCAACCAGCGAACCGCTGGCATGCGCCACCGACTTGAGGTTGTTGAACTTCACCGAACCGGTGGTCTTGACGGTGATGTTGTCCACCGCAGCCGCACGCGATGCCGCACCACCGATGTGGAACGTACGCATGGTCAGCTGGGTACCCGGCTCGCCGATCGACTGCGCGGCGATGACGCCGACCGCTTCGCCGATGTTGACCTGGTGACCACGTGCGAGGTCGCGGCCGTAGCAGCGTGCGCACACGCCGAACGAGGATTCGCAGCTGATGGTCGAACGCACCTTCACCGACTGCACGCTGGCGTCTTCGAGCTTGGCTACCCAGGCTTCGTCGAGCAGCGTGTTGCGGGTGACGATTGGCTCTTCGTCGTTGCCCGGCAGGTACACGTCCTCGGCCACCACGCGGCCCAGCACGCGCTCGCGCAACGGCTCCACCACGTCGCCGCCTTCCACGATCGGGGTCATGATTAACCCTTCGGTGGTGCCGCAATCGATTTCGGTGATTACCACGTCCTGCGCCACGTCGACCAGGCGGCGGGTCAGGTAACCGGAGTTCGCCGTCTTCAGCGCGGTATCGGCCAGACCCTTACGGGCACCGTGGGTGGAGTTGAAGTACTCCTGCACGTTCAGACCTTCGCGGAAGTTCGCCTTGATGGGCGTCTCGATGATCGAGCCGTCCGGACGCGCCATCAGGCCGCGCATGCCGGCCAGCTGACGGATCTGCGCCTGGCTACCACGGGCACCGGAGTCGGCCATGATGTACAGCGAGTTCATCGACTTCTGGTCGATGGTCTCGCCCTTGGCGTTCTCGACCTTTTCGGTACCGATGGTGTCCATCATCGCCTTGGCGATGCGCTCGCTGGTACGCGACCAGATGTCCACGACCTTGTTGTAGCGCTCGCCGGCGGTGACCAGGCCCGACTGGTACTGCTCCTGGATTTCCAGCACTTCGGCTTCGGCCTCGGTGAGGATGCCCTTCTTCTCGTCGGGGATCAGCATGTCGTCGATACCGATCGACACGCCGGCGCGGGTTGCGTAGGCGTAGCCGGTGTACATCAGCTTGTCGGCGAACACGACGGTGTCCTTCAAGCCCAGCAGACGGTAGCTGGAGTTGATCAGACGCGAGATGTTCTTCTTGGTCATCTCGGTGTTTGCCAGCTGGAACGGCAGGCCTTCAGGCAGGATTTCGCTCAGCAGCGCACGGCCGACCGTGGTGTCCACGATCGAGGTGCCGCTGCTGCGCTTGCCGCCGGCTTCCACGTCCACCTGGGTGATGCGCACCTTGACCTTGGCGTGCAGTTCGACCACGCGGTTGTCGTAGGCGCGCTTCACTTCGCTGGTGTTGGCGAACACCATGCCCTCGCCCTTCTTGTTCTCCAGGGCGCGGCTCATGTAGTACAGGCCCAACACCACGTCCTGCGACGGCACGATGATCGGCTCGCCGTTGGCCGGCGACAGGATGTTGTTGGTGGACATCATCAACGCACGCGCTTCCAGCTGGGCTTCCAGCGAGAGCGGCACGTGGACGGCCATCTGGTCGCCGTCGAAGTCGGCGTTGAAGGCAGTACACACCAGCGGATGCAGCTGGATGGCCTTGCCTTCGATCAACACCGGTTCGAACGCCTGGATGCCCAGACGGTGCAGGGTCGGCGCACGGTTCAACAGCACCGGATGCTCGCGAATCACCTCTTCCAGGATGTCCCAGACTTCGGCTTCTTCGCGCTCGACCAGCTTCTTGGCGGCCTTGATGGTGGTGGCCAGGCCACGACGCTGCAGCTTGGCGAACACGAACGGCTTGAACAGCTCGAGCGCCATCTTCTTCGGCAGGCCGCACTGGTGCAGCTTCAGGTACGGACCGACGGTGATGACCGAACGACCGGAGTAGTCCACGCGCTTGCCGAGCAGGTTCTGACGGAACCGGCCCTGCTTGCCCTTGATCATGTCGGCCAGCGACTTCAGCGGACGCTTGTTGGTGCCGGTGATGGCACGGCCGCGACGGCCGTTGTCCAGCAGCGCATCGACCGATTCCTGCAGCATGCGCTTTTCGTTGCGCACGATGATGTCCGGCGCATTGAGCTCGAGCAGGCGACGCAGACGGTTGTTGCGGTTGATCACGCGGCGGTACAGATCGTTCAGATCCGAGGTCGCGAAGCGGCCGCCATCCAGCGGCACCAGCGGACGCAGGTCCGGCGGCAGCACGGGAAGCACGGTCATGACCATCCACTCCGGACGGTTGCCCGATTCCAGGAAGGCTTCGATCAGCTTGATGCGCTTGGTGAGGCGCTTGAGCTTGGTTTCCGAACCGGTGCTGGCGATTTCTTCGCGCAGGCGGGTCATTTCCGACTGCAGGTCGATCGTGCGCAGCAGCTCGTACACCGCCTCGGCGCCCATGGCGGCGTCGAAGTCGTCGTTGTACTCCTGGCGTGCGGTCAGGTACTGCTCTTCGGTCAGCAGCTGGCGGCGCTCGAGCGGGGTCAGGCCCGGCTCGGTGACGACATAGGCTTCGAAGTACAGCACGCGCTCGATGTCACGCAGGGTCATGTCCAGCATCAGGCCGATGCGCGACGGCAGCGACTTGAGGAACCAGATGTGCGCGACCGGCGAGGCCAGGTCGATGTGACCCATGCGCTCGCGACGCACCTTGGCCAGGGTGACTTCGGTGCCGCACTTTTCGCAGACCACGCCACGGTGCTTCATGCGCTTGTACTTGCCGCACAGGCACTCGTAGTCCTTGATCGGTCCGAAGATGGCGGCGCAGAACAGGCCGTCACGCTCGGGCTTGAAGGTACGGTAGTTGATGGTTTCGGGCTTCTTCACTTCGCCGTAGGACCACGAACGGATCAGGTCCGGCGACGCCAGCGCGATCTTGATCGCGTCGAAATCCAGCGTCTGGCGCTGCTGATTGAAGAGGTTGAGCAGGTCTTTCATTTGATATCTCCGGGTCGGAGGAATTTCGTATCTGAGATGAAACCGAGGGCGTTACGTTCCGGATCCCGGCAGCGCATTGCGGCGCCGGGATCCGTCTCGATCACTCTTCCAGTTCCATGTTGATCGCCAGCGAGCGGATTTCCTTCACCAACACGTTGAAGGATTCCGGCATGCCCGCGACCATCTCGTGCTCACCATCGACGATGTTCTTGTACATCTGGTTGCGGCCCTGCACGTCGTCGGACTTCACCGTCAGCATTTCCTGCAGGGTGTAGGCCGCGCCGTAGGCTTCCAGCGCCCAGACTTCCATCTCACCGAAGCGCTGACCACCGAACTGTGCCTTGCCGCCCAGCGGCTGCTGGGTCACGAGCGAGTACGGGCCAGTCGAGCGCGCATGCATCTTGTCGTCGACCAAGTGGTTCAACTTCAGGTAGTGCATGTAGCCGACCGTGGTCTTGCGATCGAACGCTTCGCCAGTGCGACCGTCGTACAGCTGGGTCTGACCGCTCTGCGGCAGGTCGGCCAGTTCCAGCATGCGCTTGATTTCCGCTTCGCTGGCGCCGTCGAACACCGGGGTCGCCATCGGCACGCCGTCGATCAGGTTCTTGCCCAGGTTGAGCAATTCCTCATCGCTGAACTGCGACAGGTCCACGCGCTGTGCATTGATCGCGTTGTCGTGGTTGTAGATGTCGTTGAGGAACTTGCGCAGCTCGCTGACGGCGGCCTGGGCTTCCAGCATGCGCTGGATCTTGCGACCCAGGCCCTTGGCGGCCCAACCCAGATGCACTTCCAGAATCTGGCCGATGTTCATACGCGACGGCACGCCGAGCGGGTTCAACACGATGTCGACCGACTCGCCGGTGGCCATGTACGGCATGTCTTCCACGGGCACCACGTTGGAGACCACACCCTTGTTGCCGTGGCGGCCTGCCATCTTGTCGCCCGGCTGGATACGGCGCTTCACGGCCAGGAACACCTTGACCATCTTCAGCACGCCCGGTGCGAGGTCGTCGCCCTGGGTGATCTTGCCGCGCTTGTCGGCAAAACGTGCTTCGAATTCCTTCTCGTGCGCCTGGATCTGCTTCTGCGCACGCTCGATGGCGTCGGCAGCGTCTTCGTCCTTCATGCGCAGCTGGAACCAATCGGACTTCTTCAGCCCGTCCAGGTACGCGTCGGTGACGGTGTCGCCCTTCTTCAGGTTGGCGCCGCCGTTGGCGACCTTACCCACGATCTGCGAGCGCAGACGTGCGTAGATGGCCGCTTCCAGGATGCGGAACTGGTCGTCGAAGTCCTTCTTGACCCGCTTGATCTCGTTTTCCTCGATCTGGCGGGCGCGCTTGTCCTTCTCGATGCCGTCGCGGGTGAAGACCTGCACGTCGATGACGGTGCCGTCCATGCCCGGGGGCACGCGCAGCGAGCTGTCCTTCACGTCGGACGCCTTTTCGCCGAAGATCGCACGCAGCAGCTTTTCTTCCGGGGTCAGCTGGCTCTCGCCCTTCGGCGTGACCTTGCCGACCATGATGTCGCCGGCGCGCACTTCCGCACCGATGTACACCACGCCGCTTTCGTCCAGACGGTTCAAGGCCTGCTCGGACACGTTCGGGATGTCGGCGGAAATTTCCTCCGGCCCCAGCTTGGTGTCGCGCGCAACGCAGGTCAGTTCCTCGATGTGGATCGTGGTGTAACGATCCTCTTCCACCACGCGCTCGGAGAGCAGGATGGAGTCTTCGAAGTTGTAGCCGTTCCAAGGCATGAAGGCGATCAGCATGTTCTGGCCCAGCGCCAGTTCACCGATGTCGGTGGACGGGCCGTCGGCCAGCACGTCGCCGCGCGCGATCACGTCGCCCACATTCACCAGCGGGCGCTGGTTGATGCAGGTGTTCTGATTGGAGCGGGTGTACTTGATCAGGTTGTAGATATCCACGCCGGCATCGGTGCCGCCGCCGATTTCTGCCTCGTTGACCTTGACCACGATGCGGGCTGCGTCGATCTGCTCGATCACGCCACCACGCAGCGCATTGACGGTCACACCCGAGTCGCGCGCAACCGCACGCTCGATGCCGGTACCGACCAGCGGCTTCTGCGAACGCAGCGTCGGCACGGCCTGGCGCTGCATGTTGGCGCCCATCAGTGCGCGGTTGGCGTCGTCGTGCTCCAGGAACGGCACCAGCGCCGCTGCGACCGACACGGTCTGCATCGGCGAGACGTCCATGAAATGCACTTCGGACGGCGGCTTCAACAGCGATTCGCCCTGGAACCGGCACGGCACGAACTGCTCGGTGAGCATGTTCTTGGCATCGGTCAGCGCGTTCGCCTGAGCGATCACGTACTCGTTTTCTTCGATCGCCGACAGGTATTCGACGTCGTCGGAGACCTTGCCGTCCAGCACCTTACGGTACGGCGTCTCGAGGAAGCCGTACTGGTTGGTGCGGGCGAACACGGCCAGCGAGTTGATCAGGCCGATGTTCGGGCCTTCCGGCGTTTCGATGGTGCAGACGCGGCCGTAATGGGTCGGGTGCACGTCGCGCACTTCGAAACCGGCGCGTTCGCGGGTCAGGCCGCCCGGACCCAGCGCGGAGACGCGACGCTTGTGCGTCACTTCCGACAGCGGATTGTTCTGGTCCATGAACTGCGACAGCTGCGAGGAGCCGAAGAATTCCTTGATCGCAGCAGCCACCGGCTTGGCATTGATCAGTTCCTGCGGGGTCAGGCCTTCGGACTCGGCCATCGACAGGCGTTCCTTGACCGCGCGCTCGACGCGGACCAGGCCCACGCGGAACACGTTCTCGGCCATTTCGCCCACCGAACGCACGCGACGGTTGCCCAGGTGATCGATGTCATCGACCACGCCGCGACCGTTGCGGATTTCGGTGAGCACCTTGATCACTTCCAGGATGTCGGAGGTGTCGGCGTGCTCGGCGACCAGGCGCTTGGATTCTTCGTCGTTACGCTCGGCAAAGTACTTCTTGTCGTACAGCACCGACTCGCCCAGCACGTCCTTGCGGCCGACGCGACGGTTGAACTTCATGCGGCCGACCGTGGACAGGTCGTAGCGCTCGAAGGTGAAGAACAGGTTGTGGAACAGGTTCTGCGCCGCTTCCTTGGTCGGCGGCTCGCCCGGACGCATCATGCGGTAGATTTCGACCAGCGCTTCCAGCTGCGTCTTGGTCGGATCGATGCGCAAGGTGTTGGACAGGTACGGACCACGATCCAGATCGTTCACCCACAGGGTGCCCACCGCATCGACGCCGGCCTTGCGGAAGGCAGCCAGCTGGTCTTCGTTGATCTCGTCGTTGGCATTGGCCAGCAGTTCGCCGGTGGAGCCATCGACCACGTCGTGCGACAGGATGCGACCGACCAGGTAGTCGTCCGGCACGGCCAGCGCGGCAACGCCGGCAGCTTCCAGTTGTTTGACGTGGCGCGCAGTGATGCGCTTGCCCGCTTCCACGATGACCTTGTCGCCATCGGCCAGGTCGAAGTTCAGCGTTTCACCACGCAGGCGCTCAGGCACCAGCTCCAGCTGCACGCCCTCGTCCGGGTTGATGTGGAAGGTATTGATCTCGAAGAACTCGGCCAGCATCTCTTCGTTGCTGTAGCCAAGCGCACGCAGCAGGATCGATACCGGCAACTTGCGGCGACGGTCGATACGGGTGAACAGCGCATCCTTCGGGTCGAACTCGAAGTCCAACCACGAGCCACGGTAAGGAATGATGCGGGCGCTGTACAGCAGCTTGCCCGAGCTGTGGGTCTTGCCACGATCGTGGTCGAAGAACACGCCCGGCGAGCGATGCAGCTGCGAAACGATCACGCGCTCGGTGCCGTTGACGATGAAGGTACCGTTGCCGGTCATCAGCGGAATTTCGCCGAGATAGACCTCCTGCTCCTTCACGTACTTGATCGCCTTGGTCGACGACTCGCGGTCGTAGATCACCAGGCGCACGGTCACGCGCAGCGGCGCGCCATAGCTCATGCCGCGCTGACGGCATTCACGCTCGTCAAACACCGGCTGACCCAACTTGTAACCGACATACTCCAGCGCAGCGTTGCCGCTGTAGCTGGAAATCGGGAACACCGACTTCAATGCCGCGTGCAGACCGAGGTCCTTACGCTTGTTCGGCTCCACGTCTTCCTGCAGGAATTCGCGGTAGGAATCCACCTGGATGGCAAGCAGGAACGGCACTTCGAGGATCGAGCGCTGCTTACCGAAGTCCTTGCGGATACGCTTTTTTTCGGTGAACGAATAAGACGTCATGAGGTCTTCACCCTAGGCTGCGGGGGCCACATCGCGGCGGCCCTGAAATAACAAAATTGTCAGTTGGAAGTCGCTGGTATTGCCGGCACCAGCACGCCTTCTCCCGCTACTTCCAACTACCAACTCGGTGAGGCCGGGATCGGGAATCGAGAATCGGATGATCGCGCGATGTTGCACTGCGATTGTCCAATCCCGATTCCCCTCCGAAACGGCCAAAGGCCGGGAGCTTTACGCTCCCAGCCTTCAGTGCATCACCATGAAACGCTGGCGATGCAAGGTACTGCTTACTTGATTTCGACAGTCGCGCCAGCTTCGGTCAGTTCCTTCTTGATCTTCTCGGCTTCGTCCTTCGAAGCGCCTTCCTTCAGCATGCCACCGGCTTCGGTCAGATCCTTGGCTTCCTTCAGACCCAGGCCGGTCACGGCGCGCACGGCCTTAATGACGCCAACCTTGTTGGCGCCACAGTTGGTCAGCACCACGTTGAACTCGGTCTGCTCTTCAACCACGGCGGCCGGGCCAGCTGCAGCAGCAGCGACCGGGGCAGCGGCGGAGACGCCGAACTTTTCTTCGATGGCCTTGACCAGCTCCATCACTTCCATCAGGGACTTCTCGGCGATGGCGTCGACGATCTGTTCGTTGGTAAGGGACATTGTGATTACCTTTAAATGATTTTCTGGATTGGGGTTCTAGCGAACGCTAGGACATCAAGCTTCGGCAGTCTCGGCGACCGGCGCGGCGGCTTCGTCGCCACCACCCTGCTTGTCGCCAACGGCCTTGACGGCACGGGCGAACATGGCAGCCGGTTCGGACAGCACGCGGGCCAGCATGGCCAGGGCCTGGTCACGGGTCGGCAGCGAGGCCAACACGTCGACGTGACCCGCCGGGAACAATTCCCCGCCGATGGACACGACCTTGGCCTGCAGCTTGTCGTTGCTCTTGGCAAATTCCTTGATCAGGCGACCGGCTGCGCCGGGCTCCTCCATCGAAAACGCATACAGCAAAGGACCGACCAGCTTGTCAGCAGCGACAGCGAAATCAGTACCTTCAACGGCGCGCGCGGCCAGGGTGTTCTTGACAACTTTCAAGAACACGCCGGTTTCGCGGGCCTGCTTACGCATCGCGGTCATCTGGGAGACCGTGGTGCCAGCGTATTCGGCGGCGATCAGGGAGTGGGCCTTGGCGGCGATGTCTGCCAGCTCGGCGACTACTTCTTGCTTCTGGGACAGATTGAGAGCCATTGCACTCCTCCGTTAAAGCCGGGATTCGGGATTGGTACTTCGGAATCCGTCACAGCAATCACGCCGTTGCCAGATCCCACATGCCGAATCGTCATCCCCGCTTCAAACTACTCCGCTCGCGGCTCCTGCCGGTTGCGGTCCAGGGCAGCCTCCTTCCTGGAAGCCGGGAACATCGACCGATGTTCCTTTGGTGGCCGTTCTAGACCTGGAGTGGACTCGATCCGGGATGTCCCAGACGCGCGTAAACCAGAAAGCTCCAGAAGGGCGACACCATCTACGCCGGCCGGTTCGACACGAACCAATCAAGCGATCCCGCTGCATCGACGGCGACTCCTTGCCAGTGCGAGCATCCGTGCCCGTCGTCGATCTGCGCTGACCGCGCCTGCGGTCTTTGACGGCTACCGCCGGACGTGCCGGCGATCGCCTTCAAAATGTCCGTTGCCCCAAAGGAGGGAACGGACTCCCAGCACACGGTGACCCGGGCCGGAAAAACAATGCTGTACTGCCAAATACGTCAGGCGCATGACGCCGGACGCATTCGCTTACTTCAACGACAGGCTCGACTGATCCACCGTCACGCCCGGACCCATGGTCGAGCTGACCGACACCTTCTGCAGGTAGGTACCCTTGGAGGTGGCCGGCTTGGCCTTGACCAGATCCAGCAACAGCGCCTGCAGGTTCGACTTCAGCGCTTCGTCGTCGAAGCTGGCCTTGCCGATCGTGCAGTGGATGATGCCGGCCTTGTCGGTGCGGTAGCGCACCTGGCCCGACTTGGCATTCTTGACCGCTTCGCCCGGATTGGCCGACACGGTGCCGACCTTCGGGTTCGGCATCAAGCCGCGCGGACCCAGCAGGGTGCCCAGCTTACCGACGACGCGCATGGCATCCGGGGTCGCGATAACCACGTCATAGTTCAGATCGCCGGCCTGCATCTTCTCAGCCAGGTCGTCCATGCCCACCGCCTCGGCGCCCGCAGCCAGGGCTTCGTCGGCCTTGGCGCCTGCCGGTGCGAACACTGCAACGCGCACGCTCTTGCCAGTACCGGCCGGCAGCACGGTGGAACCGCGCACCTGCTGGTCGGACTTCTTGGCGTCCACGCCCAGGCGCACGGCGACGTCGATCGACTCGACGAACTTGGCCTTGGTGGCGGTCTTCAGGATCTTGATTGCGTCTTCGAAGGCATAGGTCTTGCCCGGAACGACAGCGGCCGTGATGGCCTTAACGCGCTTGCTCTGTGCCATGTCTTAGCCCTCCACCGTCAAACCCATGCTGCGGGCAGAACCCGCAATCGTGCGCACCGCCGCTTCCAGCTCGGCTGCCGTCAAATCGGCTTCCTTGACCTTGGCGATTTCTTCCAGCTGCTTGCGCGTCACCTTGCCCACCTTGTCGGTGTTGGGACGCTTCGAGCCGGAGGTCACGCCTGCGGCCTTCTTGAGCAGCACGCTGGCCGGAGTGCTCTTGGTGACGAACGTGAAGGTACGGTCGGAATACGCGGTGATGATCACCGGCGTCGGCAGACCCGGCTCCAGCTTCGACGTCGCGGCATTAAATGCCTTGCAGAATTCCATGATGTTCAGACCGCGCTGACCCAGTGCAGGGCCGACCGGCGGTGCAGGGTTGGCCTGACCGGCCTTGACCTGCAACTTGATGAAAGCAGTAATCTTCTTAGCCATTTCAATACTCTCCGGGTGCTAGCGCCTGACCTGCAGGCTCCCCATCGGACCGGGATTCACGTGTCCCGGCTTCACGTTGTTGACCACACGCAGATGGCTGCCATTCGGCAGCCATTGGTTCCAGGCAGTTCGCCAGGACAGCGAGCCGCGCACTATAGCAGCATTTGGGGCGAGCGCCTAGCTGGCGCCCGCAGGGTCAGCCCTTCTCGACCTGACCGAATTCGAGCTCGACCGGCGTGGAGCGGCCGAAGATGAGCACAGCAACCCGCAGCCTGCTCTTTTCGTAATTGACTTCCTCGACAACGCCATTGAAGTCGTTGAACGGACCCTCGGTGACGCGCACCATCTGGCCCGGCTCGAACAACACCTTCGGACGCGGCTTTTCGACGCCATCCTGCACTCGCTGCAGGATCGCATCCGCTTCTTCGTCGCGAATCGGCAGAGGACGGTCGGCGGTACCGCCGATGAAACCCATCACCTTCGAAGTCTCCTTCACCAGGTGCCAGCTTTCGTTGTCGATGCGCGGAATACCGCCCTCTTCATGCGTTTCGATCTGCACCAGCACGTAGCCGGGGAAGAACTTGCGCTCGGACCGACGCTTCTGGCCGGCGCGCATTTCGATGACCTCTTCGGTCGGCACCAGCACGTCGCCGAAACGGTCTTCCATTTCGGCGCGCGCGATACGGTCACGCAATGCCTGCGCAACGGATTTTTCGAAGCCTGAATAGGCGTGAACGACATACCAACGCTTCACTGCTTGATTCTCCTCAACGAGCCAGGAACCACTGCGTGAGCTTCTGGATGACAAAGTCGAAGCCGCCCAACAGCAAACTCAGAATGATTACAACCACAATCACGACCCAGGTGGTGCGGATAGCTTCCTGGCGCGTCGGCCAGACAACCTTACGCAACTCGAACCTGGATTCGGACAGGAATTCGCGGGTCTCCCGGCCCTTGCCGGTGCCCAAAAACACAAATGCACCCGCCACCAACCCAACGATGACAGCCAACGCACGCAACTGCGGCGTCCACGCGCCCAGCTGGGTCGCGCGCTCGGGAGCGGAGAACCAGAACCACACAAAAAGCCCCGCAACCACCAGGGCAGCGGAGACAACGTACTTAACGACATCAGCGCTAGAGGACGCGCTCTTGGAAGGCTCGATTTTGCTATTCATCCGGCTCTAGTTACCGATCTGACCCGAATCGCTGGGCCGGAAAGAGGAGTGGCACGCCAGGAGGGACTCGAACCCCCAACCTGCGGTTTTGGAGACCGCTGCTCTGCCAATTGAGCTACTGGCGTATGTACTCGTTTACCGCAAACCCCAAGACAACGAAGGCGGACCGCGGTTCAGCCGGCCCGCCATTCGTTTGAATCCAGCCGCCCATAGGCAGCTGGATACAGGCACTTACTTGATGATCTTGGCAAC
>NZ_JAGHWZ010000010.1:282350-405644 GCF_017746015.1 Xanthomonas sp. A1809 | reverse complement strand
CTCGAATTTAGCTTTTGCCATGGGTGCGTGTCTCGGTAATCGTTTGGAGTTGAAGACGATTGAGTAATGGTGCTCACGAAAGGAATCGAACCTTCGACCTCCTCCTTACCAAGGAGGTGCTCTACCGACTGAGCTACGTGAGCGAGTTTTGCATTATGCCATGCATTTGCGTTCAATGGAGCGGGAGACGGGAATCGAACCCGCACCATCAGCTTGGAAGGCTGAGGTTCTACCGTTGAACTACTCCCGCGCCGGGAACTGCATGCCACAACGTGAAACTGGTGGAGGGAGGTGGATTCGAACCACCGAAGGCGTAAGCCAGCAGATTTACAGTCTGCCCCCGTTGGCCGCTTGGGTATCCCTCCAGCTTTTACTACCGGACCGGTGCGCCGCGAGGCATATTCGGTTCGGGGTGAAGCAGCCCGTTATTTTGTTGTGGGACGCATGCAGTGTCAACAAAAATTTTGAGCAATTCTTCACTCTCAACGATACGCGGCGTCAGGCGCCACGCACAGCCGATCACACGTTGAAGCGGAAGTGCAGCACGTCGCCTTCCTGGACGCGGTATTCCTTGCCTTCCAGGCGCAGGCGCCCGGCATCGCGGGCACCTGCTTCGCCGCGGTACTTGATGAAGTCGTCGAAACCGATCGTTTCGGCGCGAATGAAGCCCTTCTCGAAATCGGTGTGGATCACGGCTGCAGCCTGCGGCGCCGTCGAACCGGCCTTGACCGTCCAGGCACGCACTTCCTTGACGCCTGCGGTGAAATAGGTCTGCAGGCCCAACAGCGTATAGGCCGCACGGATGACGCGATTCAAGCCTGGCTCTTCCAGGCCGAGATCGGCCAGGAAGCTGTCGCGATCGGCATCGTCCAGCTGCGAGAGCTCCTCTTCGATGGCCGCCGAGACCGGCACCACTTCGGCACCTTCGACAGCCGCATGCGCACGCACCGCATCCAGGTGCGGATTGTTCTCGAAGCCGTCTTCCAGCACGTTGGCGATGTACAGCACCGGCTTGAGCGTCAGCAGGAACAGATCGCGCACCAGTGCCTTTTCTTCATCGTCCAGACCGGCGGCACGCCCCGCCTTGCCGTCGGCCAGCGCGGCCTGCAACTTGGCCAGCACCGGCTTGCGCGCCGCTGCATCCTTGTCGCCGCCCTTGGCGCTGCGTTCGGCACGGTTGAGGGCCTTTTCCACGCTATCCAGATCGGCCAGCGCCAGCTCGGTATCGATGGTTTCGATATCGGCGATCGGGTCGACCTTGTTGTTGACGTGGATGACGTCGTCGTTCTCGAAGCAACGCACCACGTGGGTGATCGCATCGACTTCGCGGATGTGCGCCAGGAACTTGTTGCCTAGGCCTTCGCCACTCGCCGCACCAGCCACCAGACCGGCGATATCGACGAACTCGACCGCAGTAGGAATCAGCTTTTGCGGCTTGACGATGTCAGCCAGCTGATTGAGACGCGGATCCGGCACCGGCACGATACCGACGTTCGGCTCGATGGTGCAGAACGGGAAGTTGGCCGCAGCGATGCCCGCCTTGGTCAGCGCATTGAACAGGGTCGACTTGCCGACATTGGGCAGGCCGACGATGCCGCATTTGATACCCATGGGTTTTCCAGTGAATGGAGAATCGGGAATGGAGAATGGCAGGAGCAGCGCCCTGTCCATTCCCTATTCCCCATTCTCTATTTTTTTTCGGTATGCAGGCGTTTCATCGCCTCGTTGAAATTGCCTTCCATCGCCAGCGGCAGCACATCGATGGCGGCATCCACCGCAGCGCCGATCGCCGCGTCGTCCTCGCGCCCTGCCCGCCCCAGCACCCAGGGCACCACGCGGTCCTTGTGACCGGGATGACCGATGCCAACGCGTAGACGGTGAAATTTGCCGTGCCCGAGCAGGCGAATGGTGTCGCGCAAGCCATTTTGCCCACCGTGACCGCCGTCGAACTTGAGCCGCGCCGTGCCGGGCGCCAGATCCAGTTCGTCGTGGGCGACCAGCAGGTGTTCGGGCTCGATCTTCCAGAATCGCAATGCGGCGATGATCGACTTGCCGCTGAGATTCATGAAGGTGGCCGGCTTGAGCAGCCAGACCGGTTGTCCCGCGATCTCGACCTTGGCGGTCTCGCCGAACAACTTGCTATCCAATGCCCAGCGGGCGCCACTGCGCTCGATGAGGGCATCGACGAAACGAAACCCGGCGTTATGCCGGGTTTGCGCGTGTTCCGGGCCGGGGTTTCCCAGCCCGACGATCAGACGAAGTGCAGACATGCCAGTGACCGCAGCCGATCCCGCGCGCAATGCAGGGGACCGGCCGACGGATTACTTGGTCTCGGCGCCTTCGCTGCCTTCTTCGCCGGCAGCGTCGTCTTCTTCGATCCGTACGTGCTTGGCAGCCACCACGGCAACGTCGTGTTCCTTGCCCAGCTTCAGCTCCGGAATTTCAACACCGGCCGGCAGCTTGATTTCGGACAGGTGGATCACGTTGCCCACTTCCAGTGCACCGAGGTCCACTTCGATGAACTCCGGCAGATCCTTCGGCAGGCAGACCACCTGGACTTCGTTGAGTTCGTGGGTGACGACCACTTCGCTCGACTTGCCGGCAGGCGAAGACGCTTCGTTGATGAAGTGCAGCGGCACGGCAGCACTGAGCTTCTCGTTGGCGCTGACGCGCTGGAAGTCGATGTGCATGATCAGCTGCTTGAACGGATGGCGCTGCATGTCACGCAGCAGCACCTGCTGCACGTCGCCATTGAGGTTCAGGTCCAGGATGGACGAGTAGAACCACTCGTTCTGCTGGGCGAGCCAGATCTGCTCGTGGTTGAGCTGGATGCTGACCGGCTCGAGTTCGCCACCGTAGACGATGGCCGGGATGACGCCAGCATGACGCAGGCGGCGGCTCGCACCCTTCCCCTCGTCAGCGCGGCGCTCGACCTTGATTTCATGAGTCTTTGCCATTGGATTTCACTACCTAGTTGGAACACCGCCTCGCGGCGATGAAGCGTCTCACCCGCGACCAGGTGAGACGTGTGGCGGCACCCGGGAATCCGGGCACCGAATGGGGTATCAGTCGACGTAGAGCGAGCTGACCGATTCGCCGAAGGCGATACGGCGGATGGTCTCGGCCAGCAGTTCGGCCACGCTCAGCTGACGAATCTTGGCGCAGGTACGCGCCGCTTCGCTCAGCGGAATCGTGTCGGTGACCACCAGCTCGTCGAGCTGCGAATTGTTGATGTTGTCCACCGCCGGACCCGACAGCACCGGGTGGGTGATGTAGGCCACGACCTTGAGCGCGCCGCGCTGCTTCAGCGCTGCGGCAGCGGCGCACAAGGTACCGGCGGTGTCGACCAGGTCGTCGACCAGCACGCAGGTCTTGCCCTGCACGTCGCCGATGATGTTCATCACGGTGGCCACATTGGCGCGCGGACGACGCTTGTCGATGATGGCCAGATCGGCGTCGTCCAGGCGCTTGGCGACGGCGCGTGCGCGCACCACGCCGCCAACGTCCGGCGACACCACGATCAGGTTGTCGGTGCCGTAGGCGCGCCAGATGTCGGCCAGCAGCAGCGGCGAGGCATAGACGTTGTCGACCGGCACATCGAAGAAGCCCTGGATCTGGTCGGCGTGCAGGTCGACCGTCAGCACGCGGTCCGCCTCCATGGCGCAGATCATCTTGGCAGCCACCTTGGCAGTGATCGGCACGCGCGAGGAGCGCATGCGACGGTCCTGGCGCGAATAACCGAAGTACGGGATCACCGCGGTCACCGACTGGGCGCTGGCGCGCTTGAGCGCATCGATCAGCACCAGCAGTTCCATCAGGTTCTCGGCACTGGGCGCGCAGGTGGGCTGGATGACGAACACTTCCTGCCGACGCACGCTCTCTTCGATCTCCACCTGCACTTCGCCGTCGGAAAAGCGCGTGACCAACGCCTTGCCCATGCGAACGCCGAGTTCCTTGCAGATGCTCTGGGCAAGCGGCTTGTTGGCATTGCCGGAGAACACCAGCAGATTACGTTGGTCTTGCATGAGATCTCTCGGGCGGCGGCGAAGAGCGTGCGGATCGATGGTGGAGCAGGACAAAGCCGAACCAATGCCGGGCTTTCGTTCGATTCCCGCGCAAGGATGCGCGAGGTATTGCAGAAGGATCTGCAGTGAAACCTGGTGCAGGCGGACCTGCCTTTCTCGACAAACTGGCAGGGGCGGTAGGATTCGAACCTACGAATGCCAGGATCAAAACCTGGTGCCTTGGGCCTCTTGGCGACGCCCCTGCATCAAACCTGTGTCGCGTCCAGCGCATCGAGCAATGGCGAGTGCGCTGCACCCTCCACCACCCACGCCCGCAGGCTGCCCGGCAACTGCGCCAGCGCCTGCTCTGCAGCAGCGCGCGTGGCGAACTCGACGAAACAGCCACTTCCCGACCCGGTCAAACGCGGTGTACCGACCCTGGAAAGCGCCTGGAACACGGCCTCGACGGCGGGTTCGCGGCGCCGCAGGACCGGCTCGAACGCATTGTCGAGCAGGGAACCGGAAGCGAAGTCCGCTATTTTCGCGGGCGCAGCATCCCGCGTCAATTCCTGTGATCGAAATAACGCCGGGGTCGGTACATGAACGCCGGGATCGACCAGCAGATACGCCGCTTCCGGCAGGGAAATCGGGGTCAGTTGTTCACCCACGCCTTCGGCCCAGGCATTGCGGCCGCGCACGAAGACCGGCACGTCCGCACCCAGCTGCAGGCCCAGCTCGGCCAGCACATCGGCCGCCAGGCCCAGGCCCCACAAGGCGTTGAGCGCCACCAGCACGGTCGCCGCGTCCGAGGAACCGCCGCCGAAACCGCCGCCGGCGGGGATGCGCTTGTCGACCCGAATCTCCGCGCCCGCCTGGGTGCCGGCTGCCGATTGCAGCAGGCGCGCAGCGCGGATCACCAGGTCATCGTCTTCGGATACGCCGGGCAGACTCTCGCCCAGGCGGCGGATCTGGCCGTCACGACGCACGCGAAGATGAACGGTGTCCCCCCAGTCCAGCAGCCGGAACACGGTCTGCAGCAGGTGGTAGCCGTCGGCACGGCGCCCGGTGATCTGCAAAAACAGATTGAGCTTGGCCGGCGCAGGCCACGCCGACCAATCAGTGCCCGGCGCGTCCATCAGGGCGACACGGTCCATTGGTCGACCAACAGGCGCACCTTTGCCTCGCCGTTGCGGGCTTCGATCCGCTGCGGCAGCTCGGGCTGGTCGGCGCCGGCTGGTGTCCAGGCCAAAAATTCGATCGTCCAGCCATCCTGCTGCACGGTGCGCGGGCGCCCGGCGGCATCCAGGTCGACGCGTGCGGCACCGGCGTCGGCGATGCGCAGCGCGCGCACCCAGTCAGGCATCTGGTTGACCGGGATGGTCCAGCCGGTTGCTTCCAGCAGCACCTGCTCGGCATCAGGACCACTGCGCGGACCGCCGTCCAGCCCTTCCAGCCGGCCGGCGCCGCTGGTGGTGTCGCCGGTGAGCACCCAGCTTTGCCGGGTGACCGGCGCACTGAGTTGCACGCGGTAGCGTGGGCCATCCTGCTGCCAGTCGATGCGGCCGCTGCCGCCATTGCGGTCCTTGCTGATCGCCACCCGGCCCTGGAAGGACCAATTGGGGTGCGCCTGCAACCAGGCCTGGCGAGCGGCTTCGGCCTGGCGCGCACTGTCGGAGACGTGATCGGCCACGGCCGCCCCACTGCCCTGCCCGCGCGGCACGCTGACGCAGGCCGACAGCCCGACCAGCACCAGCCCGCCCAGGGCCAGCGTTCGAACCGCCCTGCTCATAGCCCGAACTTTTCCACGGCGCGCTGCAGCGCACGGTTGTCCGGGTCGAGGCGGCGCGCTTCATCGAAGTAGCGACGCGCTTCGTCCTGCTTGCCGCTGACCCACAGCACTTCGCCCACGTGGGCCGCGATTTCCGGGTCCTTGACCAGCGCCCAGGCGCGGCGCAGCTGCACCAACGCTTCCTTGGTGCGGCCCATCCGGTACAGCACCCAGCCATAACTGTCGACAATGGCCGGGTTGTCCGGGTCGGCGGTGCGGGCACGGTCGATCAGCGCCAACGCTTCCTTGTAGCGGGTGGTGCGGTCGGCCAAGGTGTAGCCCAGCGCGTTCAGCGCGGCGACGTTTTCCGGCTCGGTCACCAGGATCTTGCGCAGATCGGCCTCGGCACGCGGGACGTCGTCGCGCCGCTCCCAGGCCAGCCCGCGGGCGTACAGCAACGCGCTATCGTCCGGGTAGGCGGCCAGGCCACGTTCGAAGGCGTCCAGTTCGCCCGGCGCATCGTCGGCCCGCTGATGCAGCTCGGCTTCGAGCACGTAGGCGTCGCGGCGCGCGTCATCGTCGGCACTGGCGTCGCCCTGCAGGGCGCGGGCTTCGGCAAGCGCTTCGGGCTTGCGGCCCAGTTCGTACAAGGCACTGGCGGTGCGCAGACGCGCCTCGCTGACCTGCGGACCACCCGGCACGCCGCGATACCACTCCACCGCCTCGTCGTAGCGCTTGAGGAATTCGGCGATCTTGCCCAGCAGCAGACGGCGGTCCGGATCGGGCTTGGTAGCGTTGCTCTTGAGCTCGGCGTACAGCGCCTCCAGCGAGCTGCGGTCTTTCTCCTTGGCCAGCATCGAGGCACGCAAGCCATAGGTCTGGGTGTCCTGCGGCCCGGTCGAAAGCACGCGTGCAGCAGCTTCGGTCTGGCCCATGGCGTCGTAGGCAAACGCCAGCGCGCCGCGCAGCTCGGAGTCCTTGACCGCCTGCGGTTCGATATTCTTCAGCAGCGCCAGCGCTTCGTCGTTCTTGCCTTCCTGCTGCAACTGGGTGGCATGCAACAAGGCCACGCGCGGCTCTTCGGGGAAGCGGCGTACCACCTCGTCGACGATGCGCTTGGCCAGCGCGGGGCGCTCCATGCGCAGCGCGAGCCGGCCGAATTCCTGCCAGGCTTCGATCTGATTCGGGATGGCGCCGGCCTTGACCAGGTCTTCGAGCACATCGGCCGAGGCTTCCGGCTCGCGGCCGCCGTTGGCCAGGGCGATCAGCGCAAAGCGCCAGCCACGCGGATCGGGCTCCTTGAGCAAGCCGAGCAAATCGCGGCGCGCGGTGCGCAGGTCGTTGCGGCGCAGCGCCAACGAGGCCTCGGTGCTGCGCATGGACATCGACGACGGCGCGCGGGCGCGCCACAACGCCAGCGCTTCGATCGCGCGCGGGTCGTCGTTGGCCAGCATGGAGATGCGGGCGGCGCGCTCGGCCAGCCCGGCATCGCCGGCTTCGGCCTTGGCGGCGTCCAGGTAGGCGCGCGCGGCATCGTCCAGTTGCCCGGCCTGCAAGGCGAATTCGCCGGCCAGCACGGGTTCCAGCGACGAGGTGCCGGCATTGCCTGGGGGCGGAGCGGGCCGTGCTTTCTTGGGTGCTGCAGTGGCGCTGGCGGAGACTGCGACCAGCAAAAGAACACTCAGGATGCGAATCGGTACAGGCATCGGGGGCAACCGGGCCGTAAAATGGGGCCCTGAATGGCCGCCAGCTTATCGCAAGCAACTGAACAATGACGTTGTGGGTGCTCGGACTGAATCACCAGACCGCACCTGTGGACCTGCGCGAACGCGCGGCGTTCGCAGGTGATGCGCTGCCGCGCGCGCTCGAATCGCTGCGTGCGCTGCCCCAGGTAAGCGAGGCCGCGCTGTTGGCCACCTGCAACCGTACCGAGTTGTATGCAATGGCCGACGAGGCGCACAGCCTGGTCAACTGGCTGGAAACGCACGCGCCCGGGCTGAGCGGTCATCTGTACCAGCACCGGGAAGCCGAGGCGGTGCGCCACCTGTTCCGTGTCGCCACCGGGCTGGATTCGATGGTGCTGGGGGAACCGCAGATTCTGGGCCAGGTGAAGGACGCCTGGGCGGTGGCGCGGGCGCACGGCGCGCTGGGCAGCGGGTTGGACCGGCTGTTCCAACAGACCTTTTCGGTAGCCAAGCGCGCGCGTACCGACACCCGTGTCGGCGCAAATCCGGTTTCGGTCGCATCCACGGCGGTGCGGCTGGCACAGGACTCCTTTGCCCGGCTCAACGAGTCGACGGTGTTGCTGATCGGTGCCGGCGAAACCATCGAACTGGCGGCCAAGCATCTGAGCGAAGGCCGCGTGCGCCGCCTGCTGATCGCCAACCGCACCCTGGCCCATGCCCAGACACTGGCCAGCCAGCACGGCGGCTTCGCCTTGCCGCTGACCGATCTGGAACGCCACCTGGCCGAGGCGGATGTGGTGTTTTCGGCCACCGCTGCGCGTGAGCCGCTGGTGACCCGCGCACAGGTGGAACAGGCGTTGCGCACGCGCAAGCGCAAGCCGATGCTGCTGTTCGACCTGGCCGTGCCGCGCGATATCGAGGCCTCGGTAGGCGAGTTGGGCGACGCCTACCTGTACACGGTGGACGATCTGGAACGCGCGGTCGAAGACAATCGCCGTGGCCGCCGCGAAGCGGCCGACCAGGCCGAAGCCATCATCGACCTGCAAGTGGCGCGCTATGTCGAAACGCTGCAGGCCACTGCGCGCCAGGCACCCCTCAAGCGGCTGCGCGCCTTTGGCGATAGCACCCGCGACGAGCTGCTGGCCAAGGCACGCCAGCAGTTGCACAACGGCAAGCCGGCCGACGAAGTGCTGGAACAGTTGGCGCATGCGCTGACCAACCGTTTGTTGCATCCGCCCACGGCCGCATTGCGCAATGCGGCGCTCAACAACGACCTGGAATTGACCACTGCGGCCGACCGGCTGTTTCCGGAAAAGCCGGGTTACCAACACCCCCCCATAGCTACCCCGATCGTGAGGACCGATGACGCCGACCCTGCGCCGTAAGCTCGAAGCGCTGGCCGAGCGCCGCGAAGAACTGCAGCACCTGCTCTCCGACCCCGATGTGGTGGGCAACAACGACACGTTCCGTACGCTCTCGCGCGAACTGTCGCAACTGGAGCCGGTGGCGATGGCGCTGGAAGAGGAGGCGCGCGCCAAGGCCGACCTGGCCACGGCCGAAGCGCTGCGCAACGACCCGGAGATGCGCGAACTGGCCGAAGAGGAAATCGCCGCTGCACAGGCGCGCCTGGAACAACTCGATGCACAACTTGCATCGCTGCTGGTACCGCGTGATCCGCGCGACGACGGCAACCTGTTTCTGGAAGTGCGCGCCGGCACTGGCGGTGACGAAGCGGCGATCTTTGCCGGCGACCTGTTCCGCATGTACGCACGCTACGCCGAGCGCCAGGGCTGGAAGGTGGAAATCGAATCCGACAGCCCCGGCGAGCATGGCGGCTACAAGGAAGTGGTGGCGCGGGTGGTCGGGCGCGGTGCGTATTCGCGCCTGAAATTCGAATCCGGCACCCATCGCGTGCAACGCGTGCCGGCAACCGAATCGCAGGGCCGTATCCACACCTCGGCTGCCACGGTGGCGATCATTCCCGAAGCCGACGACGTGGAAGAGATCACGATCAATCCGGCCGATCTGAAGGTGGACACGTTCCGCTCGTCCGGTGCGGGCGGCCAGCACGTCAACAAGACCGAATCGGCAATCCGCATCACCCACGTGCCCAGCGGGGTGGTGGTGGAATGCCAGACCGAGCGCAGCCAGCATGCCAATCGCGACAAGGCGATGAAGCGGTTGAAGGCGCAGCTGCTGGACGCCGAACGCAGCAAGGCGGCAGCGGCCGAAGCGCAGACGCGCAAGTTGCAGGTGGGCAGCGGCGACCGTAGCCAGCGCATCCGCACCTACAGTTTTCCGCAGGGTCGCATCACCGACCATCGCGTCGAAGGGCTGACCTTGTACGACCTGCCCAACATCATCGAAGGCGATCTGGATGCGTTGATCGGGCGGCTGCTGCACGAACATCAAGCCGACGAACTGGCACGGTTGAGCGATAGCCCGTGAGTGCGCAAGTCCCGCGCGAGCTGCTGCAGCTGCGCGAGCAAGTGCGACGCCAGCCCGGCGATTTCGTCGCCTGGTTGATGCTGGCCGATGCCGAGCTGGGCATGGGCGTCACCGCTGCCGGCGAGGCGGCCGTGCAGCGCGCGCTGGCGCTGCATCCGGGCCATCCGGAAGCGGTGGCGCGGCTGGGACGGGTGCGCTGGGCGCAGCAGCGCCATGCAGAAGCGGCCACGCTGCTCCAACAGGCCTCGGACCTGGTACCGCAGCATCCGGGGATCGCCCTGTGGCTTGGGCACGCGCTCGAAGATGCAGGCCAACCGGAACAGGCCGCGGCCGCCTATACGCGCGCCCACAAGCTGCTGCCCGACGAGCCCTACATCACCGCACAACTGCTCAACTGGCGACGCCGCCTATGCGATTGGCGCGAGCTGGACTCACTGGCTGCACAGGTGCGGGCCGCAGTCACACAAGGCGAGGCGGCCGTGGAGCCTTTCGCGTTCCTGAGCGAGGACGCCAGCGCCGCGGAGCAACTGGCGTGCGCCCGTACCCGTGCGCACGCCATTGCCTCCTCGGTGCGCCCGCTGCCAGCGTCCACGCTGCGCAGCCGCGGCGCGCTGCAACTCGGGTTCGTGTCCAACGGCTTTGGCGCCCACCCGACGGGCTTACTGACGGTGGCCTTGTTCGAAGCGTTGCAGCAACGCCAACCGGACCTGCACGTGCAGCTGTTTGCAACCAGCCCGGACGATGGCAGCGACATTCGCGCGCGCCTGGCGCAGGCAACGCGCATGCACGAGGTCACTGCGCTGGGGCATCTGGCAACCGCGCAACATATCCGCGACCAGGGCATCGATCTGTTGTTCGATCTGCGCGGCTGGGGCGGTGGCGGACGGCCGGAAGTCTTCGCATTGCGGCCGGCGCCGGTGCAGCTCAACTGGCTGGCGTATCCGGGCACCTCGGGCGCGCCGTGGATGGACTATGTGCTTGGCGATACCGTTGCATTGCCGACGTCGCTTGAGCCGTTCTATAGCGAGCAGGTGCTGCGCTTGCCGCGCGCCTTCCAGCCATCGGACACCTCGCGCACGGTAGCCGAACCGCCATCGCGTGCTCAGTGCGGGCTGCCTGAGCACGCTGTGGTGCTGTGCTGCTTCAACAACAGTTACAAGCTCAATCCACGCAGCATGGCGCGCATGCTGGCGGTGTTGCGCGCGGTGCCTGGCAGCGTGCTGTGGCTGCTGTCCGGCCCGGGTGAGGCGGATGCGCGATTGCGTGCAGCAGCGCAGGCACAGGGCGTGCACGCGCAGCGTTTGGTCTTCATGCCCAAACTGCCGCACCCGCAGTATCTGGCGCGCTATCGACATGCGGATCTGTTTCTGGATACGCACCCCTACAACGCGCACACCACCGCCTCCGATGCGTTATGGGCAGGTTGCCCGGTCTTGACCACACCTGGCCAGACGTTTGCCGCGCGTGTGGCCGGCAGCCTGAATCATCATCTGGGGCTGGATGAAATGAATGTGGCCGATGACGCTGCGTTCGTGGCCACGGCGGTGGCGTTGGCGAGCGATCCAGCGGCACTGGGTGCGTTGCGTGCTCGGGTGGCGGAGCGTCGGCGCGAATCGGACCTGTTCAATATGGACGGGTTTGCGGATGCGTTTGGAGAATTGGTGCGTGGGGTCGCGGGAAAGCATGGCTGGTTAGGGGTTTAGCAACGGCCGCTACGTGATGGATCGCTGTCTGCCGCCGCACCCTGCCCCCAACCTCCGCGCCCCGCCGTGGCCGGCGCTTGCAGCGCGGGCGCTCCGGGGCACGTGCACCCAGGGCGCGCAGCCGTCCTTCCCACCCCGGGCCGGAGAGGATTGAAAGGGCCATCAAGTTTCGTCGAGACCTTTTCAGGCCATGGAAGCCACGCGCCGAGTCGGCAGCGTGACCGGGGATTGGCGGAAAGCGGCACACGGATGTGCCGCGACGGCGAGCCAGACAGGATGTGTGCCGGGCCGAGGAGCCGATCCGCGGCCGCGCTGTCGCCCTGACCGACGCCAGCAGCTGCGTTGTGCGGCTTCACGCCGTGGTGCTGTACCCGGTCGTCCCGGCTCGCTAGGCTTGTGGCATGCCTTCCACTCTCGACTTCATTCCCTTGCGCCTGTGCGTGCTGACGGTGTCCGACAGCCGCACGCTGGCCGACGATCGCTCCGGCGATTACCTGGCCGATGCCCTCACCCACGAAGGCCATGTGCTGCACGAACGTGCACTGTGCCCGGACGACCGTTACCGCATGCGTGCGATCGTGTCGCGCTGGATTGCCGATGCGCAGGTCGACGGCATCCTGATCACCGGCGGCACCGGCTTCACCGGTCGCGACAGCACCCCGGAAGCGATCACCCCGTTGCTGGACAAGGTCATGCCTGGCTTCGGCGAGATGTTCCGCGCGATCAGCGTGGAAGAAATCGGTACCTCCTCGCTGCAGTCGCGCGCCTTTGCCGGGCTGGCCAATCACAGCTTCGTGTTCTGCCTGCCCGGCTCCACCTCGGCCTGCCGCACGGCCTGGGAGAAGATCGTGCGTGCGCAGCTGGATGCGCGCACCAGGCCCTGCAATCTGGCGACATTGCGTCCACGCCTGGGGCAATAGCCTGCGCGCTCTCCACTGTTGCTGGAACGCGCATGTCGCACCTGAAACGCAAGGCCTATAAAAAGTTGCTGGCGCCGATGCAGCTGGAGCTGGTGGACATGGCGCGCTGGTTGCGCCACACCAACCAGCGCGCCCTGGTGCTGGTGGAAGGCCGCGACACCGCCGGCAAGGGCGGCGTGATCCAGACCATCGCCAGCCATCTCAACCCACGCCAGTGTCGCGTGGTGGCGCTGCCCAAGCCCAACGACCGCGAAAGCACGCAGTGGTATTTCCAGCGCTATGTGACGCACCTGCCGGCGGGCGGCGAACTGGTGCTGATGGACCGCAGCTGGTACAACCGCGCCGGCGTCGAGAAGGTGATGGGCTATTGCACCGACGCGCAATACGACCTGTTCCTGGAGCAGGCGCCACGTTTCGAACAGATGCTGGTCGACGACGGCATCCTGCTGTTCAAGTACTGGTTGTGCGTGGACCAGGCCGAGCAGGAAAAGCGCTTTGCCGAACGCCGCGAAGACCCACTCAAGGGCTGGAAGCTCTCGCCGGTGGACCTGCAGTCACGCACCAAGTACGACGACTACACCGCCGCGCGCGAACGCATGCTGGAGGCGACGCATACGCCCGATGCACCGTGGACGCTGGTGGATTTCAACGACCAGAAGCGTGGCCGCCTGAGCCTGATCCGCGATCTGCTGGACCGGCTACCGGACACCGCAGTGCCCGACGAGCTGGTGCAGCTGCCGCCATTGCCCGGCAAGCTGCACAAGGAACGCTATGGCGTGCTGGAGCCGATCGACGATTACGCCGCCCAGTCCTGAGAGATTTCGTCGCTGGCCGCGGTGGCACGCGGTAGCGGGTGCAGGCCGGCCTGACGTTCGGCCTGTTCGGCCTGCAGCACCAGCTGGCTCAGGCGCTGACTGAACAATTGCATGAAACCGCGATGCAGCGGGCGCATCGCTTCCATGTAGTCCACATCGTCGGCCTGCGCACCGAGCGGGCTACAGGACGACAGCAGCACTTCGTCCAGACGCAGCGCGCTGTCGGGCAGGCGCACCAGCGCGGCGCGGCGTAGCCAGTCGCGCATGCCTTCGCGGTATTCGGCGGCCAGGATGTAGGCCACTTCGACCTGGTCCAGGTCCACATCCGGATTCCATGCCAGCACCTGGATCACCTGCGAACGTTCGTCCAGCATGCGACCTTCGGCGACCAGCGCATGCAATTGCTGCAGCAGGCGCCATTGCACGCCAGCGGCCTCGCGCTGGGCGGCCGGCATGGCCTCGATGGCCAGTGCCAGGCGCCGCGCAAACAACGCCGGCACCTCGGACAGCACGATCGGGCCGGCATCGGCGCCCAGCAGGAAACGTTCGGTACGCAGCGCGGCGGTGTCGGGAAGGTAGCCGTCCTGCAGCGGGCGCATCACGCCGTGGTCGAGCAGCGACAACACCACATCCAGCCAGTAACGGCGCTCCTGCTGCAGCGTGCGGTTGGCGGCAGCGTTGTGCCAGGCCTGACGCACATCGTCCAGACGCAGGATGCAGGACTGCGCATCCAGTCCGTCCCACGGCGCACGGGTGGCGTCGTTCGGGTCGAAGGTTTCCGCGCTGAGCATGCCGCCGCCGAAGCGATGCCAGGCTGCGCCACGCTGGGCGCCGGCCGGGTCCGGCCGGGCCGCGGCCATCGGAGCTACCGTGGCCGGGCGCAGGAGTGCGGCGTAGGCATCGGCCCACGAGTCGGGCAAGCGCGCCGACAGCGGGTAGCTTGCCGAGGGCTGACCCAGCCCCTGGCGTGCCAGACGCAGGCTCCACACCACTGCGCCGATCACGATGCCGCCAAAGATCCAGGCCAGCAGCCAGCTGGTTGCCGCCTGTCCGGTTGCTAGCACGCGGGTTTGCGGGTGCAGGAACAACAACCAGCCGCTGCCCAGCAGGACACCGAGATACAACCACGGCGCCAGCTGCGCCATCTGGCGGTGGCGGCGATGCGCGGGCAGGTCGTGCCCGTCGTTGCGGTCTTGAGATGGAGCGGCCATTACATTCCCCGTGCACGCCTGATCGCGTTGACAAGGTTATCGGCGAGGCAACCCAACTCTGTTGCCCCGCTTCAGTGGCGCACGCTCACCCAGTTACAAAGTCTTCAGTCGGCGGAACCGCGCAGGCCGTGCGCGTGACCGCCGCGACCGTGGCGGCCGGCGGGCCCTGCCATAGCCATGCTTCCAAAGCGTCCAGCGCCGCCGCGCTACCGGCGGCGACCACTTCCACGCTGCCGTCGGCCTGGTTGCGGGCATGCCCGACCAGGCCGAGTGCGACTGCGCGCTGGCGGGTGGACGCGCGGTACCACACGCCCTGCACCACCCCGCTCACCACGAAACGCGCCGCCTGCATCAACCCGCCTTGCCGGTGATGCCGACGGCGGCCTCGATATCGCGTGCGGTCACCGGGCCAAGGAATTGCTTGGCGACCTTGCCGTCCGGGCCGATCAGGTAGGTCATCGGCAGGCCGCGCGGGGTGGCGAAGTCCTGTGGCGGCTGGTACGGGTCGAGGATGGCGATCGGGTACGACACCGGGTGGTCCTTCAAGAACGCCTGCATGTCGGCGCTGGTGATGTCTTCGTAGGCCAGACCCACCACCTCGACGGTGTCGCGCATGGTGTGCAGCGCCGACAGTTCGGGCATTTCCTTCAGGCACGGCGCACACCAGGTGGCCCAGAAATTCACCACCACCCATTTGCCGCGGTGCGCGGCCAGGTCGTAGGTCTCGCCGGTCACGGTCGGCAGCGAGAGCCTGGGCATCTGGGCGGTCTGCTGCACCACCGAGCTGTTGGGCGGTGCAGCCGGGTCGGCCGGGGTGGCTGGGGTGGCTGGCGTGGCTGGCGCCTGGGGCGTGGCGGCAGGCGCAGCGCCGTTGCCGGCAGCGGGAGTGGCCTCGCTGGCCGGCTTGCAGGCGCTCAGCAACAGCAGTGGCAACAGCAGCGCACAGGCGCTGCGGACAAGACGCACGGTCATGGAGGATCTCCGGGAAGGTGGGTGTAGAGGTCGCCGACCGGCTGCGCCAGCACGCTGCGCAAGGGTTGGCGCAGCTGTTCCAGCGCGGCGGCGGCGGCCTGGCCGTAGGCATCGTCGCGGCACGGCAACGGGCGGTCTTCGATCGGCACGCGCAGCTGGCAGTTTTCGTAGAGTTCGGCCAGCGGCACCACGTCAAGATCGCGTGCCAGCAGCCACTGCCCACGCTCGTCGCGACG
Organism: Xanthomonas sp. A1809; assembly: GCF_017746015.1. Taxonomy (NCBI): domain Bacteria; kingdom Pseudomonadati; phylum Pseudomonadota; class Gammaproteobacteria; order Lysobacterales; family Lysobacteraceae; genus Xanthomonas; species Xanthomonas sp. A1809. The sequence goes on along the minus strand of NZ_JAGHWZ010000010.1, from coordinate 389,882 downwards.
CAGCAGGCGGATGCGTTTGAGCTCGCACAGCAGTTCCTGCATCAGCGTGTCGGTGAGCATCGGCTCCAGCGCCAGGATGCGGTCTTCGTCCAGGCCATCGCCGTGGACGCGCGCCTGGCGGAACCGGCCGAGCAGACGCAGCAGGCCGTAGATCTCAAAGCCCGGCGGCAGGCGCATGGCCTCGGGCTGGTAGCGGAAGGCGGACATCGAGGAGGCCAGCGAGGCGCCCAGCAGCACCGACACCCAGCTCAGGTAGATCCACAACAGCAGGATCGGCAGTGCCGACAGCGCGCCGTAGATGCGTTGGTAGGTCTGGAAATTACCCAGGTAAAAGCCAAACCCCCATTTGACGATTTCCATCAGGATCACCGCCAGCAGCGCGCCCGGCAGCGCATGCCGCAGCCGCACCACGTGCTGCGGCACCACCCGGTAGATCAGCACGATGCACACGAACTCCACCGCCATCGGCGCCAGCCGCCAGGCGAATTCGGCCAGCCACTGGCCTTCGGTGGTGCGGAACAGCGGCAGCGCGAACACGTAGGCCGCCATCGCCATGGAGGCGGCAGCCAGCATCGTGCCCAGCGTCAGCACCGTCCAGTAGATCAGGAAGCGCGTCACCTTGGGACGGGCGGCGGCAACCCGCCAGATGCTGTTGAAGGTCTGTTCGATGCTGTGCAGGGTGATCAGCAACGAGGCCACCAGCGCGACCATGCCGGCCACGGTGAACTTGCCCAGGTCTTCCAGCGAGCGATTGAGATAGTTCTGTACCGAGCGCGCCGCGCCAGGCACGAAATTGTTGAAGATGAAGTCGGTCAGCGCGTCCTTCCACTCGTTGAAGGCCGGAAACGCCGAAAGCACGCCGAATACCACGATCGCCAATGGCACCAGCGCGAACACGGTGGTGTAGGCCAGCGAGGCGGCGGCCTGGAACAGCCGGTCGTCCAGGAAGCGGCGCCACAGAAAGCGCCCGAAACTCACCGTCCGCGCGCGGTCGCGCAGACGTTCTTTCCATTGGTGGAGTTTGTTCACGCGCGACATCGCGCAAGGGTACCCGATGCGCCGTCATCGCGGCCTTGCCGCAGCTGCGGCGTGCAGCAACAGGCTGGCTTGGCCGATACTGCGGCAACTCACACAGGCGGCAACGACACGATGGCGGAGATTCTGGTGCTGTATTACAGCCGGGGCGGTTCGGTGGCGCGGCTGGCGCGGCAGATCGCACGCGGCATCGGCGAAGTGCCCGGCATGAGCGCGCGGCTGCGCACCGTCCCACCGGTGGCTGCGGTCACCCAGACCAGCGCCCCGCCGGTCCCGGACGAAGGCGCGCCCTATGTAGACCGCGCCGATCTGGCCGACTGCAGCGGCCTGCTGCTGGGCAGCCCCACCCGCTTCGGCAACATGGCCGCACCGATGAAGCATTTCCTCGACAGCCTGGGCGCCGAATGGGCCAGTGGCACCCTGGCCGGCAAACCGGCTGGCGTGTTCACCTCTACCGCGTCGATGCATGGCGGACAGGAATCCACCTTGCTGTCGATGCACCTGCCGCTGCTGCATCACGGTTGCCTGATCGTGGGGATTCCGTTTACCGAAGCTGCGCTCAGCCATACCACCAGTGGCGGCACGCCCTATGGCGCCAGCCATGTCTCCGGCGCTGGCGGCGACCCGCAACCGAGCGAGGACGAAGCGCTGCTGGCGCGTGCGCTGGGCCGCCGGGTGGCCGATGTCGCACGGCGGCTGGCAACCCCGTGAGCGTGCGCGCCACGCACTGGCTGCTGAGCGCTGCGCTGCTGGCGCTGGCGGCGTTGTTTGCGGTGTGGTTCCACGACGACCCGCGCCCACTGGCCGCGCTCATCGTGTTCGTGCTGCCGGCCGCGCTGACCGGTGTACTGGCAGTGCGCAGCGCGCGTGCGCGCTTCTGGGCCGGTGTGTTTGCGCTGGGCTGGTTCAGCCACGGCGTCATGGCCGCCTGGAGCCAGCCGCAGGCACGTGGAATGGCGTGGATGGAACTACTGCTCGCCCTGGCCGTGGTGGGCCTGGTAGGTGGTCCCGGCATGGCGGCGCGCTTGGGCAGGAAGCGCCCGCCACGTTGATCGGCGAGCCGATCAAACCGTAGGCGCAGCTGCGCGATGCAGCTGCGCATGCAGCTAGCCGAGGTGGTCAGCCGCGACTACCCCAAGGCAACCACGACACCAACTTCGATCATCGTCAGGCGAACGCGGCCGGCGATCAGGTGGCATGCACAGCCTGCACTCTGGCCCGAGCGCGCCGTCCACGCCACCTGACGAGGACGTGCGGCGTTTCGGCGGCCGCTGTCAGTTTCCGACCAGCGTGGCCACGCTCTGCGGGTCGACATACAGCGAGGTCTTGCCGTTGACCACGCTGTAGTTGCCGCCGAACCCGACATTGAGCGTGCTCGAGGTGCTGTATTTGGCGAACTGCGTGGCAGTGCCGGAGGGCAGCGTCAGGTCCAGCCGCTGGTGGCCGGTGCCGGTGTTGACCGCCACCACCACCAGCTTGTTGTCCGGCGTGCGGTAGGCGGTCACCGAGACATCGCTGTACGGGTGTTCGGTGGCGCCCACGCGCACCGACCCTGGCCGCACGAAGCGTGCGAACTGCGACATCGCATAGCCGCGTTTGCTCACCGCGCCGTTTTCGCTGATGAGCCCGTAGCTGCGCCGGATGTACCACCAGATGTAGGCGTTGAAATTGGCCGCCATGCTGGCGTGCAGTTCGCTGGCCACTCCCAGTGCCGACGGCCATGCGTTGCCATCGGTGTTGTCGGTGTAATGCTCGGTCATCCACACCTGCTTGCCCTTGCTACGCGCCAAGGCATAGTCGCGCGGCTTTGCGCCATACAGATGGCCGGCCACGATGGAGGTGGCCTGACTGGCAGTGGCGTTGTTGAGGACCGGGTCGGTGATGGAGAAGTTGAACCCCACCGATTCGCCGACGATGACCTTGAGGCTGCCGAACCTGCTGCCTTGGCTCACGAGATAGTTGACGAAGTCGCTGCTGCTCCAGTCGGCCGATTCGTAATCCGGGTGCCAATCCGGCTCGTTTTGCAGGGAAATCGCATACAGCGGCGCGCCCTTGCCCGACATGTAATTGGCGAAATCCAGCAGGTGCTGGGTGTAGGCGCCGTAATAGTTCGTCAGCAGCTTGCCGCCATTGGTCAGGCTGTTGTTGGACTTCATGTAAGCCGGCGGGGTCCAGGGGGTTGCGAACACCAGCCCGCCCAGCGCATGCACGCGCGTTGCCGTCGGCACCTGGGTGGCCCAACCGGAGCTGGAGGGGTCGATGCGCATGCGCAGGATCGACAACCCGATCTGCCCGGTGCCGCTGCCATAAGCCAGATCCACCTGCGCCGGTGTCAGGTCGTTGATCCAGCCGGCGCCATTCATGCCGCCGAACCCGCGCACCGTCTGGTAGGTCTGCGTGGGCGTGATCGTCACCGTCTGCGCAGCGGCATGACCCGCCAGCAGCACAGCCATCGCGCAGGTAAGTGCGCGTAACATCGACAAGGACTTGTTCATGAGGCTCTCCGGGAAGGGAATGCCGACGGCATGCGTACCGACGGCTCGCCGACTATCGACCGCACAAATGTCAAGTCAATTTCCGTAATGTCTCTTTATTGAGTTCGTGACGTAGCACACGCACCCGGCGCAGCGGAGCGGTGCGTGGATCACACTGCGTTTTGCGCTGCGGCATGTGGAGGCTGGGCACGGGCAACGCTGAAGCAACGCGTTCAGTGGCAACTCCAGTTGCACGCTGACTTGGCGCAAGCACGCCATGGGCAGGGCTACGCCAGCCTGCACGACACCCGCTGCGCCTCGAACATGCAGGCACCCTTGGGCATGTCGGCGTGCGCCTGCGCCAGGCCATCTCAATCGGATGCAGCGCCGCCACATATTCGGCAGCCAGGCGCCGGTCTCGCCCCCGCTGGTCTATCGCGATGGCTACCGTACTGCCAGCCCCCTGGCCGGGCGGTATCATGGCGGCCCGCGCGCGGCCTGCGCCGCGTTAGCCCTACAGGATCCGCAGCAATGGAAGACCTCCTGATCGTCACCACCGGTGGCACGATCGACAAGATCTACTTCGACGACAAATCGGACTACCAGATCGGCGACCCGCAGATCGGACAGATTCTGAAAGAACTGGGCGTGACGTTTCGTTTTTCGGTGATTCCGATCATCCGCAAGGATTCGCTGCACATCACCGATGCCGACCGCGAACTGATCCGCGCCACCATCGCCGCCCAGCCCACCCGCCACGTGTTGATCACCCACGGCACCGATTCGATGGTGGAAACCGGCAAGGTGCTGCAGACGATCGCCGACAAGACCATCGTGATGACCGGCGCCTTGAATCCGGCGCGCTTTCGCGGCTCGGATGCCGAATTCAATATCGGTTGCGCCGTGGGCGCAGTGCAATCGCTGCCGTCGGGTGTTTATATCGCCATGAACGGCCGCATCTGGAATCCGCAAAAAGTGCGCAAGAACGTGGCCGCCAACCGCTTCGAATCGGTCTGAGTGCATGAGCAAGGCCACCCGCGCCACCAAGGCACTGGACGCGGCCGGCGTGGGTTATGTGCTGCATCCTTACGACTACCAGGCCGATGCCGATGCGAAGGGATTGCAGGCCGCACATGCGTTGGGCCTGCCGCCGCATACCGTGTTGAAGACATTGATGGCATGGGTCGACGACAAGGCGGTGTGCGTGGTGATTCCATGCGACCGCCGGGTGTCGTTGAAAAAACTGGCCAGCGCCTACGGTGGCAAGTCGGCACGCATGATGGACGTGGCCGATGCCGAACGGCGCACCGGCTACAAGGTCGGCGGTATCAGCCCGCTCGGCCAGCAACGGCAGGCGCCGGTGCTGGTCGAAATCACCGCGCTGGACGCACCGGCGCTGTGGATCAACGCCGGCCAGCGCGGACTGCTGCTGGAATTGCCCGGTACCCAGCTGGTGCATGCACTCGCCGCACGCGCTTGCGCGCTGTGCGAGTGAACGCGTAGACGCAATGCGCGCATGCCGCTTGGCATGCGCGTGACGCGTTTGGGACTTAACTCACGCGATGCCTCTCGACGGACCGCTTGCGTATTTCGATCTTCCGCCAGTGTCTTCGCACTTCACCCATGCACCACTGCCGCACCACAACACCATGTCGCGTGTTTCGGCACGGCAACGACGCCGCGCCGGCACCACTCAGTACGCTGCGGTGACACTGACGCCGGAAAAGCCCAGCGTTGCCTTCAAGCGCACGTAATAGACGCCCGCGGCCGGCGCGGCCAGCGTGCAGCTGTCGCCATTGCCCGGCAACATGCTGCGGCAGTTGTACGCCGCGTCGGTCGGTAACGCACCGGCCCGTACCGAAAGGTCGGCATTGCCGCTGCCACCGGCAAGCGCGACCTTGAGCGAACGAGCGCCGGCCGGCACATTGACCTGGTAATACAGCGAGTCGGAAAGCGCTGCGCTCAGCCCGGTGCGTGCCACATTCCTGGCCAAAGTGGTCGACTCGATCACCGCCGCCACCGCGCCATCGGCATTCACCAGCCCTGCCCCGCAGCCCTGCGTGCAGGCGACCGGCATGGGCCGCGCGCTGGCCTTGAGCAGGGCTTTCACCGTTGCCGGCGGCAGCGGATTCAGGGCCACCGACTGCATCAACGCCACCACACCAGCCACATGCGGCGCCGCCATCGAGGTGCCGCTGTACACCGCATATGCCGCATTGCCCGGTGCCTTGGTGCCGGTATTGAGCGTGGACACGATCGATTGCCCGGGCGCGGCGATATCCACGCCCTTGCCGAAGTTGGAGAAGCTGGCCTTGGCGCCGGCCGAGGTGGTGGCCGCCACGGCGATCACGTTGGCGCAATTGGCCGGCACGCTGGTGGAGACGTCCAGATTGCTGTTGCCGGCGGCCACGACCACCGCGCTGCCGCGCGTGACCGCTGCGGTGATGGCGTTGTTCAACGTCGCCGAGCAGGTGCCCGTACCGCCCAAGGACAGATTGATCACCGTGGCCGGATTGGGGTTGGTCGGCACGCCGGAGACCTTGCCGCCGGACGCCCACACGATCGCATCGGCGATATCGGACATGTAGCCGCCGCAGCGGCCCAGCACCCGCAACGGCAGGATCCTGGCGTTGAACGCGGTACCGACCACGCCCACCGCGTTGTTGCCCACCGCCGCCACGATGCCGGCCACATGCGTGCCATGCCAACTGGAATTGGACGCCGACGCTCCGGGCCCGCATTCGTTGGCCGCGGCCCAGTCGCCCTGGTCGGCCGCGTTCGCATCGCGCGCCGTGCCATCGCGCGCCGTGGCCGGATCAACGATGAAGTCGTAGCCGGGCAGCACATTGGCTGCCAGGTCCGGATGATTGGTGATGCCGGTGTCGATCACCGCCACCACGATGCCCTTGCCGGTGGAACGGTCCCAGGCCGGACGGATGTTGAGGCTGGCGGCGGTCGCGCCCATCGCCCACTGCTGCGGCACGCCGGGGTCGTTGGGAACCAGCAGTGGCCGCATCAGGATGTCCACTTCCACGCGTTTGACCGCCGGGTCGGCGGCCAGGCGCCGCATCAGGCTTTCCGAATCCACGCGGTCCAGCTTGCGGTCGGCCACCAGCAACATCGGCCCGCCACTGAGCCGGCGCGTGGCCGACAGGCCCAGCGCCTTCCCGCGCGCTTGCGGCACGGCACGCGCGATGTCGCCCCATGGCGCAGACAACCCGGTCGCCCGGCCGCTGCCGACGCTGTTCTTGTAGCTGACGATGAAGCGCTGATGGGTGCTGCTGGAATTCAATCCTTGCAGACTGACCTCGCCAGCGGCGGCATGAAACGTGCATGACAACGCACAGACGAATGCAACGCGGCGCAGTGCGCCCACTGAGTGATACGGCATGACTTCATCCCTCCCCAAGGATCTTGCAACCCGGTTGGCAACGCATTGAAGCCACTGCGCTGCGCCGTTCCCGTTGCGCGTGCATGCAGATGTTGCATGCCTCACGTGGGCTGGCTATCGGCGTGCTACCGGGCGCACTGAAGGCAGCCATGCCGTGCTGGCACGCGCTTCATTCAGCCAGCGCTGGCGGCCCTGGCCGGCGGTGCGGCCATTACCGCTTCCCGAACGCACACTGCCCCGCGTAGAGCGGGGCAGTGCAGGTTTCAAAGCACCGACACCGGCGTCGGAAAAGACCCGACGCATTGCCGGCATCGCGCCGGCATCGCGGTCGTCGGCGCAGGTTTACGGGGTCTGGCTGACCGCGCCGGCCGCGTTGACGATGCCCGCGCCGCAGCCGCCCGAGCAGGCGCCCGGCAGCGGACGTGCAGTGTTCTTCAGCAGCGTTTCCACCGCCGCAGGCGTCAGCGGACGACTGGCGACCGACTGCACCAGCGCCACCACGCCGGCCACGTGCGGGGCCGCCATCGAGGTGCCGTTGTAGCTGGCGTAGCTGGCCGAACCCGGCGTGGTGGTGCCGCTGTTCAAGGTCGACAGGATCGCCGAACCCGGCGCGGAGATATCGATGCCGGTGCCGTAGTTGGAGAAGCTCGAACGCGCGCCGGCCGAGGTGATCGATGCCACCGAAATCACGTTGGCGCAGCTGGCCGGGGTGAAGTTGGCCACGTTGGCATTACTGTTGCCGGCCGCCACCACCACGGTGGTGCCGCGCGACACCGCGCTGTTGATGGCGTTCTGGTAACTGCTCGAGCAGCTGCCGCTGCCGCCCAGCGACATGTTGATCACTTCGGCCGGGTTGGCATTGGCCGGCACGCCGGACACGGTGCCACCCGAGGCCCACACGATCGCATCGACGATATCGGAGGTCGCGCCGCCGCATGCGCCCAGCGCACGAATCGGCACGATGCGCGCGTTGAACGCGGTACCAGCCACGCCGGTGCTGTTGTTGGTGACCGCCGCGATGGTGCCGGCCACATGGGTGCCGTGCCAGCTGGAATTGGCGGCCGACGTACCGCTGCCGCACTGGCCGGCCGTGGTCCAGTCGCCCTGGTCGGCCGGATTGCTGTCACGCCCGTTGTTGTCGCGTGCACGCGTGGCATCGCTGATGAAGTCGTAACCCGGCAGCACGTTGGCGTTGAGGTCCGGATGGCTGGTGATGCCGGTGTCGATCACGGCCACCACCACGCCGGTGCCGGTGGCGGTATCCCAGGCCGGGCGCACGTTGATGCTGGAGGAAGAGGTACCGAAGCCCCACTGCTCGGACAGGCGCGTGTCGTTGGGAGTCAGCACCGGGTACATGATCTGGTCCACTTCCACGTAGTCCACGCTGGGGTCGGCGGCGATGCGGCGCATCAGGGTTTCGGCGTCGGCGCGGTCCAGGCCACGATCGGTCTTGAGCACTTCCGAACCCAGCGCCGTGCGGCGCACGTGGTTCAGGCCCAGCGCACGGCCGGCGCGTGCCGGCATCGCGCCGGCAACCGAATTGAGCGATGCGCGCATCGAGGTCGGGCTGACCGCCGCACTGGAACCGTCTTTGTATTTGACGATGAAGCGGTCCAGGGTGGGCTGCGAGTCCAACCCGGACAGATTGACCTGACCGGCAAACGCCGGCACGGCCAGCAGCGAGGTCAGCGCGGAAACACCCAGGACTACCAGCGCGCGCGTGGGCGCACGACGTTGCGACACATTGGACATCGATCGTTCCTTATTGGAGAGGTACCGCAGCTGCGGCGAGAGGGCCGGCCCGTTGCCGCACGCTGCGGTTCGGAGCCGGAAACTGCACGGGCGCCAGGCCCGTCGGGGCGACTGGCCGGTGTCCATTCCGGCCAAGCGGCAACACGTCGCCTGCGCCTGCCGAAACGGCAGACCTGGGCGAGGTATCGCAGATGGGGTTGAAGCGAGGAAGGCGCGTTCCCTGGCGGTCATGCCAGGGAACGCGTGCAGCGATCCAGCGTCAGTAGCTGGCGGTCAGGGTCACGCCGGAGAACGTGCTGTAAGCCTTGATCCGCACGTAATAGGTTCCCGACGGCGAAGTGATGTTGCAGGTTTCGGCATTGCCATCGAGATACGGACGGCAGGCATAGACGGTGTCGGTGGGCGCGCTACCGGCCCGCACGTACAGGTCTGCATCGCCGCTGCCGCCGCTGGTGGTCACCGTCAGCGTGCCGCTGCCGGCCGGCACCGTGATGGTGTAGTTCAACTCCGCGCCCGTGGCTGCACCCAGGCCGGTCACCGGCGTGCCGTTGGTCAAGGTGTTGCCGGTTCCGCCACCACCACCGCCACTGCTGCCGGCGATGGCCGCCGTCACTGCCGCATCGGCATCGACGATGCCCGCACCGCAACCGCCCGAACAGGCGCCCGGCAAGGCGCGTGCGGTGTTCTTCAGCAGTGTTTCCACTGCGGCAGGCGTCAACGTGGTGGGCGCCACCGACTGCACCAGGGCAACAACGCCGGCCACATGCGGCGCCGCCATCGAGGTGCCGTTGTACGAAGCGTAGCTGGCGTTGCCCGGCGTGGTGGTACCGCTGTTGAGCGTGGACAGGATCCCCGACCCTGGCGCGGAGACGTCGATCCCGCTGCCGTAGTTGGAATAGCTGGCCTTGGCACCGGCCGAGGTCGTGGCCGCCACTGCGATCACGTTGGCGCAGTTGGCCGGCAACGAACCGGACACGTTGGCGGCACTGTTGCCGGCTGCCACCACCACCGTGGTACCGCGCGAGACGGCGCCGTTGATTGCGCTCTGCATCGTGGACGAACAGGTGCCACCGCCGCCCAGCGACATGTTGATGACTTCGGCCGCGTTGGGATTGGCCGGCACACCGCTGACGGTGCCGCCGGAGGCCCAAATGATGGCATCGGCGATGTCCGACAGCGAACCGCCGCAACGGCCCAGCACGCGGACCGGCACCACCTTGGCGTTGAACGCGGTACCGGCCACGCCGGTGGTGTTGTTGGTCACCGCCGCCACCGTGCCGGCGACATGGGTGCCGTGCCAGCTGGAATTGGACGTGGCGCACCCGCTGGTCGAGTTCCAGTCGCCTTCGTCGGCAGGATTGTTGTCGCGCCCATTGCCGTCGCGCGCGGCGGTGGCATCGCTGATGAAGTCATAGCCGGGCAGGATGTTGGCGTCGAGGTCGGGGTGGCTGACGATGCCGGTGTCGATCACCGCAACCACGACGTTGGCACCGGTGGCCTTGTCCCAGGCCGGGCGGATGTTGAGCCCGGCGTTGGTGGTGCCGAAGGCCCATTGCTCGGACAGGCGGCTGTCGTTAGGGGTCAGCGTGGGGTACAGCATCTGGTCCACTTCCACGCTTTGCACGTTGGGGTCGGCGGCCAGCTGGCGCATCAGGGTTTCGGCTTCGGCACGATCCAGCGCGCGGTCGGCCTGAATCAGCTCCGGTCCCACGGCCAGACGACGCACGCTGTTCAAGCCCAGCGGCTTGCCGGCCTTGGCCGGCAACGCACGTGCAGCGGTGCGCAACGAGGTGGTCAACACACTGGGGCTGCTCAGGGCGCTACTGCCGTCCTTGTAGGTCACGATGAACTTCTGGTGGGTCTGCGCGGTGGCCAGGCCACCCAGGTAGACATCGCCGGCAAATGCCGGCGTTGCCAGCAACAGCGAGGTAAGTGCCGAAGCACCCAGGATGCAGAGCGCTCGGTGGCGCGGACGAAACGACGCGTTAGACATCGAATTCCCTTCCAGTCAAGAGAACCGCCGAAGCGGTAGTTCCGAAACCGTCGCGATGGCGACTGGCCCAGTGCCCCGGACCGCCCCTGTTATCGATCCGTTCAGCGAACCTATCCCAAAGAAACCGAACTGGACAATACGGAGTTGGTAATTTTCGAAATCAAAATGTCATTGCGTGACTTCAATCACACTTGACTCATGCTGAATTCGACCGGTTCCCAGGCGAAAAAGGGTCTTTTTGCTGTTGCGCAAACAAAAAGGCCCCCGTGCTGACACACGGAGGCCCTTGTTTGACGAATATGTCTGCTTACGACAAACGCACCAACCACCCGTGGCGGTCCGGCACGCGGCCGTACTGGATATCGGTCAGTTCCTGGCGCAGCGACATGGTCACCTCGCCCGCCGGCGCGGACAGATCGCCCACCGCGAACCCCTCGCCCTTCAGCTCGCCGATGGGGGTCACCACCGCCGCGGTACCGCAGGCAAACACCTCGGTGATCTCGCCCGAGGCCACGCCCTGCTTCCATTCGTCGATGGCGACCTTGCGCTCGATCACCTGCATGCCACGGTCGCGGGCCAGTTGCAGGATGCTGTCGCGGGTGATGCCTTCCAGGATGCTGCCGGACAGTTCCGGGGTCACCAACGTGCCGTCCTTGTAGACCAGGAACACGTTCATGCCACCGAGTTCTTCGACGTACTTGCCTTCCACCGGGTCCAGGAACAACACCTGCGAGCAGCCCTGGGCATAGGCCTTCTGCTGCGGCAACAGCGAGGCGGCGTAGTTGCCGCCGCACTTGGCCGCACCGGTGCCGCCCTTGGCCGCACGTGCGTACTCGGTGGACAACCAGATCGATACCGGTGCCACGCCCTTGGCGAAATACGGGCCGGCCGGGCTGGCGATCACGTAGTACGACGCCTTGTGCGCCGCACGCACGCCCAGGAAGGCCTCATCGGCAATCATGAACGGGCGGAAATACAGGCTGGTCTCCGGCGCCGACGGCACCCAATTGCCGTCCACGGCGACCAGCTGACGCAGCGATTCGACGAACAGGTCCACCGGCAATTCCGGCAGCGCCAGACGGCGCGCCGACCGCTGCAGGCGCTCGCCGTTGGCTTGCGGACGGAAGGTCCAGATCGAGCCGTCGGCGTGCCGGTAGGCCTTGATGCCTTCGAAGATCTCCTGGCCGTAATGCAGCACCGACGCTGCCGGATCCAGCTGCAGCGGGCCGTACGCGCGCACTTGCGCGTCGTGCCAGCCCTGCTCGTTGTTCCAGGAGATGGCGACCATGTGGTCGGTGAAATGCAGCCCGAAACCGGGTGCGGCCAGGATCACGGACAATTCGTCGGCGCTGCGCGGCGACGGAGAACGGGTGGAAGCGAAGGACACGGACACCGGGAGATTCCTGTATGGCGGGCGAAAGGACGCAGCGCCACATCGTGGACATGGCGCGTGACGATCAGAGCATGCCGGTCTCGAGACGGGCCGCTTCGGACATCATATGCCGGCCCCACGGCGGGTCGAACACCAGCTCGACGTCGGCCTCGGCGATGGTCGGGATCATCTCGACCTTGCTGCGCACATCGTCGACCAGGATTTCGCCCATCCCGCAACCGGGCGCGGTCAGGGTCATCTTGACGTCGACCCGGCGCTGGTCGTCTTCCTCGCGATGGCTGACCACCGCCTCGTAGACCAGGCCCAGATCGACGATATTGAAGGGAATTTCCGGGTCGAAACAGGTGCGCAGCTGCTGCCACACCAGCGCTTCCACCTCTTCGTCGCTGGCATTGGCGGGCAGTTCCAGCCCCGGCGGCGGCTCCTTGCCGATCGCATCGCCGTCCTTGCCGGCAATGCGGAACAGATTGCCTTCGACAAAGACGGTATAGCTGCCACCCAGCGCCTGGGTGATATAGCCGTAACTGCCTGCGGGCAGGGTCACCGAATCGCCCTGCGGCACCATGACGGCATCGCAATCGCGTTCGAACTGGACGGGTTCGCTGCTACGGGAATACATGGGCTGGATATGGGGCCGCGCAGGTCGCGCGCAAGTCGGCCATTCTAGCCGACCACGACGCCACCGCCGCCGGCCACCGCGCCAGCCGGGAACGACGCTGCATTCCATCAGCCGCACTGTCGTGGCGTGGCGTGCGTCGCAAACGCCGGCGCGCGCTCTATCATGTGCGCACTGTCAGGAGCTCCAATGCCGCCCACCACCGCATCCGCCAGAACGGCCCACTGGCTCTGGCCCCCGCTCCTGTTGCTGGGATGCGTCACCGCCCTCATCGCCTGGCTGCTCATCGCCCTGGCCCTGGGCAACCAGGCCGGCTGGATGGCCGTGGTCGCAGCACTGGAGATCGTCTGGATGCTGCGCCTGGGCACCCTACATGCAGGCCGCCTGCGCATCGGCGTGGCCATGGTGGCGACGGCGCTGATCATCGCGGGCGCCAACTGGGGCATCGCCTCGGCGCAACTGGGCGGACCGCTGGGCCTGGACCCGTGGACCTCGGCACAGAAGATGGGCACCGGCCTGGCCTGGACGCTGCTGCAACTGGCCAACAACGGCTTCGACTTGCTGTGCTACGCCGCCGCACTGTTGGTGGCGTGGTGGGCGGCGCGTTGAGCCAGGCGCGATTGTTTCAGTAGCCAACGTCGCACGTCGTCGAAGCTGATGCGTCAGCTGCACAGATTCGAGCGCCGGTGCTCGTCAAGCGCCATCGCTCCCATCAGAGATGCATGGGAAGCGCTGCGCGTTTGCCGCAGGATCCGTGCCCGCCCACCATCGCGAGCCACGCTGCAAGTACGTCCTTGTAAGCTCCTTGGCGGCATCCATGCCGCCGGGGGTTCCGCGACGGTGGGCGGGCAAGGACCAGTCACGTTGGTCGGGTGCGTAGCGTTCAAAAGAGCAGCAAGCAAAACTGCCCCGGTGCCTTTGTTCTTGAACAAGGCAATCAGCAAACTGTCTGGCGCGGTGCCCTTGCCGATTGCGGGACCGTTGGCGGCATCGATGCCGCCATCGAGCCTCCAGGCACGGATTGACGGCGTGTCCCGCGAGCGGTGAGGGCGCCGCGCCTTCGACTAACCCTGGCGTTGATCCGCGCGTGTAAGCGTCCCCTGTAACGCAACAGGACACGACCGACCGTGCGTTGCCTCAAGCATCCGAGCGCGCCTGACGACACACCAGCACTCAATGCCCGCCGCCATCCAGCGCTTTCAATTCGCTCACCAGCGCACCAGCGGCTTCTGCTCCATCGCCGTACAACATGCGCGTGTTGTCGGCGTAGAACAGCGCATTCTCGATGCCTGCAAAGCCCGTCCCCTTGCCGCGCTTGATCACCACCGTGTTGCGCGAATTGACCACGTCCAGAATCGGCATGCCGTAGATCGGGCTGGCCGGATCGGTTTTGGCAACCGGGTTGACCACGTCGTTGGCACCGATCACCAGCGACACGTCGGTGCTGGCAAATTCCGGATTGATGTCGTCCATGTCGGCGATCAGATCGTAGGGCACACCGGCCTCGGCCAGCAGCACGTTCATGTGCCCGGGCATGCGCCCGGCGACCGGATGGATCGCAAACTTCACCTTGACCCCGCGCGCCATCAAGCGCTGCGCCAGCTCCCAGATCTTGTGCTGTGCCTGCGCCACTGCCATGCCATAGCCGGGCACGATCACCACCCGCTCGGCAAAGGCCATCATCGCCGCCACATCGCCGGCCTCGATCGGCTTCTGCACACCGCTGATTTCCTGCGCCTGCCCGCCACCGCCGAAGTTGGAAAACAGCACGCCGCCGATCGGCCGATTCATCGCCTTGGCCATCAACCGCGTCAGCAAGATGCCGGCGGCGCCGACCATCATGCCGGCGATGATCAATGCCTCATTGCCGAGCACATAGCCCTCGAACGCCACCGCCAGCCCGGTAAACGCGTTGTAGAGCGAAATCACCACCGGCATGTCGGCACCGCCGATCGGTAGCGTCATCAGCACGCCCAAGGCCAACGCCACCACGAAGAACGCAATGATCGCCAACGGCTGCAGACTGCTCGCCGCCCAGACGGCCAGGGCCAGCACCGCCACGGCCACCACCAGATTGAACACCTGTTGACCGGGGAAGGTCACCCGCCGGTCCAGCCGGCCGTCGAGCTTGGCCCACGCGATGACCGACCCCGACAGCGACACCGCCCCGATCGCCGAACCGATCACCGCCAGCACCACCGTGGTGGTGTCCGGCTGCCGCGCCGCCAGCTGCGCAATCGCCTGCGCGCTCCAGTGCGCCGTGTCGCGATTGGCGAAGAACGAAAACCGCAGCAGCTCCACTGCACCGATCGCCGCCGCCGAGCCGCCGCCCATGCCGTTGTACAGCGCCACCATCTGCGGCATGTCGGTGATGGCGACCTTCCTGGCCGACCCCCACGCCACGCCGGTGCCGATCGCCAATGCCGCCAGGATCAGCGGCACGTTGTGCAGCTCGGGCAGGAAGAACGTGGCCACGGTGGCGATCAACATGCCCAGCCCGGCCCAGCGGATGCCGCTGCGCGCGCTCAATGGAGAGGCCATGCGCTGCAGACCGAGCAGGAACAAGGTCGCTGCCACCAGATAGCTCGACTTCACCAGCCACGACAGCAATTGGGCAATAGACACGTTCATGGCGCATCCCCGCCCGGCGGCTTCTTGCTGGACTTGAACATCTCCAGCATTCGCTCGGTCACCACATAACCGCCCGCTGCGTTGCCCGCGCCCAGCGCCACTGCGACAAATCCCAGCGCTTTTTCCAGTGTGGTGTCGGCATGCCCCAGCACCACCATCGCCCCGATCAACACGATGCCGTGGATGAAGTTGGAACCGGACATCAGCGGCGTATGCAGGATCACCGGCACCCGCGAGATGATCACATGGCCGGCGATGGCCGCCAGCATGAAGATGTACAGCGCTACGAATCCGTCGCTCATCGTCTCTGGCTCCACTGGCCGGTGCGGCCCGCCGATCATACCCACGCCACGCCCGTGCGGGCGCCTGTCAACCGAATCCGCGCTCGCTCGTTGACGTCGTATCGTCTCCGCGGAAGCTACGCTGTGCTGGTGGGAACTCATTTCGATCCGCAAGCTACCGCACCGGCCGCCACCACACCGGTGTCGCTGGATGCATTTCTGGCCGGCATCGGGCCGCGTGCCTTCCGTTTTGCCGAGGCCGGCTTGCGGCACCGCGAAGATGCGCTGGACGCCGTGCAGGACGCCATGGTGAAGCTGCTGGGCTATCGAGAGCGGCCAGCGGAGGAATGGACGCCGCTGTTCTGGAGCATCCTGCGCAGCCGCATCATCGACCTGCAGCGGCGACGCAGCTTTCGCCTGAAGTTCTGGGCACCGGCCGAGCGCGCCGACGACGAAGGTCCGATCGACTGGGCCGACCCCGGCACCGGACCGGTCGACGAACAACAGCATCAACAGGCCTACCAACGGCTGGTCGATGCATTGCGCACACTGCCGGCGCGCCAGCGCGAAGCCTTCACGCTGCGCGTGCTCGAAGACCTGGACGTGGCCACCACTGCCAAGGCGATGGGCTGCTCCGAAGGCTCGGTCAAAACCCACCTGTCGCGCGCGCGCGACGCGTTGCAAAAACAGTTCGAGGATTTCCTGTGAACCGCTCCCACGACCCCGCCCGGCTGGATGCGCAGCTGCGCCAGCTGCACGCCACCGCGCTGACCAGCCTACCGCCGCAAACCCTGGCGCGCCTGC
Source organism: Xanthomonas sp. A1809 (assembly GCF_017746015.1). Classification (NCBI taxonomy): domain Bacteria; kingdom Pseudomonadati; phylum Pseudomonadota; class Gammaproteobacteria; order Lysobacterales; family Lysobacteraceae; genus Xanthomonas; species Xanthomonas sp. A1809. The sequence goes on along the minus strand of NZ_JAGHWZ010000010.1, from coordinate 373,512 downwards.
GCCAGGCCCGCCACGCCGCGGCCCCGACGCGCAGCCGACGTGGCTACTGGTTGCTGGCCACCGCGTGCTCGGGCCTGCTGGCGATCGGCATCGGCCTGCAGCTGCATCCGAGCCAAAGCGTCTCCTCTGGCACCGCGCCGACCTCGCCGGTTGCCAGCACCAGCGCCACCACCGAGACAGACGACCTGCTGGCCCAGAACCCGGACCTGTATGTCTGGCTCGGCTCCGACACCGCCCTGGCCATGGAATAAGCACGATGACCCACACCACCCGCCTGCTGTTGACCCTGTTGCTGTGCACCGGGCCATGCGCCTCCACGCTGGCTCAGGACGGCCCACCCGGACCTCCTCCCCCGGGTCCGCCCATGGACGCGCCTGGCCCACGCGGCCAAGGTCCGCGTGACGAGACGCCCATGCCCGAGTGGGACCAACTGACCAAGCAGCAGCGCCAGGTCATGATCGATGCGCTGCGCGAGCGCTGGAACGACGTGCCCGAAGAACGTCCCAGGATGTACCGGCACGCCCGCCGCTGGCTGGACATGACGCCCGAGCAGCGCAAGCAGGCCAAGGCCGGCATGGACCGCTTCCGCAACATGAGTCCGGAGCAACGCCGCGAGGCCAAGGCCTTGTTCGACCGCATGCGCACGCTCAACCCGCAACAGCGCAACGAACTGCAGCAACGCTGGCAGAAGATGAGCCCGGCCGAGCGCAGCGCTTGGTTGCGCGAGCATCCGCCGGTCGAGGACTGACGTTTCCCAGCACTGCGCAGCGGTCGCAGCAGCGGATTGCGTTTGCTCAGGCGCCGCGCAGGGTTGCGATGGGCGCTGGATATGATCCAGCCGTCGCGCTTGGCATCTTGCAGCATGCCAGGGCCAGTCGCGGCAGCGACGCGCACCCTGCGCACCCCGCGCGCGCGGCCGCGTAAGTGTGTGTAGCGCACGCAGCTGCATGACGTCGCGGCAACCAGATGCACGCCAGCACCCGTGCTGGCATCGGTGGCCTCGCTGCGTCGCTGGTTGCAAGGACAACCACGAAATCCCTGACCGCGCCAAATCTCAACCTGCCCGAAAGAGCGCTCTTCAGCGCCGGACCGACGACGGCTCGCGATGCGCAGCGTGCTGCCCTTGCCGCATTGCACGCACCGAACTTTCTGCGACGCCTACGCGGTGGTCGGCGCCGGCGCCGACCACCGCGTCTTCGCCAGCAACTCATCGTCCCAGTCGAGCGTCAACGCACCGTCCTTGATCAACAAGGCGGCGAAGGCGTACACGTTGCGCGCGAACATCTCGCTGGCTTGCACTGCGCCCTGGCTGGCCAGATTGAGCGGGCCAGCGATGACCACGCCGTCGAGGTCATACGTTTCGCCCGGGCGGGTGGCCGCGCAATTGCCGCCGGTTTCCGCCGCCAGATCCACGATCACGCTGCCGGCGCGCATGCCACGCGCCATCTCGGTGGTCACGATCTTCGGCGCCGGCCGGCCCGGAACCGCTGCGGTGCACACCACCACATCCACACCTGTGAGATGTTCGGCCAAACGGCGCTGCTGTTCGGCGCGTTCGTCGTCGCTGAGCTGGCGCGCGTAGCCGCCTTCGCCGGCAGCGCTCACGCCCAGGTCCAGAAATCGCGCACCCAGCGAGGCGATCTGCTCACGCGTTTCCGGCCGCACATCGAAGCCTTCCACCTGCGCGCCCAGCCGTTTGGCCGTTGCGATCGCCTGCAGGCCGGCCACGCCCGCACCGATCACCAACACCTTGCACGGGCGCATGGTGCCGGCCGCAGTGGTCAGCATCGGAAAAAAGCGCGGCGCCAGTTGCGCGGCAATCAGCACCGCCTTGTAGCCGGCCATGCCGGCCTGCGAGCTCAACACATCCATCGATTGCGCGCGCGTGGTGCGCGGCAGGCGCTCCAGTGGAAACGCGATCAATTGCCGCGCGGCAAATGCCTGCGCGCGCGCCGGATCCGTGTCCGGCGCCAGCATGCCGATCACCACCGTGTGCGGTTTGCAGCCAAGCAAGGTCCCGGTAGAGGGCGCCTGCACGCACAGCACCATCTCGGCCTGTGCCACGGCGTCGGCGCCGGCAAGCTGCGCACCGGCCTGCAGATACGCGGCATCGTCCATGCTGCTGGCCAGGCCGGCCCCCGGCTCGATCCACACGCCGGCACCGAGCGCGACCAGTTTCTTGACCGTTTCCGGCGTCGCGGCCACGCGGCGTTCGCCAGCGGCCCGTTCTTTCAGCACCAGCACCTGCACAGCCATGCGTTGCTCCGGTCTTGCGCCCAGTCGCGGCGATGCTAGCAGAGCGCGGCGCCACTGCCGGCGGTACCGGCAACGACGCCAGTGCAGCGCGCGCGTGCCACATGTCTACGGACGCCGCAGCGGCTACCCATGCGCGTGGGACCGCTCAGTGCACCGTGCTGTTGTTCTGCAACGGATCCAGACGATCGATCACACCCTGCATGGCGCTGTCGAAAGCGCCGTCGTTGATGTGCTCGCGCAGGCGGCCCAGGCGCACCATCACCGCCAGTTCTTCCGGCGAGGCGACGCAGAAACGCACGCCACGTCGATTGACGAACAGCAGGCGCTGCGAAATCGGGCTCACCCACGACAGCTTGCCGGCCTGCACCTTGCCGTCCTTGTCGACAAAATCCAGCCACGTGCCGATATCCATCGCGCGGAAACGTTCGGCGTCGGCACTGTCGATGCTCTGCGCGACCGCTTCGGCACCCAGCACCACGCTGACGCTTTCGGCGGCCGGTGGCGGCAGATTGACCTGCGGCAGTTCCGGCAGGGCTTTTTCCAGTTCCGGGCGCGCTTCGGCGATCGCCTGCAGGGTGTCGTGCAAGGCGGTGATCGCCACCACCACCGCATCCCCGTGCAGGCCTACGCTGGCGAACACGCGGTGCAGCGCCGGCTGCCACACCTGCAGCCATGGCTTGCCGACGATATGGCGGCGCGCTTCGGCCAGTTCTTCCAGCACGCCGTCGGCCAGCGCCAGGGCCTCGATGGTGCCGGGACCTTCCTCGCCGTCGCGCAGGATCGCCATGGTCAGGTGATGCAGCCACGGCTGGCGCAGGAAGTCGTCCACCGCCTTGGGCAGGCCCGCGTCTTCGGGGGCACGCTGCTCCAGTTCCGACAGCGCGCGGCTGCGCGCCAGTTCGAGCTTTTCCTGCCCGCGCTGGGTCTCGGTAGCACGACGCTCGGCAATTTCCACCCGGCGCCGGTGCTGCGACAGGAAGTCGCGGAATTCTTCCTCCAGGGTGAGAAAGATCGCCAGGTTCTCGTTGAATTCGGCCACCAGGCGGTCGACGATCTCTTCGACCTTGCCCATCAGCACGCGCTCGGCAGCGCTGTCGCCGTTGTTGCCTTCGCAGGCCTCGGCCAGCGAGTTGAGCAGGCGCCGCGCGGGGTGGGTCTTCTGCACGAACATCTTGCGGTCCAGCAGCGCGACCTTGACGAACGGCACCACCAGGCGGCCGATCATTTCGCGCGAGCGATTTTCCAGATCGCGCTCGTCCAGCATCACATCGAACAGCATGCCGACCAGGTCGATGGCGTCTTCGTCCATCGGGTCGAGCTTTGCAGTGGCCGGGTCCACGCCCAGCCGCGTGGCGCTGGAAAGCACCTCGTTCTTCAATCGCTGCGCAAGCGATTCGGTGTCGTCGCCGATGGCCGCCTGCAGCGTCGCGCTGGGTGTGGCCTGCAACAGCGACAGCACCGACATCATTTCGCGCTGGCTCAACGGGCGTTGCTGCCCCACCGCGACGGTGGCGGCAGAAGCGGCGGTGTCGCGCACGCTGCGGGTCTGTTGCAGCAACTCGTGCAGCGCCTCGAGCAGCATGCCCTGGCTACCGCCGGGATGGTCGGCCTCACCGTCCATGCCGCCAGCCCCGCCACCATCGGCATGCCCGCGCTGCGTCGCAGCCTGCATGCGGCCGCGGCTATGCGCCCAACGGTCAAGGAAACGGTTGGCCCAGGCCGGTGCGTACTGATCACCCTGATCGTCGCCACCTACCTCGGCGTGACCGCCCTGCGCCTCGACCTGGGCGCGCTCTTCCGGCGTTTCGCCACGCGGCTGCATGCGCGGCGGCGCGCGCTTGGCCTGTGAAATTTCCGGCATCACCCCGGCCTTGGCCAGGGTTTCGTCCAGGCGTGCGTACAACTTGCCGATCGGCTCGGCCAGATCGCGCTCGCACAGCTTGATCAGCACCAGTCGCACTTCCGGCGCCAGATCGCAGGTGGCGAAGGCTTCGTGGATCGCCACACCCAGATGTTCGGGGCCAATCGGGTTGGTGTCGGCCATCAGCTCCAGCCCGCCGGCGATCCAGCCCAGGCGGCGGTCCACCCGTGCCAGCACCTGTTTGAAATCGCGCAACAGCACCGTGGCCAGATTGCGCACAGCCAGCCGCGATTCGAGCACGTGCTCGGGCACCAGGCTCAGCGGGCCGCTGCCCATGTCGCCGGCCAGCACCACTTCGGCCGACAACGGCGTGCCGAGCACCAACGCCTGCCAGCCGTCTTCCAGCTGCTGGCGGAACTGGCGGGCGACCTCTTCGCGCTTGCGGCGCAATTCGCGCATGCCATCGAGAAACAGCAACTGCGACGCGCCAGCGGATTCGGCACGGTCGAACAGCACATCGTCGAAATGCGCAACTGCAGCAGCAAAAACCTGCGCGAGCGCCGGCACGAACACGTCGTGGGCCTGCTCGAGCAAGCGTTGGTCACGGCCCGGGTGTCCCGACGGACTGGGCTGAAAAGTCATGCGCAAAGGCTCCCCGCCTCTGCAGGCGTGAAAATTTTCGAACGAGAAAAAACAGACGCGGCCCCAAATTCCGCCCGTGCATGGTAGGCGGTTCGCGCATCCGTTAAGTGTGACATGTTACTCACTTTACTCGTGACCGCCCAGGGTTTGCGTGTCAAGCGGCCATCCTAGCTCGCCACGTCGCGGTGGAGCTTGCCGGCAGTCATTCTGCGCCTGCGGGTGTTAAGCCTTCAGCTTCGCGGGCGCTTCCGGACCATCAGCCACGCCTTGCATCGCGCCGCAGCGGCAGCGGCAGCGGCAGCGGCATCGCAGTGCAGGCGCAGGCCGTCCAGCAACGCCGTCATCGCCAGCTCCTCCGGTGAAGCGAGGCACAGCTGCCACCACGCCGGTTGGCGAACATCAGGCGCCCGGAGATCGGGCTGATCCACGACAGCGTGCCTACTTGTCCGAGAACGTCGCGGCCAATGAAATCCAGGTGGGTGCCATTACATGAGGTCGATCGCGGCGGCCACGGCCCCCACCGGCCATGCTGCGGCGAGCGTTGGGAAGCGGCCGTCTATAATTCAATGCCTCGTTGCCCCGACCCGGATTTATGCACGCACCGTATTCGCTCCAGGCGCTGGACGCGCGCCGTTCGGTTCCCTCCAAACAACTCGGCGCGCCCGGGCCGGATGAAGACACCTTGCTGCGCATGCTCACCTCGGCGGTGCGCGTGCCCGACCACGGCAAGCTGGTGCCGTTCCGTTTTCTGCGCATCAGCGGCGCCGCGCGCGCTGCGCTGGGGGATTTCCTCGCCGAGCGCACCCTGGCCGCCGACCCGCTGGCATCGCCGGCCACCCTTGCCAAGGAACGTGGACGCTTCAGCGACGCACCGGTGGTGATCGTGGTGATCGCCTCGCTGCGCCCCGAGCACAAGGTGCCCGTGCAGGAGCAACTGCTCACCGCCGGCTGCGTCTGTTTCGCGCTGCTGCAGGCCGCGCAGGCGCACGGCTTCGGCGCGCAGTGGTTGAGCGCGTGGATGGCCTACGACCCGGCGGTGACGGGCTACCTGGGCCTGGAAGACAACGAACGCATCGCCGGCTTCATCCACATCGGCACGCCGCGCATGCAGGTGCCCGAACGCGAGCGCCCGGACCCGCGTGCCTTGCTGCGCGACTGGACCCCGTGACCGCACCGACCGACCCGCTCGACGCTGCGCCGCTGGCCATCCGGCGCCCGACCCCGCTGTATCTGGTGGATGCCAGCCTGTACGTGTTCCGCGCCTGGCATTCCATCCCGGACGAATTTCAGGATGCGCAGGGCTGGCCGACCAATGCGGTGCACGGGTTTGCGCGGTTTCTGCTGGACCTGCTCGAACGCGAGGATCCGCAGCACATCACCATTGCCTTTGACGAAGCCCTGGACAGCTGCTTCCGGCATGCGATCTATCCGGCCTACAAAGGCAACCGCACGCCTGCGCCGGATGCGTTGCGCCGCCAGTTCGCGCATTGCAAGGCGCTGTGCGCAGCGCTCGGGCTGAGCGTGCTGGCCCACCGCGATTACGAGGCCGACGACCTGATCGGCAGCGCGCTGCACAGCGCGCGGGCGCACGGCTTGCGCGGAGTGATCGTGTCGGCCGACAAGGACCTGTCGCAGTTATTGCTCGAGCATGACGAGCAATGGGACTACGCGCGCAACCAGCGCTGGGGCATCGACGGGGTGAAGGCGCGCCATGGCGTGCATGCGCACCAGATCGCCGACTACCTGGCGTTATGCGGCGATGCCATCGACAACATCCCCGGCGTGACCGGCATCGGCGCCAAATCGGCGGCGGTGCTGCTGGCGCACTTCGGCAGCCTGGATGCGCTGTTGGAACGCATCGACGAGATTCCCTTCCTGCGCCTGCGCGGCGCGGCGCAAATGGCGGTGCGGCTGCGCGAACAGCGCGAACACGCATTGCTGTGGCGTCAGCTCACCACCATCGCGCTCGACGCGCCGCTGGCGCTGACCGAAACCGGCTTCACGCGTGCCCACGCCGATGCGGACATGCTCACAGGGTTGTGCGAGAGCCTGCGCTTCGGCCCGCTCACCCGGCGCCGTCTGTTGGCCGCCAGCACCGGCGCCGCCGCACCGTTTCCTCCCGTTTCCCTGGCACAAGGTCCCCGCCCATGAACCGACACGACACCCCGCCCACCGTGGTTTACGAAGGCAAGTACCAGCGCATGGTCGTGCGTGGCACTTGGGAGTATTCCGAACGAGTGCATGCCGGCGGCCTGGCCGCGATCATCGTGGCGGTGACGCCGGACGATGCGATGTTGTTCGTCGAACAGTTCCGCGTGCCGCTGCAGGCGCGCACCATCGAAATGCCGGCCGGGCTGGTAGGCGATGTGCATGCCGATGAGTCGATCGAACTGTCGGCCATTCGCGAACTGGAAGAAGAAACCGGCTGGACCGCCGAGCATGCCGAAGTGTTGATGATCGGCCCCACTTCGGCCGGCGCCAGCAGCGAGAAGATCGCCTTCGTGCGCGCCACCGGTCTGCGCAAGGTCGGCGACGGCGGCGGCGATGCTAGCGAAGACATCACCGTGCACGAAATTCCACGCGCGCAGGTCGGCGCCTGGCTGGTGCAGAAGATGGCCGAGGGCTATCAGATGGACCCCAAGCTGTGGGCCGGCCTGTATCTGGCCGATCACGCATTGGACGGCACCCCGCGTGGCTGACGCAGCCATCGAACCCTTGCTCGGCGCCGACGATCCGGCGCCGTTCACCGTGCACAACGCGCAGGCCGCATCGCCGTGGGTGTTGATCGCCGACCACGCCGGCCAGCGCGTGCCGGCGCGGCTGGCCGACCTGGGCCTGCCGCAGGCTGAGCTGGATCGCCATATCGGCTGGGATATCGGCATTGCGCAGGTCACGCAGCGGCTGGCCGAGGCGCTGGATGCGTTGGCCATCGCGCAGACGTATTCGCGCCTGGTGATCGACTGCAACCGCCCGCACGACGCACCCAGCCTGATGCCGGCGGTCAGCGACGGCACCTTGGTTCCGGGCAACCAGCACCTGACCGACAGCGACCGGCAGCAGCGCATCGCTGCGATCTTCGCGCCGTATCACGCACGCATCGCCGCCGAACTGGATGCGCGTGCACAGCGCAGTCAGCCGACAATATTGGTGTCGATGCACAGCTTCACCCCGGTCATGGCCGGCAACGCGCGGCCCTGGCATGCCGGCGTGCTCTACCACCGCGATACGCGGCTGGCGCATCGCCTGTTGCAGGCGCTGCGTGCCGAACCCGACCTGGTGGTGGGCGACAACCAGCCGTATGCGGTCAGCGATGCCACCGATTACGCCATCCCGGTGTATGGCGAGGGCCGCGGCCTGCTGCATGTGGAACTGGAAATCCGCCAGGACCTGATTGCCGACGCGGCCGGGCAACAGGCCTGGGCAGCGCGCCTGGCGCGCATCCTGCCGCCGCTGGCAGATGATGCCTTGCTGGCGCCTTGAGCAGCAGCGTTTGGCGCCTGCATGCCGGCACGTTGAATATCTGCAATCTGTAGGAGCGCGCTTGCGCGCGATGGAGCGTTACCGGTAACGCCGCAGTGTGCGCACGCGCGCTCCTACACGTCATGCGTATGTCATCGCCCCTCAGCGCGTGCCGCGGAGTGATCATGCACATCGACCAAAGCGAACTCTGATCGATGTGCATGCATTCGCTCACGCAAACCCGTCGGTGGCACGCACCAAGGCATCGACGTTTTCCGGCTCGAACGCCGAATGCCCGGAAGCCGGGCTGATCTGCAACTGCGCCTTCGGCCACACCTTGTGCAGGTCCCACGCGCTTTGCAGCGGGCAGACCACATCGTAGCGGCCGTGCACGATCACGCCGGGAATGTCGGCAATGCGATGCGCGTCGCGCAGCAACTGGTCTTCGACCTCGAAAAAACCGCCGTTGACGAAGTAATGGTTTTCGATGCGTGCGAAGGCCAGGGCAAAGTGCGCGTCTTCGTGCCCGGTGACGAAGTCCTCGTCCACATGCAGGAAGCTGGTGGCGCCTTCCCACACGCTCCAGGCCTTGGCCGCGGCCAGGCGCGTGGCCTCGTCATCGCTGGTGAGGCGGCGATGGAAGGCAGCGATCAGGTCGCCGCGCTCGTCCTGCGCAATCGCGTTGATGTAGTGCTCCCAGGCATCCGGGAACAGCCGGCTGGCGCCTTCCTGGTAGAACCATTCCAGCTCGAAGCGGCGCAGCAGAAAGATGCCGCGCAGCACCAGCTCGGTGACCTGCTGCGGGTGGGTCTGCGCATAGGCCAGCGCCAGCGTGGAGCCCCAGCTGCCCCCGAACACCTGCCAGCGGTCGATGCCCAGATGCGTGCGCAGCCGTTCGATATCGGCCACCAGATCCCAGGTGGTGTTGTCCACCAGATCGGCATGCGGCGTGGACCGGCCGGAACCGCGCTGATCGAACAACACGATGCGGTACTTGGCCGGGTCGTGGAAGCGCCGCATCTTGTCGTTGCATCCGCCGCCAGGGCCGCCATGCAACATCACCACCGGCTTGCCCTGCGGATTGCCGCACTGCTCGAAATACAGCGTGTGGCGGTCGTCGACCTTCAGGCTGCCCTGCTGGTAGGGCGTGATCTCGGGATAGAGCGTGCGCATGCGTCGGTCCTGCGGGAAACCGCTAGTGTATCGGCTGCTGCGGGCGCACACGGGCAACGCCATGTGATCGAAAAGACCGGTGCGCGGTGATGGGCGAGGCGCTGAAGAGCACATCGACCTTCCGCGCTTGCCGGCAGGCGGGCGCACTCGGTGCGCGCAACCGCTCGATCGAACGCGCGTGCTCCGCTTCGGAACGCGCGGCCAGTCTGCCGACAATGACGCTGCGGCAATTGCTCAGCCGGCCTGGCCCGCAGTTGGCGACCAGCGCCCCAAGGTCACGCGATCGCGCCGCTCCAGATCCTGATGCGTGGCCACCGCAGCGAAGCCGCGCGCGGCCAGCAGTTCGGACACCGCCGCTCCCTGGTCCCAGCCATGCTCCAGCAGCAACCAGCCGCCGGGCAGCAGATGCGCAGGCGCATCGGCCACGATCAGGCGAATATCGTCCAGCCCGTCGCTGCCCGAGGCCAGGGCACTGGCCGGTTCGTAGCGCAGATCGCCCTGCTGCAGGTGCGGGTCGTGGGCAGCGATATACGGCGGGTTGCTGGCGATCAGGTCGAAGGCCTCGCCAGCCAGCGGCGCAAACCAGCTCCCCTGCCGGCAGTCGACATTGCGCAGCCCATGGCTGTCTGCATTGCGCCGGGCCATCGCCAGCGCCGCGGCGCTGGCATCGGTGGCGATCACCTGCGCCTGCGGACGTTCGCTGGCGATGGCCAGCGCGATCGCGCCGCTGCCGGTCCCCAGATCGGCGACACGACGGCCTGGCACGGTGTCCAGGCGCTCCAGCGCGAGCTCGACCAGCACTTCGGTATCGGCGCGCGGGATCAGCGTGGCCGGCGAGACCGCCAGGTCCAGCGTCCAGAATCCGCGCGAGCCGGTCAGATAGGCCACCGGCTCGCCGGCCTCACGGCGCTGCACCAGGGCATTGAAGGCCTGCGCGACCGATAGAGGCACCGCATCGCGCCCGTGCATGAACAACCAGGCACGATCACGGCCCAGCGCGTGCAGCATCAGCGCTTCGGCATCGCCACGCTCGACCCGCCCGGCAACGCGGCGAAGCAGCTGATCGGCGGGAATGGCGGCGAGATCGTCGGACATACGGGCTGTTCACCTACACGCAACATTGGCTGACCATTATCGACCATGGCGTGCACCGCGATTGCGCTAGATGCCATCTGACGAGTCGATAGCCTAAGACTATCTATGCAATTCCATCAATCGATTTGAGGAATCTATCGATCCTGCCTACCATGGCGCCTGTTCCATCCCCCGCCCCCTTTTCACCGCACGAGGAAACTCAATGTCTCTCATCAACACTCAGGTCCAGCCGTTCAAGGCGAATGCGTACCACAACGGCAACTTCATCGAAGTCACCGAAGCCAGCCTGAAGGGCAAGTGGTCGGTGCTGATCTTCATGCCGGCCGCGTTCACCTTCAACTGCCCGACCGAAGTGGAAGACGCCGCCGACAACTATGCCGCCTTCCAGAAGGCTGGCGCCGAGGTCTACATCGTCACCACCGACACGCATTTCTCGCACAAGGTGTGGCACGAAACCTCGCCGGCCGTGGGCAAGGCGCAGTTCCCGTTGATCGGCGACCCGACCCACAAGCTGACCCGCGCGTTCGGCGTGCATATCGAAGAAGAAGGCCTGGCGCTGCGCGGCACCTTCATCATCAATCCGGAAGGCGTGATCAAGACCCTGGAAATCCACGACAACTCCATCGCTCGCGACGTCACCGAGACGCTGCGCAAGCTGACCGCGGCACAGTTCGTGGCCAACAATCCTGGCCAGGTCTGCCCGGCCAAGTGGAAGGAAGGCGCCAAGACCCTGGCTCCGTCGCTGGACCTGGTCGGCAAGATCTAAGCCGGCTGTCACTTCCGGCCCGATAAGGGCCGGGGGTGAACCGGAGCCGGTGCCGGGCTGCCCGCCAGCCGCCGCCAGCACGCATCCCGACCTCGCGCCGGCTGCGGTTCACTCCCTTCCTTCCCGGCGACCTGCCTCAGCGCAGCGACGCCACGCCCTCCCCTTGCCCATTCCCAGGAGTTCTCCATGTTGGATGCCAATCTCAAGACCCAGCTGACCGCCTACCTGGAACGGGTGACGCGGCCGATTCAAATCAACGCCTCGATCGACGACAGTGCCGGCTCGCGCGAAATGCTCGACCTGCTGGAAGAGTTGGTCCTGCTCTCGGACAAGATCAGCCTGGACATCCACCGCGACGACAACCAGCGCAAGCCGTCGTTTGCACTGACCACGCCGGGCCAGGACATTTCGCTGCGCTTTGCCGGGCTGCCGATGGGCCACGAGTTCACCTCGCTGGTGCTGGCGCTGCTGCAGGTGGGCGGCCACCCGTCCAAGGCGGCTGCCGAACTGATCGAGCAGGTGCAGCACCTGGAGGGCGACTACCAGTTCGAAACCTATTTCTCGCTGTCGTGCCAGAACTGCCCGGACGTGGTGCAGGCGCTGAACCTGGCGGCCGTGCTCAACCCGCGCATCAAGCACGTGGCCATCGACGGTGCCTGGTTCCAGGACGAAGTGGAGGCCCGCCAGATCATGTCGGTGCCCACCGTGTACTTGAACGGCGAGCTGTTCGACCAGGGCCGCATGACGCTGGAGCAGATTGTCGCCAAGCTCGACACCAATGCCGCCAAGCGCGACGCTGCGAAAATCGCCGCGAAAGAAGCGTTCGACGTTTTGGTGGTGGGCGGTGGCCCGGCCGGTTCGGCAGCGGCGGTGTATGCCGCACGCAAGGGTATCCGCACCGGCGTGGCGGCCGAGCGTTTCGGTGGCCAGGTGCTGGACACCATGTCGATCGAAAACTTCATCTCCGTGCCGGAAACCGAAGGCCCGAAGATGGCCGCCGCGCTCGAGCAGCACGTGCGCCAGTACGACGTGGACATCATGAACCTGCAGCGTGCCGAGCAGCTGATTCCGGCCGGTGCCGACGGCCTGATCGAAATCAAGCTAGCTAACGGTGCCTCGCTCAAGAGCAAGACCGTGATCCTGTCCACCGGCGCGCGCTGGAGGCAGATGAACGTGCCCGGCGAAGACCAGTACAAGAACAAGGGCGTGGCGTATTGCCCGCACTGCGATGGCCCGCTGTTCAAGGGCAAGCGCGTGGCGGTGATCGGCGGAGGCAACTCCGGCGTGGAAGCGGCGATCGATCTGGCCGGCATCGTGGCGCATGTCACGCTGGTGGAATTCGACGACAAGCTGCGCGCCGACGAAGTGTTGCAACGCAAGCTGCGCAGCCTGCACAACGTGCGCATCATCACCAGCGCGCAGACCACTGAGGTGCTGGGCGACGGGCAGAAGGTGACCGGTCTGGTCTACAAGGACCGCACCGGCGGCGATATCCAGCACATCGAGCTGGAAGGTGTGTTCGTGCAGATCGGCCTGCTGCCCAACACCGAGTTCCTGCGCGGCACGGTGGCGCTGTCGCCGCGCGGCGAAATCATCGTCGACGACCGTGGCCAGACCGATGTGCCCGGCGTGTTCGCCGCGGGCGACGCCACCACGGTGCCGTACAAGCAAATCGTGATCGCGATGGGCGAAGGTTCCAAGGCCGCGTTGAGCGCATTCGACCATCTGATCCGCACCAGCGCACCGGCCACTGCCGACAGCGTGGCCCAGGCGGCATAAGCGAGCGCCTGCTTAGCGCCCGGCCGACCCGGGCGCTAGGCTTGCAACACGCGCCAGTCGTTCCCCGTCACCGCAATGAAGGCTGCTGCACATGAATCTGCGTGACCTGAAATATCTGGTAGCCCTGGCCGACCACAAGCATTTCGGCCGCGCTGCGTCGGCCTGCTTTGTCAGCCAGCCGACGCTGTCCACCCAGATCAAGAAACTCGAAGACGAACTCGGCGTGTCGCTGGTGGAGCGTGCGCCGCGCAAGGTCATGCTGACCCCGGCCGGCCGCGAAGCTGCCGTGCGTGCGCGCAGCATCGTGGCCGAGGTGGAACAGATGAAGGAAGCCGCACGCCGCAGCCAGGACCCGGAAGCGGGCACGGTACGTCTGGGCATCTTTCCCACCCTGGCACCGTATTTGTTGCCGCACGTGGTACCGCGCATCCGCGAGCGTTTTCCGCGTCTGGAATTGCTGCTGATCGAAGAAAAGAGCGACCAGCTGATGCACCAGTTGCGCGAAGGCCGGCTGGATGCCGCGCTGCTTGCATTGCCATTGCAGGACGACCAACTGCATGCCGAATTCCTGTTCGAAGAACCCTTCGTGCTGGCCGTGCCGGAAGGCCACCCGCTGTCGCGACACGACAGCTTGACCCTGGACGACTTGTCCGAGCAGCGCCTGTTGCTGCTGGAAGATGGCCACTGCTTGCGCGACCAAGCACTGGATGTCTGCCACCTGGCCGGGGCGATGGAAAAATCCGAATTTCAGGCCACCAGTTTGGAAACCCTGCGCCAGATGGTCGCGGCGAATGTCGGCGTGACCTTGCTGCCGCTGCTGGCGGTCAAGCCTCCGGTTGCGCGCTCGGAAAACATCCGCCTGATCCGCTTCCGTGAAGACAAGCAGCCCAGCCGCCGCATTGCGATGGCGTGGCGGCGCAGTTCGGCCATGACCGCGTTTCTGGAGCAGTTGTCGCAACTGTTCAAGGAATTGCCCGAGAGCCTGTTCACCCTGGATCAGCCTACGACGGGACCGAAGGCGGTTGCGGCTTAGGGATTCGGGAATCGGGAATCGGGATTCGGGAATCGGGAATCGGGAATCGGGAATCGGGAATCGGGAATCGTAAAAGCGTATCGCGGTTGCGGTCGCTTTGGCTGCGGTTGGAGGTTTGGAATTGGGCGGCGCGCGAGCGTCGCTTTTTGTTTGTGTGCAGCACTCTTGCCCAAGGTTGGCGGCGCATCAATCCGCCGCTGTCCGCGCGACGCGGCTGGCGGGCGGCACGCTGCCCACGCGACCATGCGATTTATTCCCTTGCTTGAGACCGATGGCGCGGCGTTGCGGCACGCGGTGGGCGCAGGCCCGTTTGCAGCGGCTGTATGCCCTCCCCCTCCGGTTGTCTCAACCGCAGCGCTTGCTCGCCGCACCAGGCCCGCAGCGACTGCCTGGCGTCCCTGCCGATGTCTTGGCTTCGCACCATCCATGCATTGCGATCAGCCGCCGGCGCCCTCATCTTGTCAGTGCTGCTTGCCATGTCGGCGAGCCGTTTCTATGAGGAGATTGCCATGACTTCGCAACACCACAGCGGCTTGCCGCCATCCATCCTGGTGTCCAGCCACGACCTTGCCCGGCTTGAGGCATTGCTCGATTCGCCAGCCTTCAACAAGCATCCCGCCGCCACTGCGCTGAGCGACGAACTGGGCCGCGCCCGTGTGCTGCCGCCCGACCAGATTCCCGGCGATGTCGTCACCATGCACTCACGCATCGAATGCGAGGACCAACTGCATGGCGAACGGCATACGCTCACCCTTGTGTACCCGCATGAGGCCGATGTGCAGCACGGCCGCATCTCGGTGCTCGCGCCGGTCGGCAGCGCGTTGCTCGGCCTGTCGGTCGGCCAGAGCATCGATTGGCGTACGCCCGACGGACGCGACCTGCGCCTGCGCGTGACTGCCGTGCACGACCAACCCGCAGCGGCGGGCGACTTCCGGCGCGCGGCGCGCTAACGTAACGCGCTGCGCCATCCCCGACCCGTTCCACGATTCGAGAGAACCCGCATGACTGCATCCCCCTCCAAGCTCGCCCAGCTGCGTGAACTGTCCGTTGTCGTTGCCGATACCGGCGATTACGACGCCATCAAGCGCCTGAAGCCGGTCGACTGCACCACCAATCCCACCCTGGTCAAAAAGGCATTGGATCTGCCGGTGTATGCCGACCTGATCGAGCGCGAACTGGCCTGGGGCCGCGAACACGGTGGCGAAGACCGCACCAGCACCGTCAACGAAGTGGCCGACCGCCTCACCGTCGGCGTCGGCGTCAAGCTGGCCGAGCTGGTCCCGGGCCGTGTCTCCACCGAAGTCGATGCCGACCTGGCGTACGACACCCAGGCCACCATCGCCAAGGCGCGCAAGTTCGTTGCGATGTACGCCGAGCGCGGCGTGTCCAAGGACAAGATCCTGATCAAGATTGCAGCGACCTGGGAAGGCATCGAAGCCGCGCGCCAGCTGCAACGCGAAGGCATCGACTGCAACCTGACATTGATCTTCAACCGCGCGCAGGCGCTGGCATGTGCGGAAGCCGGCGTGTTCCTGATCTCGCCGTTCGTCGGCCGCATCCTGGACTACTACGTCGCCCAGGGGCAGACCCCGGCCAGCATCGACGAAGACCCGGGCGTGGTCTTCGTGCGCACCGTCTACAACGAGTTCAAGCAGCGCGGCTCGTCCACCGTGGTCATGGGCGCCTCGTTCCGCTCCACCGCGCAGATCGAAGCGTTGGCGGGGTGCGACCGCCTGACCATTTCGCCGGACCTGCTGGAAAAGCTCGACGCCGAGCACGGCGAATTGCCGCGCAAGCTCTCGCCGGCCAAGGCCGACAATGCCCAGTTCACCCCGATCGACAGCGACAGCTTCGCTTCGGGCCTGGCCGCCGACCCGATGGCCACCGAGAAGCTGGCCGGCGGTATCGACACGTTCGCCAAGGACTTGCACGCACTGCGCAAGACCATCGCCGACAAGCTCGCTGGCTAATCACACAGCGAGCCTGTTCTGCATACAACGCCTGCAGCTGCCTGGCTGCGGGCGTTGTCGTTTTTGAGTCTGGTTTAGAGATGTGCGGCCAAGCCGGTCTGCATCGCGATAACGGGTAAGGATGCGGGCAGCTCGTGGACGTGGACGTGGGCGTTGCCGCTTCCGCAGCCGGCATTGGCGGGGATCGAACAGCAGCCGCCTGTCAGCGCCCCTGCACGACAGACAGAAGACCGCGCGGCACAGTACAGCCATGCCTGCGCCGTGTACCGCTTGGACCAAACCCCCTGCTCTCCACATATCGCTTACACCCGCTGCACGCGCACTGCCTAGAATCCGGATTCACTCAACTGGCGTAACGGACAATGGCAAACATTGCAGTGGTGATGGTCGATGGCGTGGCCGATTGGGAAATCGGCGTGGTGCTGCCGGCAGCACGCGAATGGTTCGGCGACCAGGTCGCCATCGCCAGTATCGACGGGCAACCGCTGCAGTCCATCGGCGGGGTGCGCATCACGCCAGAATTCGCCCTCTCCGATCTGGCGCCACTGCAGGCCGATCTGTGGATCCTGCCCGGCAGCGAACGCTGGCAAGCCGGCGAAATTCCCGGGCTGAGCGGCTTGCTGGTCGAGCGCGTGCAGCAGCAGCGCCCGGTCGCGGCGATTTGCGGCGCCACCCTCGCCTTCGCCTATGCCGGCCTGCTCGATGAGCGCGCGCACACCAGCAACGCGTTGGCCTTCTTGCAGGAGCACGTGGTGCCGTACGCAGGCGCCGCGCACTATCGCCACGAAAAGGTCGTCAGCGCCGATGGCGTCATCACCGCACCTGGCACCAGCCCGGTGAATTTTGCATTGGCATGCATGCGGCAATTGCATCCGGAGCGCACCGATACGCTTGCCCAGTTGCGCGGCATGTTTGCCGGAGAATTCGTTTAATCCAACGGATTTGGGCCGGCATGGTTGATGCGCTGCATAGGCCTACCATTCCGATGCGCCAAACCGGTCGTTCGCGCACCCTGGCGCCTTGCTTCCAATGATGGCGCAACGAACGTCACGTGGGCTGCGCACCGGTTTTGACGCCGCGCGTGCCGCGGCAGCGCGCAACTGCCAATTCGCGGCACAACTCCACCGAGCCGGTTCGCCTGCAGACGCACCACGCCATCAGCGGCATGCCTGGCGAGAATGGCACTCAAAAAAGATGGCCGCGCCGTCTCCGACGCAGCCATTCAAGTTGCCTAGCACGCACTCCCATGCAGTGCCTGATCGTGATAACGCTGCCGGTCACTGTCGGCCATCGGCACGCTGCCACGATCATGTGGACGACAGCGTTTCAATCCGGCCCGCCTTTCCGTCAGGCATCCAGCCCGATCGGGCAGCTCACTCCCGTGCCGCCAAGCCCGCAATAACCATTGGGGTGCTTGGCCAGATATTGCTGATGATCGTCTTCGGCGTAATAGAACGTGGGCGCCGGGAAACGGATCTCCGTGGTGATTGCGCCGTACCCGGCTGCAGTCAGTTGTTGCTGATACGCATCGCGGCTGGCAAGCGCGGCGTCGTACTGCGCCTGCGTGGTGCAGTAAATCGCCGAACGGTATTGCGTGCCGACATCGTTACCCTGCTGCATGCCCTGGGTGGGGTCGTGGCTTTCCCAGAAGGTGCGCAGCAATTGTGCGAACGACACCGCTTGTTCGTCGAACACCACCAGCACCGCTTCGGTGTGGCCGGTCTGCCCTGAACACACTTCCGAGTAGGTCGCGTTCGGCGTCTGCCCGCCGGCGTAACCCACCGCTGTGGTGTAGACCCCTGGCACGTTCCAGAACTTGCGTTCCGCGCCCCAGAAACAGCCGAGCCCGAATTGCACCTGGGCCAGACCGATGAACTCTCCGCGCAACGGATGGCCGTTGACCAGGTGCGTGTTATGCAGCGGCAGCGCTTGCTCGCGCCCGGGTAGTGCCTCGCCCGGGCGTGGCATACGTTGTTTGAAGGCGCCGATTCCCAGCATGGTGCAACTCCGCAATCGTGAGGATTGCCTGCTGGATGGCGCCGGCCAGAGCCACTTTCAAGCCTGCCCGGCCAGCGCCTGTCGCCCGCGCCGCATTACTTCGCCTTGGCAACCGCCGCGCGCGTGTCCACTTCCGGCATCGCCGAGCTGTGGTGGTTGATGATCAACCACTTGCCGTCGCGCTTTTCGTACACGAAGGTGTAGCGGGCCTGCACGTTGCTCTTGTTGCCGTGCTTGTCGGTCAGCGTGAAGGTGTACACCCCGGCATCCACGGCGCTGTCGTCGTCGAGCACGCGCACGGTGCGGTAATTGACCACGCCCTGCGGCTTCTTGGTCAGGAACATCTCGAAGTAGTTTTCGATCTGCTCGCGCGAGGCGCGCACTTCGTTGGAGACCGTCGGCAGCAGCACGCCGTCCGGTGCGTAGAGGTCCGCCACCTTGTGCGGGTTGCCCGTGGCCAACGCCGCATTCCAGGTGTCGAACAGCGCAGCGACTTCGCGTTCCTCGCCGCCGGCCGGCAGCTTGGCCTTGTCGGTGTAATGCATCACGCCGCCAGCCAGCGCCGGGGTGGCAGCCAGAGCCAGAACCAGAGAGAAGAGGGTGCGACGCATGGGAAATCTCCGTGTGATTGATGGGGGTGCCTCAGCGGGCAGGGCCAGTATCGAAATCAAGCAGCCCCAACAATTCTGCCGGGTGGCATATACTCAAATATGCTGATCGGCCTAGAGCGAGCCTATGGAAACTCCCACCAATGCTGGCGATTGGCGCCTAGCCTTGCGCCGCGAGGCCTCCGATAGCGCGCGTTGGCAGGCGCTGTGGGAAGCTGCCGTTGCACTGCGCCAGGTGCACAGCCCCGAGCAGGCCTGCGATGCGGTCCTTGGCCGGGTGCTGCTGCTGCTGGGCCTGGAACACGGCGCGGTACTGGCGCAGCGCGGCCCGCGCGCGCAAGTGTTGGCCAGCCGCGGCCGTGCATTGCCGCCCGGTGCCAGCGCCGCCGGCGACGGCCAGGAAGCGGCCTGGTTGATGCCACCGCGCCCGTCCGACATCCGCGAAGCCAGGGTGCCGATCCACGCGCTGGGCACCACGCACGGCATGCTCTGCGTGGCCTGGAGCGAAGGCCGCCCGGCCCCCGGCAATGACGACGTGCAGGCGCTGCAGGCGTTCGCGCTGCTGCTGCCGGCGATGGTGGCGGAGCCGGCCAAACCGGTTGCCACGCGGCGGCGCAAACCGCTGCAGGACGACCGTCTGGGCGCGTTGAGCAAGCGCGAAAAACAGGTGTTGTCGTTGCTCCCGCGCGGACTCACCAACGCGACCCTCGCAGCTGAACTGGGGATTTCTCCCGGCACGGTCAAAGTGCACGTGGAGCGAATCCTGCAGAAACTTGAGGTAAAAGATCGCACCCAGGCCGCGGTGTACGCGGTCCAATCCGGACTTGCGCTATGAATGCATTGGCGGTGCGTTGGAACGATTGGCCGATTACCCGCAAAAGCCTGGCGGTGGTCACCCTGCCGCTGCTGTTGCTGGCCGTTGCGTTGATGGCGATCTACAGCGTGGAACGGCAGAACATTGCCGCCGAAAACGACGTGCGGCAGACCCTGGAAGTGCTCAGCGATCTGTATGAAGCGCACGCACTGTTGGCCGAAACCGCGGCCGGCGTGCGCGGATATCGGCTGGTGCGGCGCGATGAATTCCTGACCCCGTATCGCGATGCCGAGCCGCGGCTGCAGCGCGTGGCCGACCGTCTTTCGCAACGCATCACCGATCCCAGCCAAGCGCGGCGCTTTGCGCGCATCAAGCCGCTTTTTGCGGAAAAAATGCAGGGTTGGCGCCGATTGCTGGCACCGGATCTGAGCCGCGAAGAAGAGATCCGGCAACTGTGGGATGGCAAGTACAAACTCGACATCCTGCGTGCGGAACTGCGCGAGTTGCGCAATTACGAAACCGCGCAGTTGCAGGTGCGTACCGCCAAGGCGCAAGGGCTGCGCCAGCGCAACCTCATCATCACCTTGAGCGCGGCGATGCTGGGCGGGCTGGGCGCGGTATTTGCGGTGGCATGGTTCGCCTCGGCATTGTCCGGGCGCCTGCGCACCCTGGCCGCCAACGCCGACCGGCTGGGCGAAGGCCTGCCGCTGGCACCGCAGCCGCGTGCCGGCGACGAACTGGGCCAGGTCGGCCAGCGTCTGGCGCAAGCCAGCGAATTGTTGGCCGCACGCGCAGCCGAAGCGCAACTGGCGCGGCGCGAGGCCGAAACCGCCAACCGCGCAAAAACCGAATTTCTCTCGCGCAGCAGCCATGAACTGCGGACTCCGCTCAATGCGATCCTGGGCTATGCGCAGGTGCTGGAAATGGATCTGCCCGAGCCGGGTCATCGGCGGCATCTGCAGCACATTCTGGGTGCCGGCAGGCACTTGCTCGGGTTGATCACCGAGCTGCTGGACATCGCGCGTATCGAAGCCGATCAACTTGATCTGAGTCCGGAGCCGGTCTCGGTACGCGCGGCCGTGCACGAAGCCCTGGGACTGATCGCGCCGGATGCCGACAAGCATGGCATTGCACTGCAACCGGCATCCATCGACGGACCCTGGACGGTGCGCGCCGATGCGCAGCGGCTGCGCCAGGTGCTGCTCAATCTGCTGTCGAACGCGGTCAAGTTCAATCGTACTGGCGGGCAGGTGCAGGTGAGCGCGCAGGCCGATGGCGAACAGGTGCGTATCACCGTGGCCGACCAGGGCGCGGGGCTGACCCCGGCGCAGATCGAACGCCTGTTTACGCCGTTCGAGCGGTTGGGCGCCGAGCGCTCTGCGGTGGAAGGAACGGGGCTAGGGTTGGCGCTGAGCAAGCGCTTGATCGAGGCGATGGGTGGACAGATCGGCGTGGACAGCAGCAGCGAGGGCGCGCGGTTCTGGATTTCGCTGCCGCAGGGCGAGCATCAGCACAGTGAACCGGCGCGGCCGCTGGTACCGCCAAGCAGTGCCGGCAGCGGCGTGTGCCGGCTGTTGAGCATCGAAGACAATCCATCCAATCAGGCGTTGATCCGCACGCTCACCGAGCGTCGCCCGCAGTGGCAGCTGCTCGAGGCGGCCAGCCTGGCGCAGGCGCGTGCGCTATTGCAGCACGGCGCGCCGGATCTGATCCTGCTGGACCTGCACCTGAGCGATGGCAACGGCGAAGAGCTGTTGCGCGAATTGCAGGCGCAGCCGGCGCTGGCGGCCATCCCGGTGGTGGTGATCAGTGCCGATGCCACCACCGCCACACTGGCGCGCGTGGGCAATCAAGGCGTGCGCGCCTATCTGACCAAGCCGCTCGACGTGGCGGAATTCTTCACCGTGATCGACGGGTTGCTGGCATGACACGCGACGAAATTCTCGGTTCCCGCATCCTCATCGTCGACGACGAGCCGGCCAACGTGCGGTTGCTCGAAGACCTGCTGCAACGCGAAGGTTTCCAGCAAGTGATCGCCACCACCGATCCGCTACGGGTCATGGGCCTGGTCTCGGCATTTGCCCCGGACCTGATCCTGCTGGATCTGAAGATGCCCGAGTTGGACGGCTACGCGCTGCTGGAACAGCTGGCGCGGCTGTCAGACCCTGGCCGGTTCCTGCCCGTGATCGTGCTCACCGCCGACCCCAGCCGCAGCGCGCGCCACCGCGCCCTGGGCCTGGGCGCCAAGGACTTTTTGACCAAGCCGCTGGATACCTTCGAAGTCGCACTGCGGGTCTGGAACGTGGCCGAAACCACCGTGTTGTTCAAGCGTCTGCGCGCATTGGCCGCGCCGGATGCAGCGCCGCCGGGGTGGCGTCAGCAGGAATGACGCGCATACATCGCAGGAGCGCACCTGGGCGCGACGTGGCGTTTATCGGCAGAGCCTCGTCGCGCCCGGGTGCGCTCCTACGACTGGCGCTGCGCTACAGCGCCCGCGTGACCTGCCCGCACAAGCCGATCTCCGCCAGCACCGCCTGGGCCTGAGTCAAATGCATATCTGCCACGCAGACCTGCAGCACGCCGAAGGCGGGCAGCTCGCCGGCACCGCCCAGCAGCGATTCACCGAAGACAAACGCGGTGATGCCGGCATCTTCCAGCGCGTGCTTGGCCAGATGCGCATCGATGAGGTGACTGGCGCGGTAGGCGATCTGCATCTCAGCTGCGCTCTGCACGTTCGCGCTGCGCGCCATTGCGCCAGTCGCGTAGCGCCGGCAATGCATCCAGCGCCGCCACATAATCTCCGGCCGCTTCAAACAGCGGCACGCCGTAGCTGGAAAAACGCAGCGCCACCGGCGCATACATCGCATCGACAATGCCGAACTGCCCGCACAGGAACTGCCCGGCATGGCCGTGCTCGGCGCGCAGGCTGGCCCACAGCGCCTGGATGCGCGTGATGTCGCGCTCGGCCGCGGCATCCCACTGGGCAGGGCCCGGCGCGCGGGCCAGATTCATCGGCAATTGGCTGCGCAAGGCCGCAAAGCCTGAATGCATCTCTGCCGCGGCCGCGCGCGCCTGTGCACGCACGGCCAGGTCGGCCGGCCAGCCGCGGCCGTCCAACCAGCGCTCGTTGATGTATTCGCAGATCGCCAGCGAATCCCACACATGCAGGGCGTCGTCCCACAGCACCGGCACCTGGCGGGTCGGCGAATACCCGGCAATGCGCGCCTGGAATTCGGGCGTCGCCAGCGGCAGCGCGACTTCCTCGAACGGCACCTTGAAGTGTCGCAACAGCAGCCACGGCCGCAACGACCAGGAAGACAAGGTCTTGTCGCCGATCACCAGACGGGGCAGTGGCATGGACAGGAGGCTCCAACGGGGTCGGCGCAGCGTACGCGTCGCGGCCGATACCCGCCAGCCATGCCCGGCCGCAGGCACGCCTGGTCCTGCAGCACGCGCGCAAGGCCGCGCGTGCGGGCCAACAACGTGAAAAGGCCAAGCGTGAGGTGAGAGCGGGCCTTGCGCCGTGGTTGCTGCGCAATGGGCACGCCGACCGCGCCTGCTCGCCAGATCCGTCGGCGCCGCCTGGCGTGCCGTGGGTTGCATCGTGAAACCGGCGACGACAGATCCGCACATCGCCGGCACGGCCTGCAGGGGCTGCCCGGGACCCAACCCCGCGCAAACCAACGCCCGGAAGCCGCCCCGCCGCGCCCCGCGCCTACCCCTAACCGGTGCCACCGCCTAAACTTGCGGTTTACCCATTGCTGATGCGCGCATGTCCGAGACCCTAGCCACCGACGCCACCGCCCCGGCGGAGAAGAAAGACTTCATCCGCCAGATCGTCCGCGAGGATCTGGCCAGCGGCAAGCACACGGTCATCCGCACCCGCTTCCCGCCCGAGCCCAACGGCTACCTGCATATTGGCCATGCCAAGGCGATCTGCCTGGATTTCGGCCTGGCGGCCGAGTTCGGCGGGCTGTGCAACCTGCGCCTGGACGATACCAACCCGGCCAAGGAAGACCCCGAGTTCGTGGTGGCCATCCAGGACGACGTGCGCTGGCTGGGCTATGAGTGGGCACAACTGCGCCACGCCTCGGATTATTTCCAGGTGTATTACCTGGCCGCGCAGAAGCTGATTCGCGATGGCCATGCGTTCGTGTGCGACCTGTCCGCAGAACAGGTGCGCCAATACCGTGGCACGCTGACCGAGCCCGGCCGCAATTCGCCGTTCCGCGAGCGCAGCGTCGAAGAAAACCTGGAGCTGTTCGCGCGCATGCGTGCCGGCGAATTCCCCGACGGCGCGCGCACGCTGCGCGCCAAGATCGACATGGCCAGCGGCAACATCAACCTGCGCGACCCGGCGCTGTACCGCATCAAGCATGTGGAGCACCAGAACACCGGCAATGCGTGGCCGATCTACCCCATGTACGACTTCGCGCATTCGCTCGGCGATGCAGTCGAAGGCATCACCCATTCGCTGTGCACGCTGGAATTTGAAGACCACCGCCCGCTGTACGACTGGTGCGTGGACAAGGTGGACCTGGCCGGTCACCCGGAACTGCTGCAGCCGCTGCTGGACAAGGGCTTACCGCGCGAAGCGGCCAAGCCGCGTCAGATCGAGTTTTCGCGCCTCAACATCAACTACACGGTGATGAGCAAGCGCAAGCTCACCGCGCTGGTGGAAGAGCAGCTGGTGGACGGTTGGGACGACCCGCGCATGTACACGCTGCAGGGCCTGCGCCGGCGTGGCTATACGCCGGCGGCGATGCGGTTGTTCGTGGACCGCGTGGGCATCAGCAAGCAGAACTCGCTGATCGATTTCTCGGTGCTGGAAGGTTGCCTGCGCGAGGATCTGGACGCTGCGGCGCCGCGCCGCATGGCGGTGATCGACCCGCTCAAGCTGGTGCTGACCAACCTGCCGGAAGGCCACACCGAAACGCTGCAGTTTTCCAACCACCCCAAGGACGAGAGCTTCGGCACACGCGAAGTACCGTTTGCGCGCGAGCTGTGGATCGAACGCGAGGATTTTGCCGAGGTTCCGCCCAAGGGCTGGAAGCGCCTGGTGCCGGGCGGCGAAATCCGCTTGCGCGGCGCAGGCATTGCGCGCGTGGACGAGGTGATCAAGAACGCTGACGGCGAGATCGTCGAACTGCGCGGCTGGCTCGATCCGGAATCGCGTCCGGGCATGGAAGGCGCCAACCGCAAGGTCAAGGGCACCATCCACTGGGTCAGCGCCGTACACGCGGTGGAAGCGGAAATCCGCCTGTACGACCGCCTGTTTTCGGTGGAAAAGCCCGACGACGAATCCGAAGGCAAGACCTACCGCGATTATCTGAACCCCGAGTCCAAGCGCAACGTGCGCGGCTACGTGGAGCCGAGCGCTGCGATGGCTGCGCCGGAGCAGGCGTTCCAGTTCGAACGCAGCGGTTACTTCGTTGCCGACCGTCGCGACCATAGCGCGGCCACGCCGGTCTTCAATCGCAGCGTGACCTTGCGCGATACCTGGGCCAAGTAACCACGCAGGACAGACAGCGGCGCTCTTGCAAGGCGGGCGTCGCTGCTCCCTGGGTTGGGCGGCGGCTGCACGGCTGCAGAGGCCGCACCTGCGTCGTCACGCACCCTTTCGGCCGCAACGCCGATGCGCAGCAAGCGGCTGCCACGCCGTGGACCGCTTCAGGCCATCACGATCGTGGCGGTGGCGCATGCGCTGCGATGGCATCCCATTGATTTGCGCAGCGCCATCGCACGCACGCGGCGCCATGCGTGTGACCGACGACATCACAGAAGCTGGAACAGCGCACTGATGCAGCGTGCGGCGTTGCATCCGTCTGCAGGGCCCGCCTTGATCAACGCCCTGCCGCACGGCACGCTGCAATGCATGCCCTGAGGAACAGCACGATGCGTGAACGCTTGATGGTGGGTGTCGCCTGCGGAATCGGTGCGGGCGCGCTGTGGGGGCTGGTGTTTCTGGCGCCGCAATTGCTGGGCGCTTTTACGCCGCTGCAATTGGCGGTGGCGCGGTATCTCTCGTATGGCGCCGTGGCGACCTTGCTGCTGGCGCCACGCGCGCGGCAGACCGCTGCCCGGCTGGGCGCTGCCGAATGGTGGGCGTTGGTGCGCTTGAGCCTGATGGGAAACCTGATGTATTACGTGCTGCTTGGCAGCGCCGTGCAGTGGGCAGGCAGCGCGGCAACGGCGTTGATCATCGGGCTGTTGCCGGTGGTGGTCACCGTGATCGGGACGCGTGCCGCCGGTGCGGTGCAATTGCGACGTCTGGCCGCGCCCTGCGTTTTGTGCGTGATCGGCGTGACATTGGTGGCAGTGGATACCGTGCAGGACGACTCCGGCCAGCAGGCAAGCGATCGCCTGACCCGGATCGCCGGCCTGCTGTGCGCGGCGGGTGCGCTGGTGTCGTGGTCGGCCTATTCGATCGCAAATGCACGCTGGTTGCGGCGGCGCCCGGATCTGTCCGGCGGCGACTGGTCGCTGCTGACCGGCGTGGTCACCGGCGCACTGGCGTTGTTGCTGGCGCCGGCGGCCCTGATCGGCAGTGCCGCGCATGCACCGCTCGAGTGGGCCAGTTTCTGGGGCGTGTCGCTGTTGCTGGGCATCCTGGCCTCGATCATCGGCAATGCGCTGTGGAATCGTGCCAGCCGCGTGCTACCGCTGACCCTGGTCGGGCAGATGATCGTATTCGAGACGGTGTTTGCGCTGCTGTACGGCTTCGCCTGGGAAATGCGGCTGCCCACGCCATTGGAGTTGGCCGCCATCGCCTGCCTGCTGGTCGGCGTGCTGTGGTGCGCAGCACTGCATGCGGAAGCGAAATGACCCCGGTACCTGATGCACGCAGCGGCCTAGATTGCAGGCTGTATCAGCCAGCGATGCCGCCATGTGCCTCCCGCAACCATGCTTACGCCCACCTGCAAATACCTTGCGCGGCGCGGTGTTTTCGCTGTCGATCGGCCTGGCGGCCTGCTCGCCGCAGCCGCCCGTCTCCAACGCGGCGACTCCGGCCGAGGTGTTCTGTACGCTGCTTCCGGGTCGGCCGGATGACGATCTGCCCAGCGATCGCCGCGACGAAAGCATGCAGCAACTGGACCTTGCCACGCGCTGCCACCGGTCACTGCGCAGACGGCGTTGACTTCACCAAGAGCAGCTGACAACACCTAGCGGGCAGTCGTCAGGCGGATACGACGGCGCGGAGCAACCGGAGTGGACGCGTGGTACATGCCGATTCCGGGCAGCGGCCGCGCCCGCCCGGCGGCTGCACAGTCGTTTCGTTAGCTGCTCCAAGGCTGCAGGCGTGTTTCGGTCACACGCGACGCCGTCGCCAGCGTCATCAGCCACAACGCGCGCACGATCTGGCTTGCGGAATTTTCTAGCTGATCCTGCGCGTGCCACATTCCGCGCACCCGGGGCTTACCATGGCCGCTCACCTATCCTGATCGGAGCGGCTGCATGTCCCGTCTTTTGTCCCGGTGTCTGAGCACGCTGTTGCTGCTGGCCTGTCTTGGGTCGATTGGCTGCGTGGCCGCACCACCGACCGATACCGCCACGCCACCTCCGGCGACCGGCTCGACACGCGGCCCGGCAGCCGGCAAAGCGGTGGTCGTCACCACCACTTGCCGCACCGATGCCGATTGCACGGTGAAGAACGTCGGCAACTGTTGCGGTGCGTTTCCGGCCTGCGTCAACGTCAACAGCGCCACCGACCCCAACGGCGTACTGGCGCAATGCCAGGCTGGCGGCATGATGAGCGTGTGCGGCTTCCGCGAGATCAGCGCCTGCCAGTGCGTGGCCGGTCAATGTGCCGCAAAGGACGCGCAGGCCGATACACTGCGCCCCGCCACTCCCCCTACAGAAACGGTCCACTGATGCTTTACGCGCACATCCACCTCACCCTGCCCGACTGGATCCACGCGCATGTCGACGACAGCCGCGCCTATCCCAGCGATGAGGACAAGGTGGCCCTGGCGATCGAGCTGTCGCGGATGAATGTGCGCGAACGCAGCGGCGGCCCGTTCGGCGCGGTGGTGTTCGGCCCGGACCATCGCATCATCGCCGCCGCAGTGAACCGCGTGGTGCCGCAGACCACCTCGCTGGCGCATGCCGAAAACATGGCCTACATGCTGGCGCAACAGCGCCTGCAGACGCCACGCTTGAACGATGTGCTGTCGCCGGTGACGCTGGCCACCTCCGCGCAGCCGTGCTGCCAGTGCTACGGCGCGACCGTATGGGCCGGCATCGACCGCCTGCTGATCGGCGCGCGCGCCGACGACGTGATGGCGCTGACGCAATTCGACGAAGGCCCGTTGCCGGCCGACTGGGTGGGTGAACTGAGCCGCCGCGGCATCGAGGTGGTGCGCGACGTACTGCGCGACCAGGCGTGTGCAGTGCTGCGCAACTATGGCGAGGGCGGCGGTGACCATTACTGATGTCGCCGGCGCAGCGGGCGCCCTCCTGCAGGTGCAGCGATGAGCGGCCTGCTGTGTTATTGCCGGCAGGGTTTCGAACCTGAGCTGGCCGCAGAACTGAGCGCGCGCGCTGCATTCGTCGGCATCGCCGGGTATGCGCGCACCCAACGCAACGACGGCTATGTGCTGTTCGTCTGCGACGAGGCTGCGCAACTTGCAGCAAAACTGCAGTGGCGCGAGTTGATCTTCGCCCGGCAAAAGCTGGTAGTGATTGCCGAGCTGAAAGGTATCGACCCCAAGGACCGCATCACGCCGATCCTGGCCGCGTTGGACGGGCAGCAGCGGTTTGGCGATCTGTGGGTGGAACACCCGGATTCGGACGCTGGCAAGCCGCTTGCAGGCCTGGCGCGCAGCTTCGGCAATGCACTGCGACCGGCCCTGCGCAAGGCCGGCCTGCTCACCGACAAGCCGCAGCCGCGCCAACCGCGGTTGCACGTCTGTTTTCTCGACGGCGACCACGCCTTGCTGGCGGTGGCCGACAACGCCGACAGCGCGCCGTGGCCGCTGGGCATTCCACGCCTGAAATTGCTGCCGGAAGCGCCTTCGCGCTCTGCTCTCAAGCTCGACGAGGCCCTGCTGACGCTGCTCACGCCCGAAGAACGCGACGCACTGGTCAAGCCGGGCATGCGCGCGGCCGATCTGGGCGCTGCGCCCGGCGGCTGGACCTGGGTACTGACGCGGCAGCACGTGCACGTCACCAGCGTGGACAACGGCCCGCTGCGCGAGCATGTGCTGGAGACCGGGCTGGTGGAGCACCTGCGCGCCGACGGCTTCCACTGGAAGCCCGCGCAGCCGCTGGACTGGATGGTCTGCGACATGGTGGAGCAACCGCGCCGCGTGGCCGAACGCATGGCCACCTGGGTGCGCGAAGGCTGGTGCCGCAACACCATCTTCAACCTCAAGCTGCCGATGAAAAAGCGCTGGGACGAGACCCGCCTGTGCCT
The DNA here is from genome assembly GCF_017746015.1 of Xanthomonas sp. A1809. Classification (NCBI taxonomy): domain Bacteria; kingdom Pseudomonadati; phylum Pseudomonadota; class Gammaproteobacteria; order Lysobacterales; family Lysobacteraceae; genus Xanthomonas; species Xanthomonas sp. A1809. Next base: position 344,643 of record NZ_JAGHWZ010000010.1, on the reverse strand, counting down.
GGACCTGTTCGAGCAACAGGCAGAAAAATCATTGATCGTGCGCGCCAAGCAGCTGTATCACGATCGCGAGGAGATCACGGTACTGGCGATGCGGGAGTGAGGCTGGGAATCGGGATTCGGGAATCGGGAATCGGGAATCGTAAAAGCGGTTGGCCGGTTCGGCTGTATATGCTGTCGTCGATTCCTTCGACCACCGCGCGACGTTCACTGAGCGTTTTGAATCATTCCTGCACAGCGATGCTCTGCGCGTTTGAAGCGCGCCTGAGGCGTGCAACGGGAATCCTCGTGATGGTTGGTCCCGTGCCTTGTAGTAGAAATTGCTTCCCGACTAGCGCGACTCGCTTTTGCGAAATTGACGCTTGCTCTTCTCACTGAATCAACATTTCTGCGGCCGCTGGTTGCCGCTGGTGTGCTGCTTGCAGCTGTCGGCCATTGATTGCGGGCGTGACGCACCGCGGCCGGTTGGTCGGTTGGCCGCTTGCTCGCTCCATAGTCAGGATGTGTGTTGGCCGCTGTGTGCTGCCATGCCTGGCGGCCCTGGGCCGCTGCTTGCTATTGCGGTGGCCCCGGCGGCACTTGGCCGCCGGAACCAGCTCGTTTACAGCACGATGCGCTTGCTGCCCTCGCGCGCCGAGCGGTAGATCGCATCGACGATGCGGATGTCGCGCAGGCCTTCTTCGCCCGGCGCACGTAATGGCGTGCCGTTCATGATGGCCAGCGCGTCTTCGTCCATCTGCAGCGCTTGCTGATGCGGCACCTTGGCGTCGAACACGCGGCCATCGCTGGCCTTGCCGGTCACGCCCTGGTAGCTCTGGAACGGCGACAACTCGTACCAACCGCGCTCGCATTCGGCGCGCAGCACATTCATGTTCTTGCCGAAGCTGGTCTTGCACTCGGCGCGCACCGCATTGGGAAACTCCAGGGTGAAGTCCATGTGCTCGTCGACTTCATCGAACAGATCGGGTCGGTCGGTCCAGCGCTTGGCCGTTACTGCCAGCGGCTCGGTGCCCACGGTGTAACGCGCGGCATTGAGCGGATACACGCCCATGTCGTACATCGCGCCGCCACCGAACTGCGAGCGCAACCGCCACGGGCGGTCGGCCTTGGCGGTGCCTTGATAGCCGTTGTACCCGGCCTCGGCACGCACGCGTTGCATCGCGCCGAACGGTTTTTCGCTGGCCATCGCAATCACGCGCCGCGTGTTGGGCTCATGCTGCATGCGGTAGCCGATCGTCAGCGCCACCTTGTTGCGTTTGCAGGCAGCAATCATGGCCTCGCATTCACCGGCGTGCATCGCCATCGGCTTCTCGCACCACACATGCTTGCCCGCGGCAGCCGCACGCAGGGTCAGTGGCGCATGCAGATGCGTTGGCGTGACGATGTACACCACATCGATGTCGTCGTTGTCGGCGATACGATCGAAGTTCTCGTAGTTGTAGACATTGCGGTCGGCGATGCCGTACTTGGACTGCCACTGCGGAATCTTCGACGGCGTGCCGGTGACGATCCCGGCAAGCTTGCAATGCTTGGTCAGCGCCAGGCCGGGCGCGAGCTGTTCGCTGGCATAACTACCCAACCCGACCAACGCGACATTGAGCGGTTTTCCGGGCTTTTTCTTCGGCACTGCCCACGTCGGTGCAGCCAGCAGGATGCCTGCACCGCCAAAGGCGGCAAGCAAGCGGCGACGTGTGATCGATTCCACGGACATGCAAACCTCCTTCGCGAGTGTGGGCGTACTGCTCGCGCACCTTACTTGATCGGGTGTGATCACCGCCATGGTCGCGCTGCACGTTCTGGCACACTGCTGGCGATCACATCCGGAGCATTGCGCATGACCGTCGTTGCCCATCTTCGCTATCTGCCGCTGGCGCTCCTGTTGTCCAGTTCGCTCGCCAGCGCTGCCGACACTCCCTTCGTTGCGCGCGATCTGATCGGCGATGGCGCATTTACACACAATGCCGAAGGCCCGGCGACCGGTCCGGATGGCGCGCTGTACGCGGTGAACCTGGGCAAGGACGGCACCATCGCGCGCATCGCGCTGCAGGCCGACGGCGGCGCACGTGCCGAGGTGTTCGTCACCTTGCCCGAGGGAAGCACCGGCAATGGCATCCGCTTTCGCGACGGCACCATGTATGTCGCCGATTACACCGGCCACAAGATCCTGCAGGTCAACATGCAGACGCGTGCGGTCAGCACGTTCGCGGCATTGCCCGAGGCAGATGGCCCCAACGATCTGGCGCTGGCGCCCGATGGCAGCTTCTACGCCAGCGACCCGAACTGGAAGGACAATGGCGGGCGCTTGTGGCACATCGGCCGCGACGGCGCGGTGCGGCTGCTGGAGGCAGGGATGACCACGCCCAACGGCCTGGATGTCAGCCCCGACGGCAAACAGCTGTATGTCAATGAAAGCATGTCGCGCAAGGTGTGGGCCTACGACCGTGGCAGCGACGGCAGCCTGCGCAACAAACGGCTGCTGATCAGCTTCCCCGATTTCGGCATGGACGGCATGCGCTGCGATGCCGACGGCAATCTGTACATCGCCCGCTACGATGCCGGGCAGATTGCAGTGGTGTCGCCGCAGGGCAAGCTGCTGCGCACGGTTGCATTGAAGGGGCGCAAGGCCAGCAACGTGGCCTTCGGCGGCGCCGATGGCAAGCAGGTGTTCGTCACCTTGCAGGACCGCGGCGCAGTTGAAACGTTCAGGTCCGATCGTCGCGGGCGCGAAACCGGACACTGAAACTGGCGTGTGCGTCGCATTGGTTCTCAGGCCGCGCAACAGCGTCCTGGCATGCTGCAGGTCACCTGTGGAGGACTCCCCATGCAACCGATCGAATTGAAGGACGCGGCCGCCTTCGGCAGCGAATTTCTGCGCCTGACCCTGTTGCAGGGGTTCCAGTCGCTGACCAAGCGTGACCTGGAATTGTTGATCTTCGTGCTGCTCGAACGCGATGGCGCCATCTCGCGCAACAGCTCCAACGCTGCGGTCGCATTGCAGTTGCGGGTGACTTCGGCCAAGGTCAAGGCGCTGCGGCGCGATGGCTATGCGCGTTGGCGCTCGCTGGTGCCCGAAGAGGGCGACGCCGCGATGCAGCGCATCGTTGCCAACGTGCTCACCGAAGACAATCTGCGCTCGGGTGCAAAACATGTCAGCGAACGCAGCCGCAAGGAAGGCTTTTTGGCGGTGCGCATCGAACATCCCGACGACGCGCAACAGTTCGAGCAAGCCATTCTCGATGTCGGTGCGCTGCCGGTGTACGAACGCAACCGCGAAGTGGTCGCGGTGCGCTTCGACACGCTGCTGAAAATCGCCGAGCGCTGGGGCTACCTGCAACCGGATCCGCACGCCACTGTGCGCGCATTGCAGAAGCTCACGCCCACCGCAGAAGAGGTGTCGGATCTGCTCAAGAAGGACATTGCGCAGTTGCGCTGGGACGACGTGCGCCGCGCACTCAACAGCCTGGGTGCCAAGGCGGTGACAAGCACGGCGGAGGGCGGCCTGAAGGGACTACTGAAGATCGTCTTCCCCTTCATTCCCGGCTGAGTGGCGCCAACCAGAGCACTGCGCGATGCAATGCGCAGTGCTCGCTCAGGGCAACGATGCAGCAGCGCGACAAGACCCGTTCGCCGCCTCTGACACTCCAACAGCGTATCCCCGTCGCCAAGCGGCGCGCCACCGTCACGCACAGCGCAAAAGGCCGCCAGGCTCTATGCTTGTGGGCTGTTCCGCATCAGGGGGATCTGATGACCAACCGCAGTCTTGCCACACTCGTCTCCACGCTGTCGCTATTGCTCTGCACTGCCGCACATGCGCAGCAGGCGCCCACGCCGGCCAGCAGCATGCCGCTGATCGACGTGCCCAGTGCCATCCGCACCCAGCCGCTGTCCAGTGGCGAGGTCACCCATCAAACCGAACTGGAGCGCCCGCGCGGCGAATCCAGCGTGATCGTGCGTTCGATCCAGCCCAATAGCGTGGTCGGCAGCTACCGCATCGATTTTGAAGCCATGGATACCGATGGCGATGGCCGCATCAGCCGTGCAGAGGCGCAGGCCAACCCTGCCCTGGCCGATGAATTCGACGCGCTCGACACCCGTCACAGCGGTTACCTGACCCGCGAACAGCTCGCTGGCTGGCTGATCCGCTGATCGTCTTACGGCAGGCGCGGCTGTACTACGCAACCGCGCACTGTGCTTCGCATCACGCCATCGCCCCCTCTTGCAGGGCCCGCTTCGGTCGGATAGATTGTATTTAACGGATACAATCTGGACGGACCGATGACTGCTCGCCTTTCACTTGCCGCCGACCTTGGCTACCAGCTGCAACTCGCCGCCCTGGCCTCCAGCCACGCCGCGCGCCAGGAATTGGCCGAGCTACAGCTCACCCCGGCGCGCGTGACCGCGTTGATCCACATCCGCGATCAACCCGGCTGCGACCAGACCGAGCTGGGCAACCGTCTGCTGGTCAACCGCGCCGCCGGCATGAAGATCGCCAATGCGCTGGCCGAGCAAGGGCTGATCGAACGCCTTGCTGGCCGCGACCGTCGCAGCAAGGGCCTGTACCTCACCGACTCGGGCGAGCGCACGCTGCTGGTTGCGCAGGGCTGCCTGGCGCGTGCGGGCGAACGCACCTGCACCGGCCTGCAGGCTAGCGAACAACAGACCCTGCTGCGCCTGCTCTGCAAGTTAAACGCCAGCGCTGCACTGGAGCGCGCCGCCGCGCCAGACACGGCGCTGGCCGAAGCACTCTGAGCCCATCAACACACCAGCACTCTCACGACTCGAAGGAGACGCCGCTTGAACGAGCATGACGTGGTATCGGTTCGCATCGAAAACCGCATCGCCTGGGTGAAGTTCGCGCGCCCCGACAAGCGCAACGCGATGAGCCCGGCGCTCAACCGCCGCATGATGGACGTGCTGGACGAGCTGGAGTTCGACGACAACGTCGGCGTGCTGGTGCTCGGCGGCGAAGGCACCGCCTGGTCGGCGGGCATGGACCTGAAGGAATATTTCCGCGAAACCGAAGCGCAGGGCCTGCGTGGCGTGCGGCGCTCGCAGCGCGAATCGTATGGCTGGTTCCGTCGCCTGCGCTGGTATCAGAAGCCGACCATCGCCATGGTCAACGGCTGGTGTTTCGGCGGCGGCTTCGGCCCGCTGTTTGCCTGCGACCTGGCGATTGCCGCCGATGAGGCGCAGTTTGGCCTGTCGGAAATCAACTGGGGCATCCTGCCCGGCGGTGGCGTCACCAAGGTCGCGGTGGAACTGCTGTCGATGCGCGATGCGATGTGGATGACGCTGACCGGCGAAATGGTGGATGGCAAGAAGGCTGCCGAATGGCGCCTGGTCAACGAAAGCGTGCCGCTGGAACGCCTGGAGGCACGCACCCGCGAAGTGGCCGAACTGTTGCTGCGCAAGAACCCGGTCGCGCTCAAGTACGCCAAGGATGCGGTGCGCCGCGTCGGCACCATGACCTACGACGAAGCCGAAGATTACCTGGTGCGCATGCAGGAAGCGGCCAATTCGTTCGACAACAACGCCCGCAAGGAAGGCATCCGTCAGTTCATCGACGAGAAGAGCTACAAGCCCGGCCTGGGCGAGTACGACCTCAGCAAACACCGAGCGTAAGCGCGTCCTACGGCGTCCGAAGCGGTGCGCGTTGTGCGTGCATCGCTGGCGCTGCCAGTGGTTTTCTGCACCGAGGAGGGAGTATGGAAGCCTTATTCGAAACGCTGCGCGGCATCGCCGCGCGAGGTCCCCTGGGTCTGTTCATCGACGGGCAATGGCGCGCAAGCACCGGCGATCGCTCGGTCGATGTGATCGCGCCGCATACCGAAGAACGGCTGCTGCGCTACACCGAACCCTCGCACGCAGATACCGAAGCGGCCATCGCAGCTGCACGCCGCGCCTTCGACCACGGCCCCTGGCCGCAGCTCTCCCCGCAAGCGCGCAGCGTGGCACTCAAGCGGGTGGCCGACCACTTGCGTGCACGCATGCCGGAGTTGGCCGAAGCATGGACGGGCCAGGTCGGCGCGACCCTTGGCTTCAGCAAGCGCGCCTCGCAGCAGGCGCCGGATTTATTCGACTACTACGCCGACCTGATTGCCACCCACGCATTCGTCGAACCACGTGTGCGCCCCAACGGTGGCCGCGTGCATGTGGTGCAGGAGCCGGTCGGCGTGGTCGCCGCGATCACGCCCTGGAACGCGCCGCTGGTATTGCTGTGCTACAAGGTCGCCGCCGCGCTGGCTGCCGGCTGCACGGTGGTGGCCAAGCCCTCGCCGGAAACGCCGATCGATGCCTATATCCTGGCCGAGTGCATCAGCGCCGCCGGCGTGCCCGATGGCGTGTTCAACCTGCTCCCCGCCGGCCGCGAGGTGGGCGAGCAATTGATCCGCCACCCGCACGTGGACAAGGTCAGCTTCACCGGCTCCACCCAGGCCGGCCGCTCGATCGGCATCGCCTGCGCCGAGCGCCTGGCACGGGTTGGGCTGGAGCTGGGCGGCAAATCGGCAGCAATCGTGCTGGAGGACGCCGACATCGCCAAGGTGCTGCCCACCCTGGTGCCCTACTCCATGCCGATCGCCGGACAGGTGTGCTTCTCGTTGACGCGCGTCCTGGTGCCGGCGCAGCGCCGCGAAGAAGTCCTGCAGGCATATTGCGCGGCACTGAGCGCAGTGAAGCTGGGCGACCCGTTTGCGGCAGACACCGGGATGGGCCCGTTGGCCCTGGGCCGCCAGCTCGAACGTGTGCAGTCCTACATCGCCAAAGGCAAGGCGCAGGGCGCACGCCTGGCCATGGGGGGAGGCCGCCCGGCACACCTGTCGCGCGGCTTCTTCGTCGAACCGACGGTGTTTGCCGAGGTGACGCCGGACATGACCATTGCGCGCGAGGAAATCTTCGGACCGGTGGTGAGCTTCATCGACTACCACGACGAAGCCGACCTCATCGCCAAGGTCAATGCCAGCGACTACGGCCTGCACGGCACCATCTACAGCGAAGACGCCGAACGCGCCTATCGCATCGCGCGCCGCGTGCGCTGCGGCAGTCATGCGATCAACGGCATGTGGGTCGATATCAGCATGCCGTTTGGTGGCTTCAAGCACTCGGGTATCGGCCGCGAAGGCGGTATCGAAGGTCTGCATGCCTTCCTCGAAACCAAAACCCTCTACCTGAGCTAGCGCACAGCCGAAACAACGCGCGCCTGCGTGCGGACTGGCATGCACACATCGCCAACCGATAGCGCATTGCGTGCCTGCCGTGCGCAGGCGCACGCGTGGGCTGCATCCGCCACGTGCGCATCACGTTCTCCGGGACGTCTAAACCTTTCGCACGCAGCACTCGCACTCACACCTAGTCACTTCCCACTCTTCCAGAAGACCGCGCCATGGCCATGCCGACCGACTCGATCGCCTTCCACGCCCGTCTCTCGCCGCAACAGTTTGCCGCACGCGACCTAGTGCTGGGCCTGAAATGGACCTATGCCGAACTGGACGCCTTGGTGGGCCGCCTGGCGGCCTTGTTGCGCCGGCGTGGCTGCGTCGATGGTGAGCGGCTCGCCGTGCTGGCGCGCAATTCGGTGTGGCAGGTGGCCTTGCACTTTGCCTGCGGGCGGGTCGGCGCGATCTATGTACCGCTCAACTGGCGGTTGAGCGCGAGCGAGCTCGATGCGCTGCTGCAACGCGCAGAGCCACGCGTATTGCTGGGCGACGATGTCGCTGCCGGTCGCACGGACATGGAAGCCTTGGCAGGCTTTATCGCGAGCGCCGATGCACTGGAGCCTGCCGACACGCCATCGATTCCGCCGGATCGTGTCAGCCTGATCCTGTTTACCTCCGGCACCTCGGGTCAGCCCAAGGGCGTGATGCTCAGCGAGCAGAACCTGCAGCATGCCGCGCATAACTTCGGCGTCACCACACGCGTGGACGCACGCAGCAGCTTTCTGTGCGAAGCGCCGATGTTCCACATCATCGGCCTGGTCACCAATGTGCGCTCGGCGCTGGCGGTGGGCGGTTCGATCCAGGTCTCCAATGGCTTCGAGCCCAAACGCTCGTTGGGCTGGCTTGCCGATCCATCGCTGGGAATCACGCATTACGTCGGCGTGCCGCAGATGATGCAGGCATTTCGCAATCAGCCCGGCTTCGATGCGGCAGCGCTGCGCCACCTCACCGCATTGGTCAGCGGCGGCGCGCCGCACGCCAGCGACGATCTGCTTGGCTGGCTGGACGATGGCATCCCGATGGTCTGCGGCTTCGGCATGAGCGAAGCCGGCACGGTGTTCGGCATGTCGGTGGACTGCGATGTGATCCGCAACAAGCTGGGCGCGGCCGGCATCGCAACGCCATCGGTGCAGACGCGCGTGGTCGACGACCACGGCAACGACTGCCCGGCGGGCGTTCCCGGTGAATTGCTCTTGCGCGGTCCCAACCTCAGCCCCGGTTACTGGCGCGACCCGCAGGCGAGCGCGGACGTGCTCGATGGGCAGGGCTGGTTCCGTACCGGCGATATCGTGCAGCGCGATGCCGACGGCTTCTTCTGGGTCGTCGACCGCAAGAAGGACATGTTCATTTCCGGCGGCGAGAACGTGTACCCGGCAGAGATCGAAGCGTTGCTCGCAGACCATCCGGACATCCGCGAGTGCGCAGTGGTCGGCCTGGCCGACCCGCAGTGGGGCGAGGTGGGCTATCTGGCGATCGTGCCGGCCGCTGCGGCGCCGGACCTGGAGGAGATCCGCACCTATCTGACCGCACGGCTGGCCAAGTACAAGGTGCCCAAGCATCTGCGGTTGGTGGATGCCTTGCCGCGCACGGCGACCGGCAAATTACAAAAAGCGCGCTTGAAGGACACCTTGGCCAGTGACACCTGAGGTGCCGTCGCATCGGGCGCGCATGCGCACCGCCAACTGCAACGGGCAGCCTGGGCTGCCCGTTGCTGTGGCGCGGCGCACGACCCGCCGTGTGCAGCCGCGCGCGACAACCCGTTGAGCGTTGATGCAGCTCAGCAGGAATCGCGAAGCGCCACGCGTTGCGCCGGCCTCACGCGATCACGCAGAGGCATCCAGCAACACATCGTCTTCGCCAACACGGTCGTCCACCCACACCGCGCCCTGTTCGGCCATGAGGGCCAGCTGGTGCTCCAGCTCGCGCATCAGCAAGCGCACGCCCGGCTTGTGGATTGCGGCGCCATCGCGATAGATCACCCCGCCTGCGCGCGCCTGCGAGGGCTGCTGCAGCTGGAAGGCACGCAACTCGCCGCGTGCGATGTCGCCGGCCACCATCATGCTCGGCATCACCGCAATGCTGTCGGTGCCGAGCAGGATTTCGCGCGTGAAACTGGCCGAGCTGGAACGCAACTGATCGCGCGTTGCAAGACCGTGCTCGCGCATGACCTGCGCCACGTCGCGTTCGACATGCTGGCTCAGGGTCGGCAGCACCTGCCGGTACGCGACCGCCTCGGCAACGCGCACCGGCCCGTTGGCGAACAGCGGGTGGTCGCTGCGCGCCACCAGCGCAATCGGATCCTGGTACAACACCTTGCGAATCAGTGCGTCGTAGCGGGCCAGCGGATACAACCGCCCGACCACCAGATCGATCTCGTTACCGGCCAGCTTGGGCAACAGTTCATCGGTGCGGCCGTGCAGCAGGCGCACCCGCAGCGTGGGCTCGGTGCGATACAGCGCGGCCAGCACCGCCGGCAGCAGACCGCTGGCCGCCACCGGCAAGGCACCCACGGTGATCGTGAGCGCATCGTCCTGCAGCAGCCCTTCGAAGGTGTCCTGCGCACGTCGCAGCTGCCCCAGCACCACATGCGCCGTCTGCACCAGCACCTCGCCCATCGCGTTGGGGCGAACGCCGCGCGAATGCCGCTCGAACAGCGGCGCACCGACGATCTCTTCGATCTCCTGCAAGGCGCGCGTGAGCGCAGGCTGGGTGACATTCAAGACGCGTGAGGCGCGCAACAGGCTTTTCTGTCGGTCCAGCGCCTCGATGACACGCAGGTGCCGCACCTTGATGCGGTGTTCGAAGAACACGGAGGACATGGTCATTGGGGGAGACCTTGGGTTGGGAAGTCGGGTAACGCGACGATGCGGCGCTGAGCCGATACGCCCGGCTCAGCGCGCATGGGGCACACGCCGCGTCTGCATGAAGTCTTCGAACGATTCGCCGCGCATGATGGCGTAGACCTGCAGATTGGTCATGCGCACCACGCGCGCAAATTTTTCGATGACGAAGAAGTTGGCGCCGTACTGCACCAGGCCCAGCCAGTCGCGTGCACGGATCAGCGCCTTCTCCTGCTCGGTGAGTTCGGCTTCCTGCATCAATGCTTCTGCATCCTGCAAGAAACGATCGCGCCACGGGGCGCGGATCATGTGCCAGAAAAAGCGGTTCAGGCGCAGCGCGCGATTGCTGGTGCGCAGATCGAACAGGTACGTGCCGCCGATCTGCTCCATGCCATGGGTTTGCGGATTCATCAGCACCTCCTCAGGCCGCAGCGGCAGTGCGCGCAAGCAGCTCGGCCGAACGCGGCGCGCCGGCCGCTTCTTCGCCCGGCTCGTACAGCACCACGGTCATCGCCGTGGTGGTCATCAGGTAGTAGTTCTGATGCAGCTTGCGGATCGGCCCATCTAGCGCGCCGCGCATCGCCAGCCACATGATCTGCTCCACGCTCTCCGCACCGCCCAGGCGCACGTAATCGGTGTGGGTGAGATCGGTGAGTGTCTCGGGCGCATGCTGGAACCGGTCCAGAAATTCCATGTCCCATTCGGTGTTGTTGAAGCCCGTGCGCTCGCCATGGATCTGGTGCGATAGCCCACCGGTGCCCACCACCACCACCCGAAGATCTTCCGGATACGATTCGATCGCGCGGCGCACTGCCTGGCCCAGGCGATAGCAGCGCCGCGCCGTCGGCAGCGGGTACTGCAGCACGTTGATGGCGATCGGCACCACCGTGCCCGGCCAGTCCGGCACATGCGGCCACAGCAGCGGCAGCGGCGCTGCGCAGCCGTGGTCGATCGGCTTGTCCTGGAACACGGTCAGGTCGAATTCGTCATTGACCAGGCATTCGGCGATATGCGCCTGCAACTGCACGTCGCCGCGGATCGGCGGCAGCTCGCGCAGCCCCGCGCCTTCGTCGGCAACCGGAAAGCGTTCGCCCACGCCCAGCGCGAAGGTGGGATACAGATCGAAGAAGAACGTCGTGCAGTGGTCGTTGTAGAAGAACACCAGCACGTCGGCCCGTTGCTCGGCCAGCCACGCGGCCACTGGCGTGTAGCCGTCGAACAACGGTTTCCATACCGGGTCCTGCTGCTTGCCCTTGTCGTAGGCCACCCCGATGGTGGGAACGTGCGAGGTCCCGATACCGCCGATGATGCTTGCCATGTTGTGCTCCTGCGACGCGGGCCGGGCCCGGTCGGGGCAGGCGCGCATCAGTGGGTGATTGGGATCTGCAACGCAATGGATCCCAACAAAGGACGACCAACGACTTCGGATCGCCAAAACGGTATCCTTGGGATCCAAATTGCCATCAAGCGATCTCATCCGCAAGGTTTTTATACACGTAAGTGCGAGTTTTCCCTGTCGAAGGAACGTGCGCTGCGGTATGGCGCGAGAGAATGGAGCCAATGGCGAACAACCACCGATTGCAAGCGATCCAGCAGCTACGCGAATTGATCCTGTGCGGCACCTTCGCGCCGGGCGAGCGCCTCACCGAGGCGGCACTGGCCGAGCGCCTGGCGCTTTCGCGCACGCCGATCCGCCAGGCCCTGCCGGCGTTGTGCCAGGAAGGCCTGCTGGTGCAGGCAGGCAACCGTGGTTACGCCGTGCGGCGCTTCAGCCAGCAGGAAAGCCTGGATGCACTGGCGGTGCGCGCAGTGATGGAAGGCATGGCCGCGCGCACCGTCGCCGAACGGGGCGCCCCCGCCGAGTTGCTCGCCACCTTGTACGCCTGCCTGGGCGAAGGCGACCGCATCCTGGCCAGCCGCAATCTCCGTGCCGACGACGAGCAGGCATATGGCGCAATGAATGCCCGTTTCCATCGCGCCATCGTGGAGGCGGCCAACAAGCCGATCCTGACCGAAACGGTGGAGCGCTGCACCTTGGTGCCGTTCGTCAGCCCGGTCAACGTCGTGTTCGGCCAACGCACTGCCGCGCTTGCCTACGACGATCTGTTTTACGGACACAGGCAACACGGCGCGATCGTCTCGGCCATCGAGCAACGCGATGGCGCACGCGCGGAATTGCTGTTCCGCGAACACGCCAACACGCAACGGCACAGCATGGGACTGTGAGACGAGCGCTTTGCTCGTCGATACCCCTGCGCGCCAGGCACCCGGCTTGAGCGATGAGGCCGGACCTCCTGCGCTAGCAGGTTCGCGTGACGCATCGCATCAGTGTCGTCCACATGCCGGCACCGCGGCACAGGCAATGCAGGACACATGACCCGCACACGTTACAGCGAGTGCACGATCATCAGGTTGTAGCTATTGCCCGCCACCGAGTTCTCGACCTCGATGGGGAGGTAAACGTTGAAGTTGAGAAGGTTCTTTTCGTCGAACCGCCAGGACAACCCGGGACCAATGTAGAACTGCCTGCGCTTGCTGTCGGGAATGCTCTGGTCGTTGGTGCGGTTGTTCTTTAACTGCTGCAGGTAATACCCATTGATGCCCAGACGCAATTGTTCGGTGACCTTGACCGAGCTGGCGAAGTTTGCCCACAGCACATCGCCGGCCTGGCCGTTGCGAAAACGGAACCCGGGAATCGGCGGCACACCGCCGGCGCGGCTGGTGCGGAAGTTGTAGAGATAATTCAACCGCCCGCTGATTTCCCAGTCATCGCTGGGTTGCACGGTGAAGGCCCAATGCGGTGCGACCGACCAGAAACCGGTGCTCTGGTTGATGGCGACATCGCGATCGAACTTGCCCACGGGCGCGAAGGCGTCGATGGCAAATCGCTGGAAGAACAACACCCGCCCATCGCGCATCACCGGCGGCATCTGCAGCGCCGGCCCGAACGAGATATCGCCAATACCCAAGCCGTTGCTGCTCAAGCGCACGGGGCTATCGGCAGCGACGGAGGTGTCGTAATTGACCAGCGGCACGATCGCATTGAAGCTCAACGAACCGCCCTTCCAGGTGTAGGGCGTGACGTAGATGAGCTGGGTCAACGCGACGCTGACCCCAACGTTGGGGTCGCGGAACGCCGGCGAATTATCGCCGTTGGCATTTTTGATCGCATCGAAATCGTAGTACCGCAGATACTCGATGGCCGTCCATCCAGGCTTCATGGAACTGAAGCCATCTAGAAAACTGGTGCCACCCAAATTGATGCCTTGCGGTGGCGCCGCGGTTTCCGGTACGGCCTGCGCCCACGCTGCTGGCGACGCTGCGGCCAGCAAGGCAGCGATGATCAATGCAGGTTGACGAGGCGACAGCGCACGCGGCAACACCGAACCACAACGAACAGACGAACGGACGCGTTCCACTAGGCGAATCTCCGATGCAAAGGGAATGGATGACTGCGATGCGACGCGACGGGGAGGTGGAGAAAACAGGACTCAAGGACGGCGGCACGCGACATGCGCCATCGGGACAGCGAGGGGTAACGGTGTTGTCTGCAGCCCGGATGCGCCGACTCAGCCGGTGCCGACCCGCAGCAGCAGCGACCCGAGCCGTTGCTGGAACAACCAGCGCCCCTGCTCGAGCACCAGCACATCCTCGAAGCTGCCCAGCAATGCCGGCGATTGCGCCGTCCACGGCGGCGCTGCGGAGGTATCGCCGGCGGTGTAGAGCAGGACATGGCTGTGCGCGTGCGCCAGCGTGTGCGACTGGACGCTGACCAAGGTATTGAGCATCAGGTGGCACGTGGTGCGCGGCGCACGCTCGCGAAACGACTGCAAGATGGCCTCGCGCCCCCGCACGGGCGCATCCGGTGCACTGGGACGCGCGAACACACCATCGTCGGTGAACAACGCGGCCAGGCCGGCATGATCATGGCGGTCGTTGCACAGCGCGAACCGGCGGATCGCTTGCTCGCAGGCAATGATGATCGAGACGTCGTCGTGCATGCAGCGTTCCTCAAGGCGTGACCAAGGCAATCTCGACACCCGGCGAACTGCGTGTTTCGGCAGCAGTGGCCCCGTAGTCCCATGCGTTCGGCGGGCGCGCCATCACGCGGCCTGCAACCAGTCGCGCAGCGCGTCGCTGACGGCGGCAGGTGCTTCCACCGGCGCCATGTGCCCGCAGTGTTCGAAAATCGCCAGCCGCGCCTGCGGAATGTGTCGTGCCATGTCCTGATGCCGCGCCAATGGGCTCCACGCGTCCTGTCGCCCGACTCCCAACAACGTCGGGCATGTGATGTGCGCGAGCACCGGTGCCGCATCGGGGCGTTCCAGCAGGGCATTGGTCTGCCCAGCAAAACTTTGCGCGCTTTGCCGTTGCACCATGGCCATCAAGCCATCCATCAACGCGCCATCGGCGCGGTGATCGGGGTGCAGCATCGGCGGCAACCAGCGCTGAGCCAGCGCCTGCATTCCCTGGGCATGCGCCAGTCGCACCAATGCAAGCCGCTCTTCGCGTTCGCCGTCGCGGCGCGGCGCGATGCCTGTATCGAGCAGGGCCAGCCGCAACACGCGCGCTGGCGCCTGGCGCATGATTTCCAGCGCGACCCGCCCGCCCATCGAATGTCCCGCCAGCGCAAAGTGCGGCGGCGCAACGTCCAAGACATGCGCGGCCATCTGCGCGATGCTGTCGAAGCCGGCGAAATCCATCACCTGCACATCGGCCAGATCGCGCAGCGCGACGCGCTGCGGTTGCCAGATGGCGGCGTCGCACAGCAGGCCGCACAACAACAGCACTGCCGGCTTGGACGAAGGAGGCGCAGACGAGGTCATGGCGCGACTGTAGCCATGGCAGCCACGCACGTCGTATGGAACCTGCTGCCTTCGCTATAGCATCAAAGGCATATCAAGGCATGACAGACAGCCGCCGACGCCGATTCCGGCGGCGGGTGCGATTGGCTCACGCGCCGCCGGAGGCGCGCTTCCACAGCGCATCGACCAACGGCGGCAACGTGCCGGCCAGGCCCAATACCGATCCGCGCAACAAGGTCAGGTGCATTTCGTCGTTGGAAAACACCGTATTGATCGCATCGAAGCCGTAGGCGGCCACGGTGTTCTCGCTGCGCCGGGTACGTGCCCAGCGTTGCAGGCGATGCGGCGCGGCCCAATCGGCACGTTTGGCCATCGCCTCGCGCACGCTCTGCCGCAATGCCGCCACATCGCGCAGGCCCAGGTTGACGCCCTGCCCGGCCAGCGGATGCACCACATGCGCGGCGTCGCCCAGGGTCAGCACGCGGCCGCTGACGTACTGCTGCACCAGCTGCCGTTGCAGCGGGAAGGCAGTGCGTGCCGACACCACGCGCACCTCGCCCAGGCGCGCGGCAAAGGCCTGGGTCAACTCACGCGAGAAATCGGCATCGTGCAGCGCCAGCACGCGCTCGGCGTCGGCATCCGGCAAGGTCCACACGATCGAACTGCGGCCATCGGCGAACGGCAGGAAGGCCAGCGGCCCGGTGGTCAGGAAGCGCTGCCAGGCGGTGGCCTGATGCGGGTGCTCGGTTTCCACGAAGGCAACCACGCCGCGCTGTGCGTAGGCATGCCGGGAGACCGGCAGCCCGGCGAGTTCACGCAGGGTGGAGGCTGCACCATCGGCGGCAATGGCCATTGCCGCTTCCAGCCGGCTGCCATCGTCCAGGCGCAGGCGCACGCTGGCGGCGTCCTGCTCCAGCTCGACCACGCGTGCCGGGCAATGCACTTCGATGCCGGCCGCATGCACGGCGGCCCACAAGCGGTCCACCAGCACGTCGTTTTCGATGATCCATCCCAGTTGCTCGCGTCCCAGCGTGTCGGCGTCGAAGCCCAGCTCGCCACCGCCACCGGCATCCCAGACCCGCATGCGCCGGTAAGGCTGCACACGCGCGGCACGCACCGCATTCCACACGCCCAGGCTGTCGAGCAACGCGGCGTTGTCGGCGGCGAAGGCATAGACACGCAGATCGGGTTGATCGGCGTGCCAGCGGACAGGCTCACGCCCTTCGACCAGGGCAACGCTCAGGCCGGCATCGTTCAACGCCAGCGCGCAGGCGGCGCCGACGACGCCACCGCCGACGATCACCGCATCGCGCGTGCTGCGCCGGCTCATGCGCTGCTCCGGCACAGCTGCGGCACATCGCCACGAAAGCCCATGGCGCCGCCTACCAGCATCGATTGCAGCGGGGCCGCCTGCGACGTGGCAAACAAGCCCAGGCTACGCAACGGCCGCAGCAACGGCGCCGGGTTGCCGGTGAGCCGCGCCAGACCGCTGGAAAACCCGATGGTGTGCTCGCGGTCCACCCGCCGCCGCGCCAGATACTCGGCCAGCAACGCACCGGCACCGGCATCGCTGCGATCGTGCTCGATCAATTCGGCCAGCGTCAGCGCATCGCGCAGCCCCAGGTTGAAGCCCTGCGCACCGATCGGATGCAGCGTCTGCGCGGCATTGCCCAACAGCACCACGCGCTCGGCGATGAGGCTGTTGGCCAGCACCTGCACCAGCGGATAGGCACTGCGCTCGCCGGTGGCGACGAAGCGCCCGGCACGCCAGCCGGCGGCACGCTGCAGGCGCGCCAGCCAGCCGGCGTCATCGAGCGCAGCCACGGCCTCGGCCTCGGCGCGCGCCACGCAATGGATCGCACCGTAATGGCGGTCGCCGCGTGGCAACAGCGCAGTTGGCCCATGTTCGCCAAAACGCTCCCAGGCCGTGCCATCGGGCGGTCGTGACGCACGCACGCGCGCCACGAACAGGGTCTGCAGAAAATCGTGGGCATCGGTACCGATGTGCAGCAGCTCGCGCACCGCGCTATGGCTGCCATCGGCGCCGACCACCAGTTTGGCCTGCACACGTTGCTCGCCCGCATCGGTGGCCAGGCGCACCGCGCGCACGTCGTCCTGCACTGGCTCTATGCCGATGCACCGCGCAGGCCGGTAACGCCGCAGATGGGTCAGTTCGTCCAGACGGGTCTGCAAGGCATCGCCGAAGTCGCGTGCCACCACCACCTGGCCGAAGGCGTCGCGGCCGTAATCGGCCGCGTCCAGTTGCACGCGGCCGAAGTCCCCGGCGCGGCTGACATGGATGCGCCGGATCGGCCCGGGCGGGCTGCGCAGCTTGGCCATCACCCCGAGCGCACCCAGCGCGTTCACCGTGGCCGCGGCGAAACTGAGGTTGCGTTGATCAAACACTGCCGGCGGCGTGCCGGCCGGGGTGGCCTCCACCAGCCCGACATCCAGGCCGAGGCGGTCCAGCGCAATCGCAAGGCTGGAGCCGACCAGGCCGCCGCCAACGATCAGAACGTCATGGGGATGTGTCATTCCCACATGATAAGCCTTCGCCCCCTGCGCGTTGCCGCCAAAGGGCGGGACATCTGCCGCGCCCGCTGCCCACCTGCGCCTTGCCCGGCTCGCACGCAGCGCAGCGCGTCACGCGCTCCCCAAAACGCATGCAGCGGCTGGCACAGCGTGGCGGGCAGTCGCAGGGCGGGCGCGGACGGCGCACCCGGACGCGGCGATCTAGGCGTGGTGCAGGCCGATTCCGGGCCCCGCCCACGCGCGCCTGGCACTGCGCACTCGTTCTGCAGCTGCCATGACCAAGCCACGGGCAGCACCACTTCCACGCTACACTCCAGGGCCTGTAATCCGGCCCGCTCCGCGCATGACTTCTCGCTCGCACGACACCCTGATTCTGAGTCTGCTCGCCGTATTGATGGCGGCCACGCGGATCAATCACTTCGCGCCGGTTCCGGATGCGTCCTGGGCGGTGTTCTTCATCGGCGGATTTCATCTGGCTGCGCGCACCAAGCTGGCATTTCCACTGCTGATGCTGCTGGCCGTGGCGGTGGACTGGCTGGTGATCACCGGCCAGGGCCTGAGCTTCTGGCAGCACTACTGCGTGTCGCCGGCCTACTGGTGCCTGATCCCGGCGTATTTCGCGCTGTGGGCCGGCGGCATGTGGCTGCGCCGGCACTATCACGGCGCACAGTGGAGCGCGCTGGCGCGGCTGGTGCCGGCCCTGCTGATCGCCGTGGCGTTGTGCCAGCTGATCGCCCAGGGCAGCTTCTACTGGATCAGCGCCAGCGTGGCCGACCCGACCGTGGCCGGCTGGTTCAAGAATTACACCGACTGGCTGGGGCCCTATCTGCGCAGCGCCGCGCTGTACGTGGCGGCCGCCGCGGTGATCCAGGTGGCTGCCGAGCGTCTGTCCGCACCGCGTCGCCAGCCCTACGCCGGCTAAGCCATGGGCAATCGACTCTCTCGTATCTATACGCGGACCGGCGACGACGGCAGCACCGGCCTGGGCGACGGCAGCCGGACCGGCAAGGATGCGTTGCGCGTCAATGCCTACGGCACCGTGGACGAAGCCAATTCGGCCATCGGCGTGCTGCTGGCCGCCCCCGGTGTGCCGGAGCCGATTGCCGCACTGCTGACCACCGTGCAGCACCAGTTGTTCGACCTGGGCGGCGAGCTCTGCATCCCCGGCCACGCGGCCATCGACGCGGCCGACATCCAGGCGCTGGAGACGCAGCTGGACGCCTTCAACCAGACGCTGCCCGCACTGCAGGAATTCATCCTGCCGGCCGGCGGTGAGGCCGCCGCGCGCTGCCATCTGGCCCGCACCATCGTGCGCCGGGCCGAGCGCGAGACCGTTGCGCTGTCGCGCCAGGAAGCGGTACGCAGCGAGGCGATCGGCTATCTCAACCGCTTGTCCGACCTGCTGTTCGTGTTGGCGCGCGTGCTGGCGCGTGCCGATGGTCGGCAGGAAGTCCTGTGGCGGCACGACCGCCGACGCGGTTGAGCATGTGCCCGGGTCGGCACAGAGGCTAGAGTTGCCCCATGTTGGTCTTTACCCATCCCGCCTGCCTCGGTCACGACGCCGGCCCTGAGCACCCGGAGAGCCCCGCCCGCCTGGAAGCGGTCGTCCAGGCCCTGCGCGGCGCATTCCCGGATCTGGACTGGCGCGAAGCGCCGTTGGCCAAGCTGGGCGACCTGTGCCGCGTGCACGAGCGCGAGCAGGTGGATGCGGTGCTGGAAACCGCCTTCGACGGCTATCGTCAGCTGGACGTGGATACGCGCATGGTGCCGGCCTCGCGCGCGGCCGCCTTGCGCGCCGCAGGCGCCGGCATCGCCGCGGTCGATGCGGTGATGCAGGACCAGGCCCGCACCGCCTTCTGCGCCGTGCGTCCGCCCGGTCACCACGCCACCGCACAGGTGTCGATGGGATTTTGCCTGTTCAACAACATCGCCGTGGCCGCCGCCCACGCCCGCGACCGGCATGGGCTGGAACGCATCACCATCGTGGATTTCGACGTCCATCACGGTAACGGCACCCAGGCGATCTTCGAACGCGACCCCGCCGTGCAGTACCTGAGCACCCACCAGTCCGGGCTGTATCCGCATTCGGGCAGCGTCTACGAGCGCGGCGTCGGCAATATCCACAACCTGCTGCTGCCACCGGGCAGCGACGGGCTGCGCTTCCGCAATGTCTGGGAAGACGAGATGCTGCCGCTCGTCGATGCCTTCCGCCCGCAATTGATCCTGATCTCCGCCGGCTTCGATGCGCATCTGCGCGACCCACTGGCCGACCTGATGCTGGACGACGACGATTTCGCCTGGCTCACCGGCGCGCTGCGCACACTCGCCGACCGCCATGCACGCGGCCGCGTGGTCTCGATGCTGGAAGGCGGCTACGACCTGCAGGCGCTTGCAGAATGCTCAATTGCTCATGTTAGAGTTCTTTTGCAGTAAATCACTCTCAATTTACTTTTAAAGGATAAAAAGTGAGAAAGTTGAATATTGTATTGTGTCTAGCAGCCACGATTGCATGTGGGCAAGTCAATGCGCAAATGCTGCGTGCAAACTTCCCTGGCCAGCTCAACCAAGGGAATCGACTAGTCCCAGAAGAAACCCTGACGTCGCCAAATGGCGCATATTCACTCAAATTTCTTGCTGATGGCTCATTAAGGCTCTATAGAAATTCAGATAATAGGCAGACATGGGTGGCAAGTAGCGGCCAAGTATCTCAAGGAGACTCTTTTAGCTTTTTACCTACGGGCGCAACTGGAACAAGGCCATCAAGGTGCGCTGGCCTGCAAAAAAATGGTACATCTGGCGGATCTCTGTTCAGAACATGCGCTCCGTCCTCAGTTACAGGAATGGTTCAGGACGCTTACTTTGCAGTTCAAGATGATGGAAATTTGGTGGTCTATGGTTTCGGCCCGGCCTGGAGAGCGACTGGCGACTTTCCAAACGGGCTAGATGGAATAGCTTTTCCTCCTGGAACGGTTTTTACTAAAGGAAGCAGCTTTCAGACATCCAACGGATCTGCACGACTTGACTTCACTGCTTCAGGGAATCTAGAGCTTTATGCTGGCGGCTCCCTTAAATGGCAATCTGGTACGGCAGGATCAGGAGAGAATGCAGTCATGCAAGGCGACGGTAATTTTGTAATATATAATTCTGCAGGCAGTCCAGTTTGGTCCACTGGCACACAGGGAACAGACCCGTACTTGTCGTTAAGCACTAATGGGGCACTTGCTGTCTTATTTAGAGTTAGCGGTAGAAGTGGCGTTCTTTGGTCATTGAGATAGGATAAAAAACTGAGATAGACTCATACAACGCCTTGAAACCATAGAGGCGTTGTATGTACAGCAATGAATTATAGGTGTCGGCATCCAAAGAATTCGCCAATTCCACCATACAGCGACGGGCTGCGCTTCTGCGATATCTAGGAAGACGAGATGCACCGCTGGCTGATATTGCGCCTGCCGCTGACCCTGATCTCCGCCGGCTTTGATGCGCATCTGCGCGACCCACTGGCCGACCTGATGCTGGACGACGACGATTTCGCCTGGCTCACCGGCGCGCTGCGCACACTCGCCGACCGCCATGCACGCGGCCGCGTGGTCTCGATGCTGGAAGGCGGCTACGACCTGCAGGCGCTGCGCGAAAGCAGCGTGGCGCACGTGGCAGCGCTGCGCTGAACCCCGGCCAGGGCGCCGGTCGCGTCACCGAGTGCGATGAACCTCGCCCTCCCGGCGCCGGCGCTCTTCATTGCCCCTATGCGGGGTATGCGGCAAGCTAGTCGCCATTTTATTGGTTGAACCCACGCGTGCGCCGAGCTCTCCGCCTGCTGCCCCTGCCTTTGAGCATCGCCATCTGCCTCCCGGCCATGGCTGCCGACAAGCCGTTGAACTGGGGACTGTGCCCGGCCGTAGACCCGCTACCCGGCTTCGACGGCGCCCCCGCCGCCGACCCCAAGGCCGCAGAAATGCGCCAGCAGTTGCCGACCGACATCGAAGGCGACCAACTCTCCGGCACCAGCACCACCCCGCAATACCAAGGCAATGTTGCGTTGAAGCGCGGCGACCAGTTCCTGGGTGCCGACAACCTGCGCATGGACACCGAAACCGGCAACTACATCGCCGAAGGCAATGTCCGCTACCAGGACACCTCTTTCCGCATGGTCGCCGACCGCGCCGAGGGCAATCAGGACACCGACACCCACAAGGTCACCAACATCCAGTACCAGTTGGTGGAGCGCCGCGGCAATGGCGACGCCGAATCGGTGGACCTGCAGGGCCAGGTCGGGCAGATGCATCGGTCCACGTACACCACCTGCGACCCCTCGCAGCCGATCTGGCGCGTTCGCGCGCCGGAGATCGACGTCGACAACGAGGAAGGTTTCGGTACCGCGCGCAACGCGGTGCTGCAGATCGGCAAGGTGCCGGTGCTGTACTTCCCGTGGTTCAAGTTCCCGATCGACGACCGCCGCCAGACCGGCCTGCTGTTTCCGCAATTCGGTCTGTCCGGCCGTAACGGCTTCGACTACCTGCAGCCGATCTATCTGAACCTGGCGCCGAACTACGACGCCACGTTGTTGCCGCGCTACATGAGCAAGCGCGGTTTCATGTTCGGCACCGAATTCCGGTACCTGTACGAGGGCGGTCGCGGCGAAGTCACCGGCAACTACCTGCCCAACGACAAGTTGCGCGACAAGGACCGTGGCAGCGTGTTCTACAGCGGCTACCACAACGTCAACAGCAATTGGCAGGCGCGCAGTAGCATCTCCTGGGTCAGCGACACGCGCTACGTGGAAGATTTCACCAGCCGCATCAACGGCATGGGCTCGGCCTCCAGCCTGCAGAGCACCGTGGGCATCTACGGCACCGGCGAGACCTGGACCGCGGGCCTGATGGCCGACCGTTGGCAGCTCACCGACTACACGCTGGACGAGCAGGCCCTGCCCTATAACCGGCAGCCGCGCGCGTATTTCACCTGGGAAAAGCCGCTGGGCATTTTCGAGGCCGGTATCTATGCCGAGGCAGTGCGGTTTACGCATGATGACTCTTACTTCGTCAGGCCGCCGATCAGTGGCAGCAGCAGGGATGACAACGAAGACGAGTACGTCCGTACCAATATCCGCAACAAGCAATACGGCAGCGGCGCGCGCCTGGACGTCAAGCCCTACATCTCGATGCCGCTGTCGGGCGCAGCATGGTTCCTGACGCCTACCGTGGCGTGGCGCTACACCGCGTACCAGCTGGATTCCACGCTGGCCGATACCGCACCGCTGACCGGCAACCGCACGCCCACGCGCAGCCTGCCGATCGCCTCGCTGGACGCCGGCCTGTACTTCGATCGCGAAACCTCGCTGTTTGGCACCAACTATCTCAATACGTTGGAGCCGCGCATGTACTACCTGTACGTGCCGTACCGCGACCAGGACGATCTGCCGGTGTTCGACACCCGTCCGTTCACCTTCAGCTACGGGCAGCTGTTCCGCGACACCCGCTACACCGGCGCCGACCGCCAGAACGATGCCAACCAGCTGACCCTGGCAGTGACCTCGCGCTGGCTGCGCCAGGACGACGGCCGCGAAAAGCTCTCGCTGAGCGCGGGCCAGATCCTGTACTTCAGCGACTCGCTGGTCACCATCAACAACAGCAACAATTCGGCAGCCGGCAGCGAGCAGACCGTCGAACAGGGCAAGTCTGCCTGGGTGGCTGACGCCAACTACATGATCAACGACCGCTGGTCGATGGGCGCCACCTACCAGTGGAACCCGAACTCACGCAAGGAAGATCTGGCCAGCCTGCGCACGCGCTACCTGCTCAACAACGACGGCATCATCAACCTGGCGTATCGCTACCGTCGCAACCTCACCGACAACAGCGACCAGCTCAAGCAGGCCGATTTCTCCTTCCTGTACCCGATCAACCCCAGCTGGAGCGCGGTCGGTCGGTACTACTACTCGCTGCTGGACCGCAAGCCGCTGGAAATCATCGGTGGCGTGCAATGGGACAGCTGCTGCCTGGCGGTACGCGGGCTGGTGCGCCGGTTCGTGCGCAACCGCGATGGCGAGATGGACAACTCGATCCAGATTGAGTTCGTGCTGAAGGGCTTGAGCTCGTTCGGGCAGAACACGGACCGCACTTTGCGCCGTGCTATTCTCGGCTATTACCGCGACGACCTCTACCTGGTCCCGCCCAGCAACACCACGACCAATCCGGACGATTACGATCCGAACCTGATTCCATGACCAAGCCTTTCTCTGTTGTTCTTGCCTCGCTGCTGGCCATCACCAGCACGGTTTCGCCGTTGGCCTCGGCACAGCAATCCCAGCCGCTGGATCGCATCGCTGCCATCGTCGACGAAGACGTGGTGCTGCAGAGCGAGCTCGATCGCGCCGTACGCAACGTCAAGTCGCAGTATGCCGGTCGCGAAAACCAGCTGCCGCCAGACGATGTGCTGCAGCGGCAGGTGCTTGAGCGCCTGGTGCTGGTCAAGCTGCAGGTCAGCCGTGCCGATGGCAACGGTATCCGCGTCAGCGACGAAGAACTCAACCGCGCCATCGCCAGCATCGCCCAGCAGAACGGCACGACCGTGGACGGCCTGCGCCAGAAGCTGGCAGCCGACGGGATGGGCTACGCCGATTTCCGCGCATCGGTGCGCGACGAGATCATCGTGCAGCGCCTGCGCCAGAGCTTTGCGCAGAGCCGCATCAGCGTGAGCGAAGGCGAAGTGGATACCGCACTGGCCCAACAGGCCGCCACCGGTAGCCAGTACCACCTGGCGCACATCCTGATCGGCTTGCCGGAAGGGGCAACTGCCGAGCAGATCGCCACCGGCCAGAAGAAGGTCGATGGCGTCAAAGCCTTGATCGACAAGGGCGAGCTGGATTTTTCGGCCGCTGCGGTGCGTTATTCCGATAGCCCCAATGCGCTGGAAGGCGGCGATCTGGGCTGGCGCAGCCTGGATGAAATCCCGAACGCATTTGCGCAGCTGATCCGCGACATGCAGCCCGGCCAGGTGGCCGGACCGCTGCGCGGCCCGAGCGGCTTCCAGTTGCTCAAGCTGGTGGAAATGCGCGACGCCAATGCCGGCGGCGAAAAGAAGATGGTCACCGAGTACCACGCACGCCACATCCTGGTGCGGATCGGCGAGAACCAGACCGAGGCGCAGGCCAAGGCCAAGATCGATACGATTCGCGCACGCATCGTTGGTGGTGCCGATTTCCAGGCGACGGCCAAGGAGTCTTCCGAGGACACCAACAGCCGCGGTCAGGGTGGCGATCTGGGCTGGTTCCCCGCCGATGCGTTCGGCCCGGACTTCGGCAAGCAGGTCGAAAGCCTGACCGACGGCGCAGTCTCCGAACCGTTCCGGACCCAGGCGGGCTGGCACATCGTGCAGCGCGTCGGCAGCCGCCAGACCGACGTCAGCGCCGAGAACCAGCGCGCGCAGGTGCGTGAAACCATCGGTCGCCGCAAGCTGGAAGAAGAGTACAACCGCTATCTGCAGGAACTGCGTGGCGAAGCGTACGTGAGCTACCGCACCGGCGACCGCGCCGATGACAATGCCACTGCCGCTCCGGCCAAATCGGCAGACCCGGCAGCGCCTTCGCCGCCGCCGGCAAAGCCGACGCGCTGAGACCGGGCAGCCGGATAGCATGATGGTCCCGTCGCTCGCGCTGGTGCCAGGCGAGCCGGCCGGAATCGGGCCGGAGCTATGCATCCGGCTTGCGCAGCAGCCGCGCTCGGACGCGCATCTGATTGCCTACGCCGACCCAGACACCCTGCACAGCGCCGCAACGGCGCTGTCGTTGCCTGTACGGCTGCTCGATCCCGACCAGCCGGCACGTGCGCCCGGCGACCTGCCGCTGCATCCCGTTCGCCAGGCCGTGACCACGCGTTTGGGCGCACCCGACCCGGCCAATGCGGCAGCAGTGATCGCCGGCCTGCGCAGCGCCGCGGGTGACTGCCTCGCCGGCCGCCTGCAGGGAATCGTCACTGGCCCGGTGCACAAGGCAGTGATCAACGCCGGCGGCATTGCTTACACCGGCACCACCGAACTGCTGGCCGAACAAGCCGGTTGCCCGGTGGTGATGATGCTGGCCAACAGCATCGTGCGCGTTGCGCTGGTGACAACCCATCTGCCGCTGCGTGCGGTGGCCGATGCGATCACCGCCGATGCGCTGCTGCAATGCCTGCGCATTACCCATGCGGCGATGCAGCGCGACTTCGGCCTGGAGCACCCGCGCATCGCCGTGCTCGGCCTCAACCCGCATGCCGGCGAAGACGGTCACCTGGGCCGCGAGGAACTGGATATCGTCATTCCGCTGCTGGAGCAGCTGCGCGGCGAGGGCATGCAGCTGATCGGCCCGCTGCCGGCGGACACCGCGTTCTTGCCGCAGAAACTGCGCGGTTTCGACGCGGTGGTGGCGATGTATCACGACCAGGGCCTGCCGGTGCTCAAGTACAGCGGCTTCGAGCAGGCTGTAAATATCACCCTGGGCCTGCCCTACCCGCGCGTGGCGGTGGATCACGGTACTGCGCTGGAACTGGCCGGCCGCGGAATCGCAGACCCCTCCAGCCTGATGGCAGCCACTGCGTTGTGCGCCCGATTGGCGGCGCGCCGCTAACACCACGCGTGCTTGGCTCGGCGCGGGGATGCCGCATGGCGCACGCCGCCGATCCGCCAGGCCAGGCGGGCACGCGAACGACACCGCGTGCAGGCGCGGCCTCCGTTAAACTGCGCAGATGAATTCTTCTTTCAGCGCACCGGCCAAGAAGTCGCTTGGCCAGCACTTTCTTGCCGACCGGTATTACATCGACCGCATCGTGCAGGCGGTAGACCCGCGCGCCGGCCAGCATCTGGTCGAGATCGGCCCGGGCCAGGGTGCCATCACCTTTCCGTTGCTGCGCAGGCATGGCGCGCTGACCGTGATCGAATTCGATCGCGACCTGATCGCGCCGTTGACCGAAGCGGCGGCCCCGATCGGCGCGCTGAGCATCATCCACCGCGATGTGCTCAGCGTGGATTTCACTGCACTGGCCGATGGCACGCCAATCCGCCTGGTCGGCAACCTGCCCTACAACATCTCCTCGCCGATCCTGTTCCATGCGCTGGACCATGCCGCTGCCGTGACCGACATGCATTTCATGCTGCAAAAGGAAGTGGTCGACCGCATGGCCGCCGGCCCCGGCAGCAAGGTGTACGGACGGCTCAGCGTGATGCTGCAGGCGTATTGCGAGGTGACTGCGCTGTTCGTGGTGCCGCCGGGCGCATTCCGGCCGCCGCCGAAGGTGGACTCGGCCGTGGTGCGGCTGGTGCCGCGCGACCCGGCCACGGTGCAGATCAACGACCGCCGCCGCTTCGCCGATGTGGTGCGCGCCGGGTTCGGGCAGCGCCGCAAGACCCTGCGCAATGCCTTGTCCACCATTTGCGAACCGGCCCATTTCGACGCCGCGCAGGTGCGCCCGGATGCACGCGCCGAACAACTGGAGGTCGCGGATTTCATCCGGCTGGCCAATGTCGAGCTGGCTTGAGCGCCGCTCCCACACCGTTTTATTTAGACTTTCGCCATGCAAGATGATCCGCGCTACCGCGTCGAGGTCGAGGTATCGCCCCGCTTCCTCGCCCATCAATCCACCCCGGACGAAGGCCGCTACGCCTTTGCCTACAGCATCCGCATCCAGAATGCGGGCGCGGTGCCTGCGCGCCTGATCGCGCGTCATTGGCAGATCACCGATGGCAACGGGCGCACCGAGCAGGTGGATGGCGAAGGCGTGGTCGGCGAACAGCCGTGGCTGCGACCGGGCGAAGCTTTCCATTACACCTCCGGCGTACTGCTGGAGACCGAGCAGGGACAGATGCAAGGCCACTACGACATGGTGGCCGACGATGGCACCGAATTTATCGCCCCGATCGCCGCCTTCGTGCTGAGCGTGCCCAGGACGCTGCACTGATGAATGCCGGAGTAAGGGAGCGCGCGCAATGAGCGTCTGGGCCATCGGCGACCTGCAAGGGTGCTACGACATCACCCAGCGGTTGCTGGAGAAGATCAATTTCGACCCCGCCCAGGACACGCTGTGGTTCTGCGGCGATCTGGTCAACCGCGGCGGGCAATCGCTGGAAACGCTGCGCCTGGTGCATTCCCTGCGCGCGCACAGCGTAGTGGTGCTGGGCAATCACGACCTATCGCTGCTGGCGATCGGTGCGCGTTCGGAAGAAGAGCAGCGCAAGGTCAACCCGGATCTGCTGCGCATCGTGATGGCCGAAGATCGCGATGCGTTGCTGGACTGGCTACGCATGCAGAAGCTGGCGCACGTGGACCGCACCCTGGGCTGGATGATGATCCATGCCGGGCTGGCGCCGAAGTGGACCACGCAGATGGCCGAAAAGCATGCACGCGAGGTCGAGCAGCAACTGCAGGGCGGCGGCTATCGCAAGCTGCTGCGCAATATGTACGGCGACCAGCCGGGCTGGTCGCCGGGCCTGAGCGGCTACGACCGCAGCCGCGCCATCATCAATCTGTTCACCCGCATGCGCTATTGCACCCCGCGTGGGCGCATCGCCACCGACGACAAGGGCACGCCGGGGACGCAGGCGCAGGGCCTGTATCCCTGGTTCGAAGTGCCGGGACGGGTCGAGCGCGACCTGAAGATCGTCTGCGGGCATTGGTCCGCACTGGGCCTGACGATCACCCAGGGTGTGCATGCGATCGATACCGGCGCGGTCTGGGGCGGCAAGCTGACGGCGTTGCAGCTGGATAGCGATGAGCTGCGCGTGGTGCAGGTGCCCGGACGGGAAGTGACCGGGCCGGCACCGGTCGCACGCGCACCGCGGCGTCCACGTGAGCGTCAGGGGCGTCAGCGCTCGCGCGGCAACCGCGGCAATGCGGGGAGCGCAGCGGCCGGCCCCAAGCCGTCAGTCGATACGCCACAGGACTGAGCGCGCGAGGCGCCCGTCGCCATCGCGGTGCCGGGCGCGACCCTGCATCGCTCAGCGGCGTTCGTAATCCACGAACGAAAACGCATGGGCATGCCGGGCGTCGGCAGCATATAACTCGCGCCTCGCCGGCGACCACACCGCAGGGTCGATCGGCGGGAAGTGCGTATCGGCGCCATCCACCGCGGTGTCCACTTCGGTCACGGCCAGCAGATCGGCGCGTTCCATGGTCAGGCGATACACCTCCCCGCCACCGATCACGCACAGCTCCTGCGCCCCCTCCTGCACGGCGCGTTCGATCGCCTGCTCCACCGATGCGACCGCCTGCATGCCGTCGAACGGCACCTGCCCCGAGCGGGTCAGCACCAGATTCAACCGCCCCGGCAGCGCACGCCCCAGCGACTGCGCCGTCTTGCGCCCCATCAGGATTGGCTTGCCCAGCGTCAGCGCCTTGAAGCGCTTGAGATCATCGGGCAGCTTCCACGGCAGCTCGTTATCGCGACCGATGGCGTTGTTGCGGTCGAAGGCCACGACCAGGGTCAGTTTCATCACTTGAAAGTACCGCTGGTTAAACGTGCATCGCATTGATCGGTAATAGGCCTTAACGCTGCAAAAATACTATTCATCCTAGACACTAATCCAGGCATAGCTTCTTGCACTTTCAATGCTATGACTTCGTCAACCTTACCCGGCGTCACAGAGTCAAAACTGGTTTTCCCCATCAGGAATGATGCTAGCTCCCTATTATTGGTATCCAGTGCCGTAGCAATCATCAAACGTTGCGAATCCGTAGTCGCAGAAAGGATCAAGGGGGCCATTGTGTCGCCAAGCCAGGGGCGATCAAATAATTCTTGCAGCGATGGCCGCATTTGTTTTTCCAGCTCGGAGCGAATTGCGGGGCGCATCTCAGGGCAACCCCCTTTCCAGCGATCTTGCATTTCCTCTTCCAGCTGCGTTTCAAGCTCAGCTAGATATTTAGAAGTTAAATTCTTTGTAAGCGTCGGCGCCAATAACTGCTGATAGAAGGCGCGCGATTGCTCGAGTGGCGTCAGCGAGGTCAGCTTTGCTGCGAAAACCTCTATTGAGCCGAAGCAATTAGCTACAACAAGCAGTACGACCATTCCGATTCGTGAAGACCAACCACTAGTCATATGCCCTCCTTGACTGACCTTAATTACACCGCCACCGGCGCCTTGATCGCCGGATGCGGGTCGTAGCCTTCGATGGCGATGTCTTCGAAGCGGAACCCGAACAGGTCGGTGACCTCGGGATTCAAACGCAAGGTGGGCAGCGCGCGCGGCGTGCGCGTCAGTTGCTCGCGTGCCTGCTCGAAATGATTGGAATACAAGTGCGCATCGCCCAGCGTGTGCACGAAATCGCCAACGCCCAGGCCGGTGGCCTGCGCCACCATATGCGTCAGCAGCGCATAGCTGGCGATATTGAACGGCACGCCCAGGAAGATGTCGCCGCTGCGCTGATAGAGCTGGCAACTGAGCCTGCCGTTCACCACATAGAACTGGAACAGGCTGTGGCACGGCATCAGCGCCATCTGCGGCAGCTCGCCGACATTCCAGGCGCTGATCACCAGCCGACGCGAATCCGGATTGCGCTTGATTTCATCCACCAGCCACTGCATCTGGTCGATTTCGACACCGTCCGGGCCGGTCCAGCGCCGCCACTGTTTGCCGTACACCGGACCGAGATCGCCGTTGTCGTCGGCCCACTCGTCCCAGATGCGTACCTGGTTGTCGCTGAGGTAGCCGATATTGGTGTCGCCCTTCAGGAACCACAGCAACTCATGGATGATCGAGCGCAGGTGCAGTTTCTTGGTGGTCACCAACGGGAAGCCGTCGTTGAGATCGAAGCGCATCTGCCAGCCGAACACGCTGCGCGTGCCGGTACCGGTGCGGTCGGACTTCTCTGCACCGTGTTCCAGCACGTGCTGCAACAACTCCAGGTACGGCTTCACTTGGCAGCCTCCACGCCTGCGGGCGCCGGCAGCACCGGCTGCAACACCGGCGCGCGGCGCGACATCGCCAGCAGCACCAGGCCAACCGCAATCAACGGCAGGCTCAGAATCTGGCCCATCGTCAGCCAATTGAAGGCCAGGTAGCCGATCGGCGCGTCGGGCACGCGCACGAATTCGACGATGAAACGGAACACGCCATACAGCAATGCAAACAGGCCAGAGACCGCATACCGTGCGCGCGGCTTCATGGAGAACGTCCACAACACCACGAACATCACCACGCCTTCCAGTGCAGCTTCATAGAGCTGCGAGGGGTGGCGTGCGAACTGGTTCAACGCGCCGGCGGCGTACTGCGCCTGGATCTGCGCGGGCAACCGGTCCGCCAGTTCCGGCGCGTGCGGAAAGATCACGCCCCAGCCGGCCTGGGTGAATTTTCCCCACAATTCGCCGCCGACGAAATTGCCGAGCCTCCCGAAACCAAGACCCAGCGGCACCAGCGGGGCGACAACGTCCATCACATCGAAGAAGTGCAACCGGTGCTTGCGCGCCCACAGCCAGCAGGCGATCAACACGCCAAGCAGGCCGCCGTGGAAGCTCATGCCGCCTTCCCAGACCTTGAACAGGATCAGCGGGTTGGCCAGGAAGGTCTCGAACGCATAGAACAGCATGTAGCCGATGCGCCCGCCCAACACCACGCCGAGCATGCCGTAGAACAGCAGGTCGGAAAAACCATCCATGTCTACCCCGGGCAGGCGACCGCGCAGGATGCGCGAACGGCCCAGCGCCCAGGCCGAGAAAAACGCCGCCAAATACATCAAGCCGTACCAGTGCACCTGCACCGGGCCGAGCGAGAAGGCGATGGGGTCGATGGCGTGCAGATAGATCATGCGGACCGCGTATCACAAACAAGCGAGGCCGCTATTCTGACACCTCGCACGCGCTCAGCCTAAAATCCGCGGCCGGTCAGGTAGCTCGTCTTCATGCTGCGCGCCGTCTGTGGCCGGGAAATGCTCGGCCAACAGCTCGGTCACCGCCTCGATGCCGGCCAGGACAGCCGCTTCGTGCTGGCCTTCGCGCAGGAATTGCTGCATGCGCCGGCACACCTCTGCCCAGCGCGCTTCCGGCACCCGGCTGCGCAGACCGCGGTCTGCCACCACCTCGATGGCGTGGTCGGCCAGCAGCAGGTAAATCAGCACCCCGTTGTTGGCTTCGGTATCCCAGGTCCGCAGCTGGGCGAAGGCCTGCTCGGCGCGCTGCCGCGCGCTGTGCCCGCGCCACAACGCCTCCAGCGGCAGGTCGGCCTCGACCGCGACCATGATCTGGCCGGTGTGCGAGCGCTCGCTCGCGGTCACCGCCGCCGCAATGGCGTCCATGCATGCGGCTGGAAAAGTGCGCTGCGCCGAGGGCGCGAAGATATGCCTGAGCCACCGCATTACCAGCTCCCCGAGGCGCCACCGCCTCCTGATGACCCGCCGCCACCGCCCCAGCCACCACCGCCGCCGAAACCGCCGCGGCCGCCGCCGCCAAATCCACCGAAGCCGCCGAAGCCGCCGCCCCAGCCTCCGCCACCGACAAAGCGGCCGGGCGAGCCGGAGGACAGGCCGGCCAGCAGGCCGATCAGCGCCGCGCCCGCACTGGCCAACAGCAACGACGTCAACAGCAACGCCGCACCGCCGGCGGCAACGCCGGTCAGCACGGCGCGCAGCGGGCGCGGTAGCGCGCCCAGGATGCCTCGCGCCACCATGGCCACCACGAAGCCGATGAACAGCGCCATGATCCAGCCACCGCCGCCCGCGCCGTTGCCGCCCTCGGCATGCCCGCTGACCGGCGCCGGCAGGGCCTCGCCCTCGATCAGGCCGGCCAGGGTTGCGGTCGCCGCCGTGATGCCGCCAGCGTAATCGCCCTCACGGAAGCGCGGCGCCAGATACTCCTGGATGATGCGGTTGGCGGTGATGTCCGGAATGGCGCCTTCCAGGCCGTAACCCGGCTGGATGCGGACGCGGCGGTCGTCCTTGGCCACCAGCAGCAGCACGCCGTCGTCCACGCCCTTGCGACCGATCTTCCATTGGTCGAACACGCGCTGGGTGTATTGCTCGATCGCTTCCGGCTGCGTGGTCGGCACGATCAAAATCTGCAACTGCGCGCCCTTGCGCTGCTGCAAGGCCAGCGCCTGTTGCTCGAGTTGCTGGATCTGCGCCGCATCCAGGGTGCCGGTGACGTCGACCACCGGCGAGCGCAGCGGCGGGATGGCAGCCAACTCCTGCGCCAGCAGCGATGCCGGCAGCAGCAGCAACGCCATCATCCACACCACTCGCAAACACATTCGTCGCATTGCCAACTCCTACCTGATGCGCGCCGATCGTCCATCAGCGCGGGGTTTTGCGATTGCGTCTTCCCTGCAGGACGTTGCCTCTTACAGAGAACGTGTGCGCCTGAAACGAAGCCACGGCTGGTCGGAACGACTGCAAAGCCTGGCGGGCGACCTATCCGCACCAAGCCCATCCCCGATGGGAGAGCTAGCTCTCGCCTCGACACGGTCTGTTGGCTTGGTCCGCAGATTCGTGCTGATGTGCGGCTCGGCGCGCATCGCCTTGGCGCGTGCCTGTGCGTCGTTCGACAGCGCGCGTACTGCGCTTGCTAGCGACGACTGCACAAGCACCGTGCACGCACAGCAACTGATTACTGCGCAGGCTGCGGCGCGGGCTGTTGCTGCGGTGCCTGCTGCGGCGTCTGCTGATTACCGAAATCCACCTGCGGGGCGCGCGAGATCTGCGCTTCGTTTTCCACGCTGAAATTGGGCTTGGGCTGGTAGCCGAAGATCTTGGCCGTGATCACCTGCGGAAACGAGCGGATGTAGGTGTTGTAGTCCTGCACGGTCTGGATATAGCGGCCACGCGCCACGGTGATGCGGTTTTCGGTGCCTTCCAGCTGCACCTGCAGATCGCGGAACGACTGGTCCGACTTGAGCTGCGGATAGTTTTCGCTGACCACCAACAACCGCGACAGCGCGCTACCCAACTCGCCTTGCGCCTGCTGGAATTGCTTCAACGACGCTTCGTCATCGGCGTTGACCTGGATCTGGCCCACGCGCGCACGCGCATTGGTCACTTCGGTCAGGACCTGGCGTTCCTGCTGGGCGTAGCCCTGCACGGTGCGTACCAGGTTGGGAATCAGATCGGCGCGGCGCTGATACTGATTGAGCACCTCCGACCAACCGGCCTTGACGCCCTCTTCCTTCTGCTGGATCGCGTTGTAGCCGCAACCGGACAGCGACGCGGTCAGGATCAGCAACACCAAGGCGCGAATCAGGACAGGCATGCAGGCGATTCCATTGGAAGAGAGCCCGAGCATGCCACGTGCCAGGTCAAGCCCGCATGCACACGCCCCTGCCCGGCTCGCCCTGCCTGCCGCGCGTCACCACAGCCGCGGCAACAGGATCAATCCCCAGCACAGCAGCACATTGATCAGCAGCACGAACACCGCCGCCGAGCCCATGTCCTTGGCACGCCCGGCCAATACGTGATGTTCCGGGCCGTAGCGTTCGATCACCGCTTCGATGGCCGAGTTCAGCAGTTCGGCCGCCAGCACGATCAACAGTGGCGCAATCAGTGCAATGCGCTCGAGTCCCGACTGCCCGAGCCACAGACCGAGCGGCACCAGCACTGCCGCCAGACAGACCTCCAGGCGGAACGAGGATTCGTGCAGCCACGCCGCGCGCAATCCCTGCCATGACCAGATCGCCGCCTTGAGCATGCGACGCGGGCCGCGCGGGACGTGCCCCAATTGATCGGCCATGCGTCAGTGCGTCCTGCCGCATGGGCGAAGAGGGGAACAAATCAAACGCATGGCATGGTCGCTGCTGGGGAAAGTGCGAATCTTGCACCGTGGCGCCCCGCCCCGCCAGCTGCCTGCAGGTTTGCCCTCAGCTTCCAGCCTGGCGCACCATGGCAGCCCGCTTCACTTTGAAGGTTCCTGCATGACCATCCATCGCCTGCGCAGCGTGCTGTGCGCCCTAGCCCTTCTGTCCGGCCATGCGTATGCCGACGCCCTGCACACCGCTCCGGCGGTGCCGGCGCAGGTCTCCAATGCCGCTTGGGAACAAGACATGCAACGCTTCGCCGAGAGCGACGCGCGTCAGCCGCCGCCCAAGCACGGCATCGTGTTCGTCGGCAGTTCATCGATCCGGTTCTGGGAGACATTGGCCCAGGATTTCCCGGGCAAACCGGTGATCAATCGCGGCTTTGGCGGCTCGGAAGTGCGCGACAGCACCTGGTACGCAGACCGCATCGTGATTCCATACGCGCCACGCCAGGTCGTGCTGTACGCCGGCGACAACGACCTCAACAGTGGCCGCACACCCGAACAGGTGCGCGATGATGTGCTGGCATTCGTGGCACGTGTACGCCGCGACCTGCCCGAGGCACGCATCAGCTATCTGTCGATCAAGCCCAGCCCGTCGCGCGCGCAACTGCTGCCGGCCGTGATCAAGGCCAACCGCCTGATCAAGGACGCGCTAGCCCCGCTGCCGCGTGTGGACTTCGTGGACATCTACACCCCGATGCTCGATGCCAGCGGCAAACCGCGCGCAGAACTGTTCCGCGCCGACAGGCTGCATATGACGGCCGATGGCTACGCGATCTGGCGCAAGGTCGTGGCACCGGTATTGGAACAACGCTAGAACGCAACCGAGCCGATCCGGCGCGCCTGTCGCCGGATCGGCCGGCCTGCAGGGGAGGCGTTGGCTGCCGCTCCATGCCAGCGCGTTTTTTCGTGGCGGCAGCCTGCCGGCCCTGTTCCCACACACAACTGACGTAGGGGTCTGCGATTTGGGCACGTGGCGACCGCATTGGCGGTGTGGGCAAGAAATACCGGCAATGCCAAGCACCTGCAACGTCGCTAAAGGCACTGCAAACGTCCACGCGCCGGTGCACTGTTGGCACCACGTTGAGCGTTCCGGCTGCCGAGCGGTAAATAGGGTGATCGAAGCGGTTAGCCGAGCGCGTGCAGCAGCCGGTCGTCGTCTTCCTGCCATGCCGCGTGACTGTTGAGCGGCAGAAAGGCGTCATCAGCAAGCGCCAGGACCACAAAGTGACGCCTCAGGCGACGACCACCGCCACGGACGTGCCGACGCCGGCTTGGCTCTGCAGTTCGATACGCCAGCCGAAGCGATCGCATAGCCGACGGACGATCGACAGGCCGAGCCCAGTGCCTTGCGGGCGGGTGGGGTCGGCGCGGAAGAACGGTTCGAACGCGCGGGCACGCGCCTCTTCGCTCATGCCAATGCCGGTATCGCGGACCACGATGCGGTCGTGGGTCACCTCCACCTCGATGCTGCCGGTATCGGTGTAAGCGCAGGCGTTACGCAACAGGTTGCTGAGCACCACCCGCATGACCCTGGGCGGGGCGAACATCTGCAGGCTGCGGTCGCCGACCATGCGCAACGACACCGGTTTGTCGCCAAGCAATTCGCGCGCACTTTCCAGCTCTTCGCTGGCAAGCTCGGCCACATCGAAATTTTCGCTCTGCGGGTCGATCTCGGCTTCGCGCGCCAGGATCAGGAAGGCATCGATCACCGCTTCCATATCGTGGCCGGCGCGCTGGATGCGACGCAGGCTGCGCTGCGTGCGCGCCGACAACTCGTCGTCGGCCAAGGCCATGTCGCTGGCCACGCGGATCACCGTGAGCGGAGTGCGCAATTCATGGCTGGCATCGCGGGTGAAATTGCGTTCGCGCGCGACATGCTCGCTGACGCGCAGCCCCAGCGCATGCAGCGCGGCGGCCAGCTGGCGCGTTTCGCCCTGCAATTCGGCAGGCAGCCGCTCCGGAGCCAGTTCGTCCACATCCGGGTTGCGTGGGTCCCAATGCGAGACGCGCCGGGCCAGCCAGCTGATCGGCGAGACCAGCCGCTTGGAAACCCGATAGGTGAACCAGGACACGCCATAGATCGCCACCAACACCACGATTGCCGGCACCACACCGAACCACAAGGTCAGATGCGCCGCACGCGAGCGCGGAAACACCAGATACAGCCGCCCCTCCGGGCGTTGATCGACATACACCAGCGCATCGGCGGCAGCCACTTCGCTGAAACCCGGAGACAGGTTGCGCAGTGCGGCCGGTGCAGCCTCGGCGGCGGTGCCGGCGGGCGAAAAATACCCTTGGATATTGCGAGTATTGGGCGGCCGGTTGTCCGGCACGCTCTTTTGCATCTGCCAGAAATGCACGGCCTCGTCGGCGAGCACGGTGCGCACCAGGCTGTATTTGATGACGAACGACACCAGGTACCCGGCCAGCACCAGCGCCAGGCTCGCCAGCGCGACCTGCAGCAGGAAGGCGAGACGTATTTTTCTCGGAAGCCCGTGTGGCATTACTGCATCCAGGGAAGAGCGCCGGAGTATAGGCAACGCTTCCGTGAGTCCTTCGTGCAACCAGCCGGCAGCACAGGAGATCGAGCGGCGCGTGAGCGCCTATACAGCAGCCGGCCGCCAGGACGGCGGCCGGCGCGTGACATCACGCCATCGGTTGGGCGATGTCGGCGATGCGATAGCCGGCGCTCTGCACGGTGTGCAGCAGCGGACGGTCGAACGGCTTGTCGATGATCTTGCGCAGGTTGTACAGATGGCTGCGCAGGGTGTCCGAATCGGGCAAGCCGTTGCCCCAGATTTCGCGCTCGATTTCCTGGCGGGTGACCACACGCGGCGATTCGCGCATCAGGATGGTCAAAAGGCGCAGGCCGATCGGCGAGAGCTGCAGCTCGGTGCCGGCACGGGTGGCGCGCATGCTCACCGGGTCCAGCACCAGGTCGGCGACCTTGAGCACTTCCGAGCCCACCTGGCGACGCTCGCGGCGGATCAGGGCACGCAGGCGCGCCTCCAGTTCCTGAATCGCAAACGGCTTGGTCAGGTAGTCATCGGCGCCAAAGCCCAGGCCGGTGAGCTTGTCGTCCAGCGTGTCGCGGGCGGTCAGCATCAACACCGGTGTGGACTTGCGTGCGTCGTTACGCAGGCGGCGACACACTTCGATGCCGTCCAGGCGTGGCAGCATGAGATCCAGCACGACCACGTCGTAGCTGTTCTCCGCGGCAAGACGGTAGCCGTCCAGGCCGTCCTGCGCGTAGTCGACCTCGAAGCCACGGCCTTCCAGGTACTCGCCGATCATTTCGGAGATATTGCGGTTGTCTTCGACGACCAGCACGAGGCCGGACGTTTCCTTGGTCTGACGCATGGACTTTCCTCGGTCTTCAGCTTTGTGAAACATGCCGGATCGACGGTGGAAAGAGCGTGAAGACCGGATAACGTTTCGTGTTCCGCGGCATTTAGCGGCCGAGCAGCGGGCGCAATGCCGGCCATACCGTCTCCAGCACCTTCGGTTGCGCGGCGGCGGTGGGGTGCAGACCGTCCGCCTGCATCAGGCCGGGCTGCAGCGCGACCTTTTCCAGGAAGAACGGCACTAGCGCGGTCTTGTACTGTGTGGAGAGGTCCGCATAGGTCGCCTTGAGCCGCTCGCGGTAGGCTGGGCCGTAATTGGGCGGCACGTCGATCCCGAGCAGCAGCACCTTGGCGCCGGCGTGCTGGCTGAGCTGGATCATCTTTTCCAGGTTGCCCTTGAGCTGGGCCGGGGTCAGCCCGCGCAGCGCGTCGTTGCCGCCGAGCTCGATGACCACCACGCCGGGGCGGTGTTTTTCCAGCAGGCCCGGCAGCCGGGTCAGCGCGCCGGAGGTGGTTTCGCCGCTGATGCTGGCATTGACGACTGCCGGTGGCGTCGCCATGTCACGCTTCAGGCGCTGGTCCAGCAAGGTCACCCAGCCGGACTGCACCGGGATGTTGTGCGCAGCGCTCAGGCTGTCGCCCACCACCAGGACCGGCGCAGTGGCGACCGGACTTTTGGCAGAGGCAATCCCCGGCGCAAGCAGGGAGAGTGTCAGCAGCCACAGGGCCAGCACGCCATATCGCAGTGTTCTTTCACGCATTCGGAGATTCCTCATCGACAGTCTGGCCCCCCGCTCCAGCACCCGCACCGCCATCGACGTTCGCGAGGTCGGCAAGTCCGTCAGTGGCCCGGAGGGAACGCTCCACATCCTCGACAACGTGAGCTTGACGGTCAGTGAAGGCGACAGCATCGCCATCGTCGGCGCGTCCGGTTCCGGCAAGACCACCCTGCTCGGCCTGCTGGCCGGGCTGGACCTGCCCAGCCGCGGCAGCATCGCGCTGGCGGGCCAGGACCTGGGCCAGCTCGACGAAGAAGCGCGCGCTGCGCTGCGCGCCCGCGACGTCGGCTTCGTGTTCCAGAGTTTCCACCTGCTGCCGGCGCTGACTGCCGAAGAAAACATCGCACTGCCGCTGGAACTGGCCGGGCGCGAGGATCCGGCGCGGGTGCGCGAAGTGCTGGAGGC
Organism: Xanthomonas sp. A1809; assembly: GCF_017746015.1. Lineage (NCBI taxonomy): Bacteria > Pseudomonadati > Pseudomonadota > Gammaproteobacteria > Lysobacterales > Lysobacteraceae > Xanthomonas > Xanthomonas sp. A1809. The sequence continues at coordinate 305,980 of NZ_JAGHWZ010000010.1, read as the reverse complement.
CGTGGGCCTGAGTGCACGTGCGCGGCATTACCCGCGCCAGCTGTCCGGTGGCGAGCAGCAACGCGTGGCGTTGGCGCGCGCCTTCGTGGCCCGCCCGCGCATCCTGTTCGCCGATGAGCCCACCGGCAGCCTCGACCAGGCCACCGGCGCGCAGATCAGCGACCTGTTGTTCGCGCTCAATGCCACCAGCGACACCACCCTGGTGCTGGTCACACACGACATGAGCCTGGCGCAGCGCTGCAGGCACATCTACCGCATCGACAGCGGCCGCCTGCACGCACAGACCGGTCCGGCGGCATGAACGTCGTGCGCCAAGCCGCGCGCGCCGTGCGCCGCGAATTCCTGGCCGGCGATCTGCTGACGGTGTTCGCCGCGCTGGTGCTGGGCGTGGCGGTGATGACCGCGGTGGGCACCCTGGTCGACCGGGTGACGCTCGCGCTGACCTCCAGCGCGGCCGAAGTGCTCGGCGGCGATCTGGGCGTGACCGGGCGGCAGGAGATCCCGGCCGACTTCGCCGCAGAAGCCCAGCGACGCGGCCTGCAGAGCACGCGCATGGTCAGCTTTCCCAGCGTGCTGTTCCATGGCGATGCCAGCCAGATGGCCAATATCCGCGGCGTTGGCCCCGGCTACCCGCTGCGCGGGCAGTTGCTGGTGTCCAAGGACGGCACCGGGACGGAAGGCAGCGCCGCCAGCGCACCGCCGCCGGGCCAGGCCTATGCCGATCCGCGCCTGCTCGAAGCGCTGGGCCTGCACGTGGGCGAGCAACTGGAATTCGGTGCCGGCCATCTGACCATCACCGGCGTGTTGCGCGCCGAGCCCGATGCCTCCGGGGAGCTGATGCAGCTCTCGCCGCCGCTGCTGGTCAATCGCGCCGATATCGACGGCGCCGGCCTGCTCGGCCCAGGCAGCCGCGCCTCCTATCGGTTGATGTTCGCCGGCGCACCGGATGCCATCGCCGATTTGCGCGCCTGGCTCAAGCCACGCGCCAGCGAGTATCGCCTGGTGGGTATCGAAGACACCCAACGCGGCATGCGTGCAGCGTTTGATCGCGCCGGCCGCTTCCTGGCCTTGTCGGCGTTGCTGGCGGTGCTGTTGTCCGGCGTGGCCACGGCCCTGGCAGCGAACCGGTTTGCGATGCGACGCATCGACACCGTGGCGGTCTTGCGCTGCCTGGGCGCCCGCCAGCGCGACATCCTGGCAATGCTGTCGCTGCAGTTGCTGCTGACGGCGATTCCGGCCTGCCTGGTCGGTATCGGGCTTGGCATGCTTGCGCAGGAAGGCCTGGTGCAGGCGCTGGGCAGCCTGATCCCGAACCGGTTGCCGCTGCCGCAGGCCACCCCGGCCCTGGCCGGTGCGGGCATCGGCCTGGTGCTGTTGCTGGGCTTCGGCCTGCCGCCGCTGCTGCGGCTGCGCAACGTGCCACCGATGCGCGTGCTCAACCGCAGCTTTGCCGCAGTGCCGCCCAGCTCGTTGCTGGTGTATGGCGCCGCCCTGGCCGCCACGCTGGCGCTCACCGTCTATGCCACCGGCAACCTGGTATTGGCCGGCTGGGTGCTGGGCGGCCTGGCCGCGCTGGCACTGGTGGCGATGTTGCTGGGGCTGGGCCTGCTCGCGTTGCTGCGACCGATCCAGCACCGTCTGCGCGGTGCCTGGAAACTTGGCCTGGCCTCGCTGACACGGCGCCGCGGCTTGAGCGTGGTGCAACTGGTCGGGCTGTCGCTGTCGTTGTGCGCGCTGTTGCTGCTGGCGGTGGTCGGCCCGGGCCTGCTCGGCCAATGGCGCGACCGCCTGCCGGCCGATACGCCCAACTACTTCCTGATGAACATCCAGCCCGAACAAACCCAGCCGGTGCTGCAGACGCTGCGCGGTCTGGGGGTGAATGATGCGGCCGTGGAGCCGTTTTCCACGGGGCGCCTGGTGGCCATCAACGACAAACCGCCGGTGCGTGGCGACCGCGACCCGGCCGACGACGGCGACGGCGACAACCGCCCGGTGAATTTTTCCTGGCGCCACGCGTTCCCGCCGGCAAATACGCTGCTGCAGGGCAAGTTCTGGGCGGCCGACAGCACCGCGGCGGAAGCCTCGGTGGAAGAAGGCTGGGCGCAGCGCTACCAGCTCAAACTGGGCGATCGCATCACCCTGCTGCTGGGCGAACAGCAACGCACGTTCACCGTGACCAGCATCCGCAAGGCCGACTGGGATTCGTTCCGGGTCAACTTCTTCCTGCTGCTCAATCAAGGATCGGTCGGCGATGCGCCGTACAACCTGATTTCCGCCTTCCACCTGCCGCCGGGCAATGCGTCCAAGCTGGCGGCGCTGAGTCGCGACTATCCGAACATTTCGTTGCTGGATATCGATGCCATCCTGGGCCGCGTGCGCGAGGTCATCGACCAGGTGGCACAGGCGGTGCAACTGGTGATGGGCTTCAGCCTGCTGGCCGGCATGCTGGTGTTGCTGGCCGCATTGCAGGCCACCGCGGGCGAACGCCGTTACGACAGCGCAGTGTTGCGCACCCTGGGCGCACGCCGTGGCCAGCTACGCGGTGCGGTGCTGGTGGAATTTGGCGCGCTTGGCTTGCTGGCGGCGACGCTGGCGGTGACCGCTGCGGCCGTGATCGGCGCGGTCGTCGGGAAGCAGGCGTTCGAGATGGCGTTGACACCGGATTGGCCGCGCCTGCTGCTCGGCGGCGCATTCGGGCTGGCCTTGAGTCTGTTGGCGGGTTGGTCGGGCACGCGGCGCATCCTGTCCACGCCGCCGGCATTGGCATTGCGGAGCGAATAAGCGCGGGTAAAACGCGTCGCATGCGGGCAACGGCATGCGACGCGCGGCCCGGTGGCTGTGCTGCAGGCCAGCTCACGGACGCTGTGGCGCGCAGCGTGAGGGGCCTTGCTCTTCTGTGAGTGCTGCATATGTCTGCAGCGCATAAGCACCTTGCAAATCGTACGTTCGCAGCGGTGGCACGACTGCCTAGAGTGGTATGTCCGGCCGCCGGCCCAGGCGGCCTTTCGTTGCCGTCGAGGTGCCACGTCATGACCAGCATCACTTCCGCAGCGCGTGTGCACACGCCGCGCGATGCGTCTTCCCCCGTGCAGAGCTCCAGCGTCAGGATCGTGCCATTCGACGCTCCGCTGGGCGCCGAAGTGATCGGGCTGGACCTTGCGCAACCGCTGGACGCCGCCACCTTCGCGCGTATCCATCGCGCGCACCTGGATTACCACGTGCTGGTGTTTCGCGATCAACGCATCACACCGGCCCAGCAGGTGGAATTCAGCCGTCGCTTCGGGCCGCTGCAGATTCACGTGCTGCGCAACTTTCAACTGCGCGGGCACCCGGAAGTGCTGGTGGTGTCCAACATCAAGGAGAACGGCGAGCCGATCGGCCTGGGCGATGCCGGGCATTACTGGCACTCGGATCTGTCGTACAAGCAAACACCGAGCCTGGGGTCGCTGCTGCATGCGCAGGAGCTGCCCGGCGAAGGCGGCGACACCCTCTTTGCCAACCAGCACCTGGCATGGCAAACGCTGCCCGAATCGCTCAAACGCGCCGTGCAGGACCTGCGTGCCGAACACAGTTATCTGGCCAAGTACGAGGAGTTGCGCGCCCGCAATCCGTGGCGGCCGGCACTGACGCCGGAGCAGATTGCCGAAGTGACACCGGTGCAGCACCCGGTGGTGCGCACGCATCCGGAGACGGGCCGCAAGGCGCTGTTCGTCAGCGAGCATTTCACCACGCGCATCGTCGGCTTGCCCGAGGACGAAAGCCGCGCGCTGTTGCAGAGGTTGTTCGAACACTCCACGCATGCTGGGCTGGTGTATCGGCATCGCTGGCAGCCGCACGACATGGTGTTCTGGGACAACCGTTCGGTGATGCATCTGGCTGCAGGCACGCCGGATCATCTGCGCCGTCGGCTCAACCGCACCACCATCGAAGGCGATGCACCGTTCTGAGCCTGCACCTGTTCCCTCCCCTTCCCGACTGGAGCGCCGCATGCGTTTGACCGTCACTTCCCACGCTCCTGCGCCGCGCCGGCGTTTTTCGCGGCGCATCGCGCTGCTGGTGTTGGCCGCGCTGCCGCTGTTGCACAGCGCGCATGCGCAGGCCGAAGGCAAGCTGCGGATCGCCAAGCAATTCGGCATCGTTTACCTGCTGCTGGACGTGGCGCAGGACCAGAAGTTGATCGAACAGCAGGGCAAGGCCGCCGGTGTGGACATCGACGTGCAATTCCTGCAGCTCTCCGGTGGGGCGGCAGTCAACGATGCGTTGTTGACCGGTTCGATCGATATCGCCGGTGCCGGTGTCGGGCCGCTGTTCACCATCTGGGACCGCACGCGCGGCCGCCAGAATGTCCGCGGCGTCGCATCGCTGGGCAATTTCCCGTACTACCTGATCAGCAACACTCCGCGCATCAAGTCCATCGGCGATTTCACGCCAAAGGACCGCATTGCGGTGCCGGCAACAGGTGTCTCGGTGCAGTCGCGGTTTCTGCAGCATGCCTCGCAACAACGCTGGGGCGACAAGGGCACCCATCAGCTCGACGCGCTACAAGTCGCCTTGCCGCATCCGGATGCCGCCGCGGCGATCATCCGTGGGCGTACCGAAATCACCGCGCATTTTGCCAGCCCGCCGTTTCAGGAGCAGGAACTGGCGCGCAACCCGGCCGCGCATATCGTCACCAGTTCCTACGAGATCGAAGGCGGCCCGTCGTCGGCAACGGTGTTGTACGCCACCGAAAAATTCCGCAAGGACAATCCCAAGACCTACCGCGCGTTTGTCGCCGCACTGGACCAGGCGGCGAAGTTCGTCACGGCCCATCCGGAGCAGGCGGCCGATATCTTCCTGCGTCGTAATGGCTCGGGCATCGACCGCGCGCTGGTGCTGCAGATCCTCAAGGACCCGAAAGTGCAGTTCACCGTGGCACCGCAGAACACGCTGGGGCTGGGCAAGTTCATGCAGCACAGCGGGGCGATCAAGCAGGCGCCGGGCAAGGTGGGCGATTACTTTTTCGACGACCCGCTGATTGCGGGCGGGAGCTGAGCGATGAGCACGCCCCTGCTGCAGGTCGATCATGTCAGCCTGGAATATGCCTCGGCCCAGCGCGTGGTGCGCGCGACCCATCGCGTGCGCTTCGATGTGCACGAAGCCGACCGCTTCGTGCTGCTGGGGCCCTCAGGCTGCGGTAAATCCACTTTGCTCAAGGCGGTGGCCGGTTTCGTTGCGCCGCGCGAAGGACAGATCCGCCTGCAGGGTCATGCGGTCACCGGTCCCGGGCCGGACCGGGTGGTGGTGTTCCAGGAATTCGACCAGTTGGCACCATGGAAAACCGTGCGCGAGAACGTGGTGTTCGGGCTGCGTGCGGCGCGCAAACTCGGCCGTGCCGAGGCGCGCGAGCGGGCAGACGACAGTCTGGCCCAGGTCGGGCTGAGCGGATTTGCAGATGCTTACCCGCACACCTTGTCCGGCGGCATGAAGCAGCGTGTGGCCATCGCACGCGCCCTGGCGATGCGCCCGCGTGTCCTGCTGATGGATGAACCGTTCGCGGCACTGGATGCGCTGACGCGTTCGCGCATGCAGGAGCAAGTGCTGGAATTGTGGGAACAATTGCGCTTCACGCTGTTGTTCGTCACCCATTCCATCGAAGAAGCATTGGTGGTCGGCAATCGCGTGCTGCTGTTGTCGCCGCACCCGGGCCAGGTGCGCGCCGAACTCAACGCGCATGCCTTCGGCCCGCACAGTGCCGGCAGCGTGGCCTTCCAGCAGACCGCGCAACGCATTCACCGGCTGCTGTTCGATCTGCCCGATGACACGCTGGACGACGACAAGGTGGCACCGCTGCGTCGCCCGTCCCTGCGCCAACGCCAGGCGCTGACATGAGCCGCAGCACCGCAAGCGCAGTGCCGCCGATTCCACCGGTGCGGCCCGAGTACGAAGTGGCACTGACCCCGCTGGACCCTGCCCTGGGCGCCGCGACCACGCCCACGCGTTGGCACGCACCGCCCTGGCTGCGCAAGGCATTGGTGCTGGTGGTCTTGGTCGCGGCATGGGAGATCGCCGCGCGGCTGGTCGGCGACGATCTGATGCTGCCCGGCGCAGTGCAGACCGCGCGCGCGTTCTACGACGGGCTGCTGTCGGGCGAACTGCTGCGCCGGGTCGGTGCGTCGTTGCGTGTGCTGGCGCAAGGTTATGCGCTGGGCGTGCTGCTGGCGTTCGTGCTGACCGCGCTGGCCGCTTCCACGCGCTGGGGCCGCGATGTGCTCGGCACGCTGACCGCCATGTTCAACCCGCTGCCGGCCATTGCGCTGTTGCCGCTGGCCTTGCTGTGGTTCGGGCTGGGCACCGGCAGCCTGGTGTTCGTGCTGGTGCACTCGGTGCTGTGGCCGCTGGCGCTGACCACCTACGCCGGCTTCCAGGCGGTACCGGACACGCTGCGCATGGCCGGGCGCAACTACGGCCTGCGCGGCCCGCGCTATGTAGCGCAACTGCTGGTTCCGGCGGCGCTGCCGGCGATCCTGTCCGGGCTGAAGATCGGCTGGGCATTCGCCTGGCGCACCCTGATCGCCGCCGAACTGGTGTTCGGCGCCACCTCCGGCCAGGGCGGCCTGGGCTGGTACATCTTCCAGAACCGCAATGAGCTTTACACCGACAAGGTCTTCGCGGGGCTGGCGATGGTGATCGTGCTGGGGCTGCTGGTGGAGGGCGTGGTGTTCCAGGCGATCGAGCGGCTCACGGTGCGTCGCTGGGGCATGCAGCGCTAGCGCGGCCCCGGCGGCACGGTCGCGTGCGCTTAACGAAGTTGGCTTATGCTTCGGCCCCCATTCTCTGCCGCTCGCCGCCATGCCCACTGCCCCCTTCACCGCCTACCTGTACCCGGTTCTGCTGCTGATCGCCAGCAACGTGTTCATGACCTTCGCCTGGTACGGGCACCTGAAGTACAAGACCACGCCGCTGATGATCGCCATCCTGGTCAGCTGGGGCATCGCGTTCTTCGAATACTGCCTGCAGGTGCCTGGCAACCGTCTGGGCAGCGCGGTGTATTCGGCGCCGCAGCTCAAGGGCATGCAGGAAGTGATCACGCTGCTGGTCTTTGCCGGTTTCTCCACCTTCTACCTGGGGCAGTCGCTGAAGTGGAACCATTGGGCCGCGTTCGGCCTGATCCTGGTGGCCGCGTTCCTGATGTTCAAGGAATAAAGGCAAAGCACCCTCTCGCTCGTAGGAGCGCACCCGGGCGCGACCTCGCAAGAGCCCCCTGCGGTGTGATTGGCCTTACCGGGAATGCCATATCGCGCCCGGATGCGCTCCTACGGCGTCAGGGTGCCTAGTTCGCCGGTTCGACCCACCGTGCGAACACCGCATCGATTTGCGCGTCCTTGACCGGCTTGCCCTTCTGCGCTGACTCAGCCTGCTCGAACATCGGCACGATCATCGCCATGCCGTCCGGCTTGGTTTTCAGATGCAGGCCCGGTGGCGTTTGCAGGAATGCGGCCCAGCGCGCGCGCACCTTGGCCCAATACCCCTGTGTGCCTTTCCAGTACGCATAGGCCGGGGCGAAGTCCACCTCGGTGGTCTTGCGGTAATCGTTGAAGCCGAACTCGCGTGCAATCGCTTCCTGGGTGCCGTCGGGCTTGCGCAGCACCTTGGTATTGAATTGTTCGTGGGTCCAGCCGTTCGGCGTCAGCGTGTGCCGGTTGATCACCGATAGCGCATTGTAGTCGCTGCGCCTGGTGTACTCGCGCCGCGGCAACGGGCGCCAGCTGGGATCGCTGGTCCAGGTGGGGTGGCCATCGGCGTAGTCCCAGCGGCCGGTGCCGCAATAACGCGGCGCGTCGCTGACTTCGTACACACATTGCGTCCAGGTGCCGCTGGTGATGGCCGGCGCCAGCGCATGCACCGTCCAGGTCTGCTCGGCGGTGAATTCAAACCGTTGCGGTGCCTCGAAGGTCCAGTCCTGCCGCCAATGCTTGGTCACGTGCCCGGTCTTTTCGTCGACCAGCACGTGCTGCAGCACCAGCCTGCGCGGCGAATTCTCCACCACGATGACCACTTCGCTGGCGCCGCTGCGCATCGCCGAAGCGCGCTCGTAGCCGGGCTTGAGCAGCACGGTTTCGTCGAACGCGAAATCCACCGCGTATTCGCCCTGCATCGCCAGGATGCTTTGCCGATCGCGCTGAGCATCGGCGGCGGCAATCAACGGCAACAGGCTCAGTGTGGCGGCGACACAGCGGGAGAACAATCGGCTCATCGGCACTCTCGGTAGTCATTGGGGAACATCAGGGACACGCGCGCAGCAGCGACATCGTCATGACACGGGGTCGGCACCGCGGGCATTCACCGCGGCAGTACGCAGCGCTGCAGCGCGCGCGCAGCAACAATCGTCCACGACCACGCGGCCGTCGATGCCCTCGTCGCGCGCCAACCGTGCAGCAACCTCAGCGCCCAGCGCAGAGACGGTGGCCAGGCTGGCGGTGATGGGGTGACCGTGGCTGGCCGCAGGCTGCAAGCGCAGCGCGCTCAAGCGCCATGCATCGCCGCGCATGCGTCCGGCCAGGCGGCGCCATAGCCGTTCGCCGACGCCCAGTTCGTGCGTGTCCATCGGCAGTGGCGGCAGCCGAGAGACCAGGCGGTCCCAGCTCAGGAAATCGCTGTCGGGCAACAGGCAAAGCCGCCAGCAGCACTGTCCTGCCGCATCGAAGAACCAGATGCCCTCGTGCACGCCGTCGCTGTCCACCCGACGGGACGCGGCTGCAGCGACTGCGTGCTGCCAACCATCCAGTTCGTTGCCCAACGCAGGCCGATACAGGCAAAGCACCGTCCCTAGCGCCGCCAACTGCTGTGGTCGTGGCAGTGCCGCGCGGGTAGCGCGTGCATGCAGGGGCAACGGGATGGCGCGGAGGTTGGGCATGGCCGCTACCAGTTCACGGCCAGACTGACCGAAGCAGTGCGCCCGGCGCCAGTGAAGCGGTCCAGCACCGTGCTGCTGGCCAGCGTGCCGTTGGGCAGCGCGTTCCAGTCCACGTAACGGCGATCGGCCAGGTTAAACACGCCTGCGGTGAGCTTGGCGCCGGGCGCGAATTCCCAATGCCCCATCAGATCCAGCGTGGCGTAGCCGGCCGGCACGTAATAGCTGTCCAGCTGCGGGCGATGTTTGCGGGCCACAAAGGTACCGATCACTTCTGCGCCCCAGCGATCACTGTCGAAGGCCATGCCAAGCGTGCCGCGCAACGGGTCGACCGAATTGAGCGGCCTGCCGTCGGTGAGGTTGTCGCCTTCCGCATAGGCGACGGCACTGTTCAACGACCAGCCTTGCCAACCCGCCAGCATGCCCAGATCGATGCCCGCGCGCGCCTCTGCGCCCTTGATCACCACATCGTCCACGTTGCGCGACTGGAACAGCGCCAGCCCGTCGGCATTCACGCCAGCCGGCGCATACGATTCGATGAAGTTGCGGTAGTCGGTGTAGTACACGGCGAGCCCGAAATAGCCGACCGCATCGTTGAAACGCAGGCCCAGTTCGCCGCCGCGGCTGGTCTCCGATTTCAGATCCGGATTGGCGATGGCGGTGTAGCGCGCCTGCAGATTGGTGAAACCGATATTGACATCGTTGTACGGCGGCGCGCGGAAGCCATGCGCGTAATTGGCATACGCCGACCAGGCGTCCGAAAACCGCCACACCGCACCGAACTTGGGAGACACCTGGGTCTCGTCGATGGTCTCGGCGGCAACGCCGGGATTGTCTTCGCGGAAGATGTCGTCCACCTGCGGCGACAGCCGGAAATAATCCACGCGCACGCCCGGCGCCAGCGACAGCTGGCCATCGAGCAGGCCGATCTCGTCCTGCGCATACAACCCGAGCTTGGTGGTTTCGCTCATCGGGAAGTCGCGCACCGGAAACACGTCCTGACCGACGCGGTTGCTCACCACGCCATTGGCCAGATTGACCGAATAGCCGTCGCGCTTGGCGCGCGTATCGGTCCAGGTGCCATCCAGCCCATAGGTGATTTCGTGGCTGAGGGTGCCGGTATCGATGGACTTACGCGCGTTGACCAGCAGGCCGTAAACACGCTGATCGAAATTATGTTCGTTATGCCGGCGCGTGGTGTTGCCGCGCAGTTCGTTGGTGCGTTGCAGGCTCTCGCTGTTCTGGCGATACAGCTGCCACTGCAGATCGTCGGCCCACACGGAATCCAGCGCATCGACTTCATGCCGTAGCGAGACCCGCGCACGTGTCTGATGATCGCGTCCTTGCTGCGACAGGATGCGTAGCGACGCCGTCGGACTCCGCGTATCGACGCCGGTCAATACATCGATGCTGCCGTAGTCTTCGTTGCCTTCGACCGTGAGTTTGAAGCGCTGTTGTGCGCTTGGGGCGTACACCAGTTTGGCGAGCACACTGCGCCCATCGATGCGCTGCGGATTGGCCGCGGTGCGGGTGAAATCGCGGCTGCGGTCATCGCCCTGGTTTTGCGCCTCCTGGCCCTGGCGATGACTCACCGCCACCAAGCCGCTCCAGCGTTCGCCACCGAACGCGCCGGTGGCACCGGCAAACAGGCCGTTCCAGTCGCCTTCGTAGCCGAACTTCAGGCCGGCGTAGCTGTGCTTGTCTGCGCTCAGATAGTCCGACGGATCCTTGGTGACGAAAGCGACTACGCCGCCCAATGCATCCGAGCCGTACAACGAGCTAGCCGGCCCGCGTACCACTTCCACGCGCTTGAGCGTTTCCAGGTCAACGAAGTTACGGTTGGCGTTGAGATAGCTGCCGAAGCTGAAGGTGTCCGACACCGGCACGTTATCCACCAGCATCGCCACGCGGTTGCCATCCAGCCCGCGGATGCGGATGCCGTTGGCACCGGTGAAGCGGCCGCTGGTGCTGGTGACCGACACGCCCGGCGTGTAGCGGAACAGATCCTTGAGTTCGCGCACCAGTTGGTTGTCGAGCTGTTCGCGGTCGATCACATCCACCGTGCTGGGCACATCCACCAGCGCGCGCTGGGTGCGCGTGGCGGTGACCTGGAGCCGGTCGAAGTCGTGCACCTCACGCGCACCCTCCGCTCCGGCATCGCGTTCGGCAGCACGGGCACACAAGGAAATAGCGGGCAGCGCCAGCGACAGCGCGACCACCAGCGGATGCAGGCGGATCATCAGGAACCTTTACGCGTCCCCCGGCGGCGCGTGCGGCATAAGCCAAACGCGGCAGGGAAGATGGAGTTGAGTGGCGGGCGGCGGCGGCAGCGCCCGCTGCGATCTTGCGCACACGCGTTGAGCGAGTACGCAAAGATGGGATGCCATGGCAATCGAGCGTTGCGCGTGGAGCAGGATCGCGCCATCGGCACTGACGGCGCATGACGATCGTTGCGGCAGCGGCTGCGCACAGTGGCTGTGCGCAGCCCAGTGGCTGGAATTACTTGGTCAGGATCAGCTTGTCGTTGCTGGTGTGGCGCAGGCGATAGACGCGATCGCCGTGCTGGATCAGCACTTCACGCCGGCCCTTGAGCAGCGCTTGGCTGCTGATGAGGTCTTCGGCGGGCACGGCGCGCGGCGTGGCGCGGTCGCGCAGATTGACCGGTTCGGAGCGAAGCAGCACGGGGTGGGCGGTCATGATCTGGTTCTCCAGTCGGTTGGCCAGACAAATAATAACCATTCTCATTTAATGATCAAGAGCCATTCTCATTTGAAAGGCCGGATGTTTAAATCGCTCTCTAGTCTTCGATTGATCGCGCCAATCGAACGGACGTGTGTCGCTGCCCTCAGCTGCGGTGACTACTACAAGCATCCACCGCAGCACTCGATCGACCCAATGGCTCAGCGCGTGCTCGACTCCACCTGTGCCCACCCGGCGTCATCGACCTGATCCAGGGTGTCCAGGGCACCGAGGTTCTCTTCCAACTGTGTGACCCGGCTCGCGCCCAGGATCACGCTGGACACATGCCGGTTGCGTAGGCACCAGGCGATGGCCAACTGCGCCGGCGACTGGCCAAGCTCGGCCGCCACCGCGCAGAACGCGCGGGCGCGCTCCAGCCGGCGCGCTTCCGGCGCGCCCAGCACTTCGTCCTGCAACCATTGGTTGCCCGGCTGGCCCAGACGGCTGTCGGCCTCCACGCCCGCGTTGTACTTGCCGGTCAGCAGGCCCGAGGCCAGCGGCGACCAGATCGTGGTGCCCAGCCCGTTCTCGCACAGTGGCGCGTATTCGCGCTCCAGCCGCTCGCGATGCAGCAGGTTGTATTGCGGCTGTTCCATCGCCGGCGCATGCAGATGTTCGCGTTCGGCAATGGCGATGGCCTCGCGCAACTGCGCGGCGCTCCATTCGGATGTGCCCCAGTACAGCACCTTGCCCTGGCGGATCAGCGCATCCATGGCGCGTACGGTTTCCTGGATCGGGGTGTCCGGATCGGGCCGATGGCAGTAATAGAGGTCCAGGTACTCCACGCGCAAGCGCTTGAGCGCGGCGTGGCAGGCATCGGTGACATGCTTGCGCGAGAGCCCGCGCTGGGTCGGCCGCGGGCTGTCGACCGCACCGAAAAACACCTTGCTCGACACGCAGAAGCCATCGCGCGGCAAACGCAGATCGGCGATCACATCGCCCATCACTTCCTCGGCGCGGCCGCGCGCGTAGACCTCGGCGTTATCGAAAAAATTGATGCCGTTGTCCCAGGCGGCGGCAATCAGATTGCGCGCTTCGCTGCGCCCGATCTGTTTGCCGAAGGTGACCCAGGCCCCGAACGACAAGGCCGATAGCTGCAGCCCGGTGGAACCCAGACGTCGGTAAAGCATGGCGAACTCCCGCAACCTCCAGGGCACCTGCCCTGGACCGGCGTGCGCAGTGTAGGCCGTGGCGTCGGGCAGGCACAGCGCGCGGCGTGTGCAGCGCCGTGCATCGACCTGTTCCCGGCTCGACTGCGTGTTCGCAGCACCGCCTGCACTGCGCATGCATCGTGATCGGCGCTTTTGTCGGTGTTGGTCTGCCGTTGGTGGTTATCTGCACCGAATGCCTCGGCTTGCATGGGCGTTTCCACGCCTATCCACACGTGACAGACGCGAGACCCTGCTGCAGCGACTGCTTGCCGATCAACAGGCAAAATCGCCGGCGTGTGGCGTCGCAACCAGGGTGGGGCCATTGGTGGCATGCATGCGCCAACCAGCCGCATGGACGGATTGACGGCGTCCCCGACACCGGATGCGGCACCGTGCCTGGAGACACCAGCGCATGACGCCGGCGGACATGCGTGCAACGGTCAGCAGCACTCGCGCACAAACGCCAACTGTCCCAGGCCATCTGTGCCAAAGACACCGCGCCTAATGAAGCGGATGCAGCAACGACAGCCGTAGCAGTCGCAGCAGTAGATCCAATCACGCGCTTCAGCCGCTCCAGGCTGCGCGGCAGTTTCCCGAACGCTGACGCATGACGGTGAACACCGCATCCGGGCGGGCGCCACGACCGCCACCAGCCGCGCCGCCACGCGATGAACACCGCCCACCTCGCCCATGCGAACTCCCGACTTTGCGCAAGCACGGTCCCACAGCGCGCCAGCGCGGGCCTGCCCGTGCCCGCCGCCTCTCGTCTGTGGGCCGACCGAGGCCATCTGAATGCCCCTCGCCTTGCCCCCTGTCACCCCCTGCTCTAGGCTTCCCGTTTTGCCGTCAGCAGCCCGGGGATTGGAATGGTCGAAGGTTTGGGAAGGATCGGTTTCGGCCTGTTCGGTCTGGCGGTGCTCATCGGCATCACCTGGCTGTTTTCGAGCAACCGCCGCGCGATCGACTGGAAGCTGGTCGCCACCGGTCTGGCCCTGCAGATCTCGTTCGCCGCACTGGTGTTGCTGGTGCCGGGCGGGCGCGACGTGTTCGACGCGCTGGGCAAGGGCTTCGTCAAGGTGCTGAGTTTCGTCAATGAAGGGTCCACCTTCATTTTCGGCAACCTGATGAACATCGACAGCTACGGCTTCATCTTTGCGTTCCAGGTGCTGCCCACCATCATCTTCTTCTCGGCGCTGATGGGCGTGCTTTATCACCTGGGCGTGATGCAGATGGTGGTGCGTGCGATGGCGTGGGCGATCACCAAGGTGATGCGCGTTTCCGGTGCGGAAACCACCAGCGTGTGCGCCAGCGTCTTCATCGGCCAGACCGAAGCGCCGCTGACGGTGCGCCCGTATATCCCCAAGATGACCCAGTCCGAGCTGCTGACGATGATGATCGGCGGCATGGCGCATATCGCCGGTGGCGTGCTGGCTGCATATGTCGGCATGCTCGGCGGCAGCGATCCGGCGCAACAGGCGTTCTATGCCAAGCACTTGCTGGCCGCCAGCATCATGGCCGCGCCCGCCACGCTGGTGGTCGCCAAGCTGCTGGTGCCGGAAACCGGCACCCCGCTGACCCGCGGCACCGTCAAGATGGAAGTGGAAAAAACCACCAGCAATGTCATCGATGCGGCCGCGGCCGGTGCCGGCGACGGCCTGCGCCTGGCGCTGAATATCGGCGCGATGCTGCTGGCCTTCATCGCGCTGATCGCGCTGATCAACGCACCGCTGACCTGGCTGGGCGAGGTCACCGGCGCCGCCGCGCTGCTGGGCCGCCCGACCAACCTGTCGACGATCTTCGGCTACGTGCTGGCGCCGATCGCCTGGGTGATCGGTACCCCGTGGGTGGATGCGACCACGGTCGGGTCGTTGATCGGCCAGAAGGTGGTGATCAACGAGTTCGTCGCTTACAGCGAGTTGTCGCGCATCGTCAAGGGCGAAGTGCCGGGCGTAGGCCTGAGCGCAGAAGGTCGCCTGATCGCCACCTACGCGCTGTGCGGCTTCGCCAATTTCAGCTCGATCGCGATCCAGATCGGCGGGATCGGCGGGCTGGCGCCGGAACGTCGTCACGATCTGGCCAAGTTCGGCCTGCGTGCGGTGCTCGGCGGTTCGATCGCCACCTTCATGACCGCTACCATTGCCGGTGTGCTGTCGCATTTCGGTTGAGGCGGTGCGGGTTCATCGGCGTGACGGTCTAATCACTGCACGCCGCGTTTCATCCAGTCTTTCAAGTCAGTCATTCAAGGCAAGGTATTTATGAGTTCGGTCGTCGTTGTCGGGTCCTTCAATGTCGATCACGTGTGGCGCTGCGATGCCTTGCCGGTGCCGGGCGCGACCATTGCCGGGCGCTACAGCACCGGCCCGGGCGGCAAGGGCTTCAATCAGGCGGTTGCGGCCGCACGCGCTGGCGCCAAGACGCATTTCTTGTGCGCGCTGGGCGACGACGCCGGTGGTGCGTTGGCACGCTCGCTGGCCGCGCAGGACGGCTTTTCGCTGATCGCCGAGCCCAGTAATGAACCGACCGGTACCGGCGGCATCTATGTCGACGGGCACGGCCGCAACACCATCGTGATCGGCGCCGGCGCTAACGCCGTGTTGAGCCCCGCCTTCATCGAGAACCAACGCCCGCTGGTGGCTGCGGCAAAGGTGTTGCTGGCGCAGCTGGAATCCCCGGCCGAGACGATCGAGTCCGCACTGGCGCTGGCGCACGAATGTGGCGTGCTGACCGTGCTCAATGCCGCGCCGGCCAATGCACCGACCTCGATTGGCCTGCTCAAGCTCTCGGATGTGCTGACGCCCAACGAAACCGAATTCGCCGCCCTGCTCGGTCGCCATGTCGGCGAGCGCATCAATGCCGACGACGTCGCCGCGCTGGACGGCAATACGTTGCATTCGTTGTGCCGCAAGCTGCTGCCGGGCGGTACCGTAGTGGTGACCCTGGGCGCGGTGGGCGCCTTCATTTCGCACGCCGAAGAACAGCTGCGCGGCGATAGCCAGGCGCATTACCGCGTGGGCGCGGAAAGCGCGCAGACCATCGACACCACCGGCGCGGGCGATGCCTTCAACGGTGCGCTGGTTGCCTCGCTGGCGCAGGTGCCGGCTGCGAGCTTCGCAACCCACGTGCGCTTTGCCACCCGTTATGCGGCGCGCTCCACCGAGGTGGAAGGTGCGGCGGTGTCGATGCCGCGGCTGCGCGCGGACGACTGAGACCACGGTTCACTGCCATTGGCGTGCGCCACGCGCGCATGCCCTCGACACCGCACCCACGCAGGCGCCCAGGTTTTTTCCAGGAATGCGCGTGCATGTCCCGCGCCCAATGACGATCGCGACAAGCGGTTGGCCGCGTCGCTGCGCATCGCGCCGAACGATGTGACGCTGCAACGAGCGCATGTCTGCTTTCGCCACGCTGCGCACGCTCTGCTGCCAACGTCACACCACCGGCTGCGCCATCGCGACGCCACGTGACCCAGCGCTGTTTTGGGTGCTCGAAAAACGAAAGCGCATCGCATAAAGCGTGCTGATCGGCTGCACGCGCTAGCGCGCTATCTGCGCTTGCCTACTATCGCCGCACCACCGGGCGTACCACGACCATTGCCTGTTGTCATGCGAGGACGCTCCTGGCGGCGCGGCTTGCCGAGATGCGTCTGCATCGTCGACTGGCGCATTACCGCCTCACGCAATGGCAGTGACGCGGTATGCCTGGCCCTGCCCCCCAAGCTCAACGGAACTACCGATGATCCTGCGTCGATCGCGCACGCCATTCCTGCTGCCCTGCGTCTTACTTCCCTGCCTGCTCAGCTCCTGTGGCGGCGATGCCGCCGATGCCGGCACCGCTGCGACCCCATCGCCGGCGGCGACGGTCACCGTGAGCGCCCCGCGCGCCATGGCGCCAACCGCCACGCAGGCGTCCACGGCAATGGCGAGCGCCAGTACCGACCCGGCATTCCGGCGCAGCCTCGCGCCCGACAAGCCGATGTTCGTGATCCATGCCGACACCTGGAACGCCGCCGATCCGCAGAAGATCATCGACCTGATTCCTGCAGACCTGCGCCCCTACACGGTTCTGCTGATCTCGCTCTCGATCAGTCACAAAGGCGCCACCGACAATCAGTGCAACTGGAACCAGGTGGCGAACGGGATCGAGACGGCACGCTCGTGGATCAAGACAGCTGCGGCCAACGGTGTCTGGGCGATGGTGCAACCGTCCAGCGGCGGCTTCAGCCACTTCCCCGACTATCCCAACGGCACCGATCTGGAATCGACGGTCTACGGTGAGTTCTTCCGCGACTACCCGAACTTCCTGGGTTTCAACTACGCCGAGCAGTTCTGGGGATTCGACGAAGCCTGCTCGGTCTCGGCAGCGCAGCGCTGGGAGCACTGGGCCAACCTGCTCAAGCTGACCAACAAGTACGGCGGCTATCTGGCGGTGAGCTTCACCGGCGGCTTCTGGGGCGCAAACATCAACCCGCTGGCAATGGTCAAGCGCAACGAGGCCTTGCGCACGGCCCTGGGCAGCTATGCCAAGAATTTCATCATCCAAGAAAAGTTCACGATGAACTACGGCTACCACGACATCGAAAGCGTCAGCCTGGGCATGTTTCTGTCGGGATTTGCGGGCCATTACGGCATCCGTCCTGACAGCAGCGGCTGGTACGCCGCCGATGGCAGCGCCTATCCTCTGGCCGCGGGCGCCCCGCATCTGATCGAGCACCTGACGCTGACCGGCGAAACCTATTTCGACGGCCCGGAACTGATCTGGACCGATACCGTTCAAAGCCTGCCAAACGGGACCACCGCCGACGGCTACAACACGCGGCGCTGGCAGTTCTTCCCGCAGTTCAAGAACATCCATATGGATGTCTACCGCAAGATTCTCGACGGCACCTTGCACATCCTCGATCGCCAGCAGGTGATCGACCGCACCAAGCTGGTAGTGGTCGACGACACCACCAGCGGCAACGATCAGAGTCTGTATGCATCGCCGGAAACGCTGTTCTCCGGCCTGTATCTGATGGACGACGACGGCACCTATCTCAACCAGCACAGCTGGTACAAGAAGACCGGGCGCTACCCCGCCATCCCGACCGTATGGCAGTTGAGCGATGACCTTGCAAAGTCCTTCCCCGTACAGGTCAAGCGCAGCGCGTACGCCACCCGCTGGCCCTCCATCGCCGCCAAGACCCAGGAACTGAATGCCTTGTTCCCGCAGGAATCCACCGGCGATCTCTATGTGGCACGTCAAGACAACACCTGGGTCACCTACAACCCCTACAAGACCAACAAGACCGCCAGCGGCGCGTTCAACCTGAAGTACAACAGTTGCGCCGCGCTCAACATGACCTACGGCCCCTACACGACGGGCGTGGTCAAGGAGTTCGCCGACGCGGTGTCGGTCTACCTGACCAATTTCGATTCGGAAACCGGCCCGCTCAAGACCGACACCATCGCCATCAGCGGCGCCAGCGCGACGCCGACCTATACCTTCGCCGATCGCGGCGAGCACCAGGCCAGTACCATCACCGCCACGCCCAGCGGCGATGGTCTGACCTTGAACGTCGCCCACAACGGGCCGCTGGACATCACCATCCAGTGCTCCGGCTCGGCCACCGGACGCGCTAGCGCCGCGGCGGTCACACCACTGCAGGCACCGGCCGCGCCACCCGCCTATACCGGCGTGCGGCAATACGAAGCGGAGAACTTCGACTTCCTGCGCATCGGCAGCCTTGTCGCCAATGGCGTCTCCGGCGCAGTGCACAACTACCAGGGGCTGGGCTATGTCGACTTCGGCGGCAACCCCGGCGCGCGTTTGCGGACCACCATCAACGTGCCGCAGGCGGGAAGCTATACGCTGGCCACGCGCTATTCCGCACCGGGCGCAAGCGTCGGTAGCGTAGACCTGTACGTCAATGGCCTGCGTGTCGGCACCCCGGCCTTCGCCCAGACCAGTTCGGCCAGCGACTGGGCCAGCAGTCCGCTGACGGCAACCTTGCGTGCCGGCAACAACATCGTCGAATACCGCGCCAGTGCAGGCACCCAGGCCAAGCTGTACCTGGATAATCTGGCCGTCTGGCAGTAGGCGATGCCACAGCGGCGGTGCCGGCCATGCCGGCCCGCCTGCTGCCGGCCCGGCCGCCGCAGGGTTGGCAGCACGAAGGGCCGTCACCGCTGAAGTTACACTAGCGCCATGCAGATCGGCCCCTACTCCATCGCTCCCAAGGTGATCCTCGCGCCCATGGCGGGCGTTACCGACAAACCGTTCCGGCTGCTGTGCAAGCGGCTGGGCGCGGGCCTGGCGGTGTCGGAAATGACCATTTCCGACCCGCGCTTCTGGGGCACGCGCAAATCGCTGCACCGCATGGACCATGCCGGCGAGCCGGACCCGATCAGCGTGCAGATCGCCGGCACCGAGCCGCAGCAACTGGCCGAGGCGGCGCGCTACAACGTCGACCACGGTGCGCAGTTGATCGACATCAACATGGGCTGCCCGGCCAAGAAGGTCTGCAACGCGTGGGCCGGCTCGGCGCTGATGCGCGACGAAGACCTGGTGGCACGCATCCTGACCGCGGTGGTACAGGCAGTGAACGTGCCGGTGACGTTGAAGATCCGCACCGGTTGGGATTGCGACCACCGCAACGGCCCGACGATCGCGCGGATCGCGCAGGACTGCGGCATCGCCGCGCTCGCCGTACACGGACGCACCCGCGACCAGCATTACACCGGCAGCGCCGAGTACGCGACGATTGCGCAGATCAAGGCCGCGCTGCAGATCCCGGTGGTTGCCAATGGCGATATCGACTCGCCGCAGAAAGCCGCTCAGGTGCTGCGCGAGACCGGCGCCGATGCCGTGATGATCGGCCGCGCCGCACAAGGCCGCCCGTGGATCTTCGGCGAAGTGGCACATTTTTTGGCCACCGGCGAGGTATTGCCGCCGCCGTCGCTGGCGTTCGTGCGCGATACCTTGCTCGGCCACCTGGAAGCGCTGCACGCGTTTTATGGCCAACCGCAGGGCGTGCGCATCGCACGCAAGCATCTGGGTTGGTATGCCAAGGACCACCCGCAAAGCGCCGACTTCCGGGCGGTGGTCAATCGCGCCGAAACGCCCGAAGCCCAGTTGGCCCTGACGCGTGATTACTTCGATGCCTTGATCGCCGGCGTGCCGCCCGCACTATCGGACGCTGCCTGAGTTTTCCTGCCTTGCTGGAGCCGCACGCATGAGCGCACCGAGCGACACCCCCACCTATCTGCACGGCTTTTCCGCCACCGAACAGGCGCGTCTGCTCAAACAGGCGCGCTTGCTGGAAACCACGCTGTTCAATCAGATCGACTACAGCGGCGCGCGGCGCCTGCTGGAAGTGGGCAGCGGCGTCGGCGCGCAGACTGAAATCCTGTTGCGCCGTTTTCCCGAACTGCATGTCACCGGCGTGGATCTGAGCGAGGCGCAGCTGGGCGCGGCGCGGGCAAATCTCGAACGGCTGGCGTGGTGCCGCGCGCGCTACACACTGCAGCAGGCCGATGCGAGCGACTTGCCGTTCGAGGCGCGTCAGTTCGATGCGGCGTTTCTGTGCTGGGTGCTCGAACACGTGCCCTCGCCTGCGCGCGTGCTCAACGAAGTGCGGCGCGTGCTGCTGCCCGGCTCGCCGGTGTACGTGACCGAGGTGATGAATGCTTCGTTCCTGCTGCATCCGTATTCGCCCAACCTGTGGCGCTACTGGATGGCATTCAACGATTTCCAGCACGACCAGGGCGGCGACCCGTTCGTCGGTGCCAAGCTGGGCAACCTGCTGCTGGCCGGGGGCTTTCGCGACGTGCACACGCAGATCAAGACGCTGCATCTGGACAACCGCGAACCGGGCCGGCGCAAGACCATGATCGGGTTCTGGGAAGAAGTGCTGCTCTCGGCGGCCGATCAATTACTGCAGGCCGGCGCGGTCGAGGCCGCCACCGTGGATGGCATGCGTCGTGAACTGGCGCAGGTGCACAGCGACCCGGACGCCGTGTTCTTCTATTCGTTCGTGCAGGCGCGCGCCACGGTTTATTGAGTTGCCGATGCGGGCGCGACGACCGGAGCGCCGACAGCTTCCAGGTCACCGGTCAGCACGGTGCTGCGGGGCTCGTGCCAGATGCGGTGCCACATCTGCCCCAGCACTGCACCGATCTGGTCGCGTGCCACCGGCGCACGATATGCCGCCTGCACCTGCCGCGGCACGATCGGCTGCCACGTCCCGTTGTCGCGATGGGCCACCACGAAGTTGAAGTTGTAGTCCGGCTCCAGGCCCATGCGCAGGTCGCTGAGCATCAGGTCATCGTCGACCAGGCGCGCGCGCATGAAGCCGCGATTGAACCAGGTCAGTCGACGCACCGAATCGAACCTGGCCACTTCGCCCAACGCCTGGGTGTTGCTGGAAAACCCACGGAAGTGCATCGGGCCGGTGTCGGCCACGAGAGAGCGCTCGCCGATGACATAGCCGTTGGGCGTCATCGCCACCACGCGCCACAGCAAGGTGTTGAGCGGCATCGGCACCGAGAACCGCGGCGCATCGGCCAGGCCCATCGCTGCCAGCGCACGATCGGCCTGGCGGTCGACCAGTTGCTTGGCAATCAACGACCAGCCCAGATACGCGGTGCTGGCCACCAACCCGATCACCAGCACGTGTTGCGCAAACGGGCGCGCGCGCGCAAACCAGGCCACCACGCAGGCGAGCAACAGCCACACCGTGTATGCCGGGTCGATGATGAACACGCTCGACCACATCGTCGGATGCGGCTGCAACGGCCACCACAGCTGGGTGCCGTAGACGGTGAACGCATCCAGCAGCGGATGCGTGATCAAGGCCAGCTGGATCGCCCAGAACCAGCGCGTGGGTGCGCTGGCCACGCGTCCATTGCCGTAGCGGCGGAACAGCCACCAGATCAACCAACCCACCAGCGGCAGCACGAACAACGAATGGCTGACGCTGCGGTGCACGGTCATCAGGGTGACCGGGTCGTCGGTGAGCGGCAGCAATGCCAGCGAGTCGAGGTCGGGCAAGGTGCCCAGTGCCGCGCCTGCCAACAAGGCGGCACGCCGCTGTCCGGGCGGCGCGATGGCGGCAGCGATGGCGCCGCCGAGAACGATCTGGGTCAATGAATCCATCGGCCGATGCTAGCAGGCCGGACCTGCACGGATCGGGATGTTTGAGGCGGGGTGCGGCCGGCCGGCACCGCTGCGTCACCGGGCAGTTAATCGTCACGAGCAACGCACAGGCCCGTGCGCCCGGGCGGCGGACCGACGTCGGCTTAACCCCAAACCGATCCATTCAGGCGCACAATGCAACCGACACACGGGGCGTGTATCATCCGCACCCATCTTTTCATCCGAATCAAGGGATATAAGCCTGATGTCCAGCTACCTGTTCACCTCCGAATCGGTCTCCGAAGGCCATCCGGACAAGATCGCCGACCAGATCTCCGACGCAGTGCTGGACGCCATCCTGGCCCAGGACAAGCGCGCCCGCGTGGCTTGCGAGACGATGGTCAAGACCGGCGTTGCGATCGTGGCCGGCGAAGTGACCACCAGTGCCTGGATCGATCTGGAAGCGCTGACCCGCAAGGTCATCCTGGACATCGGCTACAACAGCTCCGACGTCGGCTTCGACGGCGAGACCTGTGGCGTGCTCAACCTGATCGGCAAGCAGTCGCCGGACATCAACCAGGGCGTGGATCGCAAGAATCCAGAGCAGCAGGGTGCGGGCGACCAGGGCCTGATGTTCGGCTATGCCACCAACGAAACCGACAGCTTTATGCCGGCGGCGATCCACCTCTCGCACCGCCTGGTCGAGCAGCAGGCCAAGATCCGCAAGAAGAAGAACTCGGCGCTGTCGTGGCTGCGTCCAGACGCCAAGTCGCAGGTCACCCTGCGCTATGAAGATGGCGTGGCGACGGCGATCGATGCAGTGGTGCTGTCGACCCAGCACGACCCGGGCGTGAAGCAGAAGGACCTGATCGAAGCGGTGCGCGAGGAAATCCTCAAGCCGGTGCTGCCGGCCAAGTGGCTGCACAAGGGCACCAAGTTCCACATCAACCCGACCGGCAAGTTCGTGATCGGCGGCCCGGTGGGCGATTGCGGCCTGACCGGCCGCAAGATCATCGTCGACACCTACGGCGGCTGGGCGCGTCACGGTGGCGGTGCGTTCTCCGGCAAGGATCCGTCCAAGGTGGACCGTTCGGCTGCCTATGCCGCGCGTTATGTTGCCAAGAACGTGGTGGCCGCCGGTCTGGCCGACCGTTGCGAAGTGCAGGTCTCCTACGCCATCGGCGTGGCCGAGCCGACCTCGATTTCGGTCACCACCTTCGGCACCGGCAAGATCGCCGACGAGCAGATCGAAAAGCTGATCCGCAAGCATTTCGACCTGCGTCCGTTCGGCATCATCCAGATGCTCGACCTGATCCACCCGATGTATCAGCAGACCGCATCTTACGGCCACTTCGGCCGCAAGCCGAAGGACTTCACCTACACCGACGGCACTGGCGCGCAGCACAGCGCGACCTCGTTCTCGTGGGAAAAGACCGACCGCGCCGACGCACTGCGTGCCGCCGCCAAGCTGAAATAATCGCCCCGCTCCTGCGAAAGCTAGGTAGACGCATAACGACTGGGCCGCTGATGCGGCCCAGTTGCGGTTTTGGGGTCGTCGGTGGGTTGCCCACGCCAGGAAGTGGCAGGTTGCGAAGGCTTCGGCTAACGGCGGTCCCGCACGCGTACGGGCGTGACGAAATAGAGTCTCTTTCCCCGCGTGAGAGAGATTGGGGTGAGGGTAAGGGGGCGAAGCCACTCACCTACCGGATAGCACGGGCTGCGCACGCACCCTCATC